>CABSEG010000011.1 GCA_902476645.1 uncultured Lachnospiraceae bacterium | reverse complement strand
TCTCAGACTGTCCGCCGAATATGGCACAGGTGTCCGTTTGGCCCGACAATCTGCAGATTCTAAAGAATAATTACAAAATAAATAGAAAAATGCATTTATTAAAAAGTAGGAAATGCTATAATTAAGATACTCCAATAAAGATGTAACCGTTATGTATCTTCTTAAAGAAAGGTGGGGATTTATGAAAAAAGGAATAAAAAATAAGCGTAGATACAATTAAGACAACAGGTAAACTCAAAGTAGACTTTTAAGTGAAAGGACAAAATTATGAACGTCAGAAATCTAAATGAAAAGAAAATCATTGCCTGGATTATAAGCTTGGTTTTGGTACTTTCTTCCTTTGGTATGGTACCTCAACCTGTTCAAGCTTCCAGTACAGACAACACAAAGAAGGTACAGATTATCAAGCCTAAGAAAAATGCTTTAACCCTGAGAAAAGGAACCTCGTTTAAATTAAAGGCCAAAGCAACTCCAAAGAGCCTGGCTAAGAAGGGATTTGTCTACAAGTCCAGTAAAAAGAGCGTAGCTACAGTAAGTAAAAACGGTAAAATTACCGCAAAGAAAAACGGAACAACTAAAATTACCGTATCCGTTAAGGGAAGAAAAAAATTCCATGACTCTATTAAAGTAAGAGTCATTACACCTGTATCTAAAATTACTGTCAGCGGTAAAAAGGAAATCCCCTTAGGAAAAACTATAAAATTAAAGGCAAAGGTTTCACCAGCTAAAGCGATGAAGTCTGTTCGATGGAAAAGCCATAATCCTAAGATCGCCTCTGTAAACAGCAAAGGCGTTATAAGAGGCCTGAGAGCAGGAAAGGCCAAAATTACTGCATACGCGAAAGATGGAAGCAAAAAGAAGGCAAGCTTCCAGGTAAAAGTAAAGGCATCCAGACTGAAAAGTATTGCTGTGACTAGAAAGCCCAATAAAACCGCATATATCGCAAGTGAGTGCTTTCAGCCAGCAGGAATGGTAGTAACCGCCTATTATAAAAATGGTGGTAAAAATGAGGTGAAGGGTTACACCATGCAGCCAGGTACTGACACGCCGTTACGTGTTTCTGATAAGGAAATCCTGATTTCCTATCAGTTAGGTAAGGTAAAGAAAGCTACTACTCTTCCCATATCTGTAACAGAGAGAAAAGGTATTCAGCTTACCAAAGTGCAGGCTGACCGCACCGTTATAGAAGTGAAACAGGGTACCACAGAAGCTGAGGTTAAAAAACTCCTTGCAGGGTGCACTCTAAAAGCTTCTGCGGCAAACGGAGCAACTCCGGTTTTGCAGAACCAGGAAAGTATCTGGAGCCTTGCGTCTTATGATCAAAATTCAGAGGGAACTTATCAGGCTGTCGCTCATCCTGTCCTCCCCGCGGGGTATGAATGGGCAGAAGACTATCAGCCTGCAACGGTCAATGTGGTCGTATCCCTGGAAGAGGTAGAACAGGCAGAGGCTGGAATGGAATCTTTAACTTGGCAGGAGATCATAGATGTGGGCGGCGACATTGGAAACAAAGTCAAGGCCTCCATGCTTAATTATGGTATGGATATCCTGTATGATCAGCATTTGGATGAAATCATTACTGCTTTTGAAGAAAGATCCTTAAACGGTCCCGGATGGATCGGAGAACAACCCGGTAAATGGTTGGAAGCTATGAGCCTTTCCAAATGGATGAGAAACAGCGAAATGAATGATGCTATCGCAGATGTGACAAACCGTCTAGCAAACGCACAGCTTGAGGCAAACCCAAACGCGCAGGGTTATCTGGTAATCGGTGGTTATCTGAGCAATGCCTCCGACGAGATGCTTAATAATGAAAAAAATAAAAATGAATATAATCATCAGTCGGCTAGTAAGCCTTTAAAGGGTATGGATGCGTATGAAATGTATTCTACTTTGCATGGTCTCATTGGAGATTATGAGGCAAACCAGCAAGAGGATGCTATCCTGTCTGAGACAGCCCTAAAAACCGCAACCAACTTAGCTGACTATATTGTGGCAACCGTCGGTGACAACACAGAGAAGGTTGAGGGAACAGATCTTTACAAACAGGAATTTTATCCAATGGGAATCGACGGGATTGCAGGAAATGATGTTATGCAGGGATTAGAGGGAACATTGCTGATCGATCCTATGATGAGGCTCAGCCTTGCTTTAAGGGATAAAGATCCACAGCGTGCCCAATCCTATTCCGAATGGGTAGACTGGGTGATCCAAAATATTGATAAGTGGAGTTCCGCCTATAAAGACAAAAAGACGGGTTATATGCCTATGGACACCCCCTATGCAGATCTGGATAAAGTGATTAGCGGAGAAATGAATGTGGGAGATCTACAGACTTTCGTTCACGCACATACCTTCCAGATGAACTTCCTCGGACTTCTGAAAAAATATCTGGAAACAGGAGACAGTTCCTACCTTGAGAAAGTGACAGCAGCGTGGAATAATATTAATTCTTTGCAGAAGTACATAACAGGTACTGTTTCTATTGAAGAGCAGATTAAGCCTGATGATAATCTTCCAAACAGCGGGAAAGTTTGCGAGACTTGTGCAACAAATACCTGGACTAAACTTAGTCATGAGCTGTTTCTTACCACCGGGGAACTCACCTACATGGAAACGATAGAGGAAGTATTGTACAACCATATGTGGGCCACCAGCACCATTGATTCCGATGGATATAGCTATCACAGACCGTTGAATGGATCCACCACAGATTACTATGAGCAGACAAACTGCTGTTCCTCTTCTGGCTTGAGAATGCAGGCTTATGTGCCCTATTATCTGTACTCGAAATCTGCTGATAAGGTCTATATTGATCAGTTTGTCCAGAGCGAAGTAGAGATTCAAATGCCGGACGGTATCTTCCATCTGAAACAGGATACTTCTTATCCGAATACAGACGAAATTCGCATCACGGTAGGTAATAAGACAAGTTCTGCCGCAGATGTCATGATCCGTGTTCCCCAATGGGTAGAAAACGGAACCATTCGTATTAATGATGGAAAGGCAAGTGCACTGACTGCAGGAAAGTATGTTAATCTGCATGGATTAAAGTCCGGAGACCAGATTACTTTAAGCTATCCTTCCGAGCTGGAATGGGTAATGGGCGAAAAATCAAATGAAGGCTCCTACGCTATGAAGAAGGGCCCCGTTGTTTACTGTGTTCATCTGGCTTATATCAGCGAGGATCAGGCATATCAGGCATTTGGTTCTAAAATCGGTTCCTTGGATCTTGCAAGATTCATCAACCCTGTTGGTGGAGAAAAAGTAGAAACTAAGGGTGTGATTGATTTTGGAGGAGATACAACACAATTTGGAACGGGATACCTTTTGGATATGAACACTGTAGGCGGCGTGGTTACCTTGGCTGCTGTTCCCTATGCCAACGCCGGACAGTGGTATCGGTACGGAACAGAAAAACCGGAGGACTATGAGGCCGCAGACAGCTTCAATTATTGCGTATGGATGAAGGCCGGAGATTTAGATGACGCCTATCCAGAACCACCCGAAATTCAGGAGGAGCCAATCCTGCACTATACCTTTGATCAAGAAGATGTAGAAGGAACGGTTGTAAAGGATGTCTCCGGAAACGGCAATGACGGACAGTTAATTGGCGATGCACAGATACGTGCGGAGGAAGGTGTCTTAGGAGACGAGGTCTATTTGAACGGGGAAAATGAATCCAGCGTTAAGCTGCCAGACGGCGTACTGGATGATATGTACGAATTCAGCATTGCTATGTGGGTAAAACCAGATGTTTTCAACGGCGCCAGACTGATGCATTTCGGCGCTTCTGATGCGGAAAATGTTCTTCAGGTTGAGCTAAGAAATGGTGGAAAGGTTGTTATCAAGGGCAAAAGCCAGTTCAACAGTAATAATAAGGCCATGACCCAGAATGAGTATCAGCATGTTGTGCTGACAATCAGCGGAGCAAAAGCCCAGTTGTGGGTAAATGGCGTAAGCGTCGCAAAGATGGGTAACTTTAATATGTCACCACTCCAGACAAAGGCAATGATACAAAATTATCTGGGCAAGATTGATGATCAAAATGGTTCCACAACCCTGAAAGCATCTATTGACGATTTCAGAATTTATAACCGCCATTTGAGTGATCAAGAGTTGCACGAACTCGCAGCAGAGGGTAATAAGTAATATAATTCTTAACTGCCAGTAGGTATAACCTTCTGGCAGTATTTACTCTGAAGCTCCCTTTAAAATGCGACTGCACGACTGGCAACCTGATACACCAGCAGTGTGAGCACATAAGCCACTCCTAATTGAAAGGCGGCCACCTGGAACATGCGCTTTGTGCTTCCTGTCTCTTTTTTCACCGTGGCCAGCGTTGCGGCACAGGGAATGTACAGCAGGCAAAACAACATCATGCAAAATGCATTCAGCGGCTCAAATCCGATTCCTGACAGCCTCTGGTTTAAATCCGCCAGTTCTCTCGCCGATTCGGTTCCCTGTACTCCAAAGAGCACAATGAAGCTGGATACCACCACCTCTTTTGCGGATATTCCGGCGATCAGCGCTACTACAATCTGCCAAAATCCCAAACCGGCAGGCGCCAGCACAGGAACCAAAAAAGCTCCCAGCTTTGCCCCAAAGCTCTGGCTCATATCCGCAGTGTATCCTTGAGGACCGAAATTCAGGATAAACCAAATCACAATAGAAGCGATAAAAATGGTGGTTCCTGCCTTGGTTAAATATCCTTTCACCTTTTCCCAGACATAGATACCCACGGTTCTGGCACTGGGCATTTTATACTCCGGAAGTTCAATCAGCAACAAATCCTGATTCTTCTGCCGATCCATCTTATGGAGCACAAACGCCACCAGGATCGCCACCGCAATACCAATCAAATACATGGAATAGGCCACCAGCATGGCGCAATCCGGAAAGAACAGACCGGAAAATAAAATATAAATGGGCAATCTGGCGCTGCAGGACATAAACGGCGTAATCAGCATAGTGCGATAACGGTCTTTTTTATCCTCCAATACCCTGGAGGCCATCAGGGCCGGTACCGTACAGCCAAATCCCAGGATCATAGGGATAAACGCCCTGCCGGACAGTCCCAGCCTTCCCATCAGATTATTCATAACATAGGCCACTCTGGACATATAACCGCTGTCTTCCAAAAAGGCCAGGGCCAAGAACAGGATAAAAATGTTTGGCAGGAAAGAAAGGATGCCCCCTACTCCGGCGATGATTCCATCCACCACCAGAGAAATCATCATGGGATCGACTTTCAGACTGGTAAGTCCCTGGGAGGCCATATGGGACACTTGTCCTATCGCAGCCTCCAGATACCCTTTCATCCAGTCTCCCACTGTAAAGGTCAGAAAGAATACGAACGCCATAATGGCCAAAAAGGCCGGAATGGCTAACACATTATTCAGCAAAATGGCGTCTGCACGGTCGGTCAGCGCCGACTGCTTTTCCTTGTTTACCAGAACTTCCCGAATAATTTCTTCTATAAAATCATACTTCTCGTTGATAATCTCACTCTCATAACTGCGGTCCAACACCTCCGGCAGATCCACCGGATACTTTTGACTCACTTCCTGGTCCTGCTCCAAAAGCTTAAGCGCATGCCAGCGGTAATTTTCCAGGTTTGGATAGCGTTTCTGAAGAGCCTCTATAATCCGGTCCAGCTTATCCTCCAGCATATCGCTATACACCAGGGCATATTTCCGGTGCTTTTCGCTTTTGGACATGGAGGCATGGTGGTGAATCAAAGGGTCTGTAGTCGCCTTATCTTTATGGTGAGCAATGGCGTGGATGAGAATGTTAAGTCCGGTTCGCTTTTGTGCCGAAACCGGGATAACCGGAATGCCAAGCATTTCCGGGAGACGGTGCAAATCAATCTCCATTCCCCTCTTTTCCACCACATCCATCATATTTAACGCCATCACCACAGGCTTTCCAAGCTCCAGAAGCTGTAAGGTCAGATACAGATTCCGCTCCAGTGAGGAAGCATCCACCACGTCCACAACCACATCCACGTCCTTACTTAGAATATACTGTCTGGTTACTTGTTCTTCCATGGTATAGGAGGTAAGGCTATAGGTTCCCGGCAAATCCACCAGTTTATAAGTAAAGTCATGATACCGCATGGCTCCCTCTACCTTTTCCACCGTTACGCCAGGCCAGTTGGCTACTTTTAGATTCGCCCCGGTAAAGGCGTTAAACAGTGTGGTCTTTCCACAGTTTGGATTCCCGATAAATCCCACCGTCATCTCTTTTGTCATACCTATACTGCCTCCTCTCTGACCACAATATTGGCTGCAATCCCCCGGCCTATGGCAAATCTGGTGCCCCGCAATAAGATAACGGAGGTTCCGCTACCTTTTTTGTGAATCAGCGTCACTTTGGAACCCCTGGTCATTCCCAACGCTTCCATCCGTTTTTCCAGTGCAAGAGGAAGATGCGTTTCTTCTACCAGATAGCTTCCTCCCACATTTCCATCCTCTAATGTCATACTCTCTCCTCTTTTCTGCCTTAGAAACTTTTCTGCCTGAAAAGCTTATTGCGTATTTTCTATCATTTTAGCAGAATTTTGTCGAAAAGTCAGCACATCTCACCGATTCTTTCTCAGTCATGCCGCTCAAAGGTATTTTCAAACCGCTCGCAGAAGCGTGCGGAGAAGGAAGGCTCCTCATCATATAAATATAGATGAGACGTATCTCCGTATGCGCTCACCCGAAAACTGGCAATTCCCCTTCTGCGTTCTTCCGTGAACACCGTAGTCACAGAGGAGGGGGCCGCGCAAAAGCCATGCCACAGCACCATCGGCGAGGCGCCAATCAGATGGGACAGCAAGACACATCCTACACCAAAGTGGCAAAAGAAAGCTAAGGTATCCTGGTTGGACCGCTCCACCCGGTAGCAACGTCCCTCCCTCACATATCCGTGATCCTTTAACAGTTCGTCGAACCCCTGAGTTACCCAGTCATATTCCTCTTTTACCTTTCCCTCTTGTAATTCCTTTGCTAGATACCACGCATCCCGGCGATAAAACTCGTCTCTCACCGTCCAGTCTTGAGGCAGCCAGTCCCAGACATTCTTTTCCGTATCCGTATCCGGGCGGTGGATTCTCGGAGAAAATTCTCTCAGCCACTTGCATTCCTTCGCTTCCCGCTCCATCCTACCCAGGGTAAGGGAAGCCGTATCTTTTGCTCTCCCCATTGGCGATACGTAAAAATCCGTAATATCCATCCTTGCCAATCTCTCAGCCAGTAATCCGGCCTCCCGCCATCCTCTTTGTGTCAGAGAATCTCTTGCATAGTCCGGATCCGCATGTCTTATCAACAATAACTTCATATAATCCTCCCGGGCACTCTTGACAGCCCTTTTCCCAATTTATGATATTCTTTTGTTTTTAAGGTTAGGATACCATAGATACAGGAACGTGTACAGAAAAAAGACTGTGTATCTTTGCAATCAAACACCCCGGCCATGCGGAAACTCACATTGCCGGGGCGCTTTCGAAGAATGAACTCTCATCTAAAACTTTGTATCTGCTATTTTATGGTGACTGTCTTTGTATATCGTCCATACTGTGCTCCATAGCCGGATTTTACAGCTACGGCGCGTACCTTATATTTTTGCTTTTTTTGTGCCTTCAGGTTCAACTTTGTGAGCGTGCAGGTAATCACTCCTTTTTTCACCTTTACCTTATGGATCTTCTTATAGTTTCCGCTCTTGGTCTGATAGCGATACAGCTTGTTCCCCCTCACCTGGAAGGCTGGTACGTATCTCTTTTTTTCAGGATCAAACCGATCAATGGCGTATCGCTTCACTCCTGCCACTTTTCGGAAGGAGAGAGCAGCTTTGGTATTTTTCCCTGCCTTTGTCAGACGCTTTATCTTTACGTTCTTAGGAACACCAGGCTTCGTAAGGGTCTTCGCGTCCTTCCCGGCCCCCTCAAGCAGGCGTTCTCCATCGCTTCTGTATGCGCAAACCCGGTACTGATAAGCCTGGGCAGGTTTTTTCTTTTTATCTGTATAAGTAGTCTTCTTCACATCGCCGATCAAGACATACTTTTTCGATGTCTTGTTGTAACGGTAAACCCGATAGCCATAGGCTCCGGAAACCTGATTCCAGGCCAGCTTCACCGTAGAGGTACCCGGCTTTAATTTCAGCTCTGTCACCGCTCCCGCAGAAATCTGCGGCGTCTGCTCAGATGGTTTGGCCGCTTCTCCCGGTTTCTCCTGGGGCGGTGTTACTTCTCCTCCCGGCTGCTCCTTCGGAGGTGTAACCGGCGGCTTAGTCACTTCTACGCAGGCTTCCACCGTAATGGCTCTGGAGCTATACAGCCTTCGGTCCTGTGCATTGTACGCAGTGGAGCCATCTTTCCCAACCCACTGGTCTTTATTGGCGCTGATAGACTGTACCACGCCTTCTATTTCGTAAGTACCTGTCTCATCCAGGTTGACCTCTGAGATATCCCAACTTACAGGCAATTCGGAGGTTCCCATGTCATAGGCCAGATTCACCTGCGCACCGCCAAGCTGATCTTGCAAAACGCTCTGTAATTCCTGTTCTGTCTGACCCTGAACCACTCTCACGGTCCCTAAGTTATCTTTCACAGCAGACACGGCATCCGCATTTCGAATCGCGTCATACTGCCCTTTAGTAAGGCTAATCACTCCTCCATGTTTGGTATTTACCGTCAGGAAATAATCCGGGCTGTCCAGATACTCCCACCCCTGATCCAGATCGCTGGATATCATAGGCTGATAACCTGGCTGGGGCAAATCATCCACGAACAGATACCAACTGTGTTCCTGACTATGATTCTTAAAAACAGCAGGTCCTTCCACCGAACCAAATCGGCTCTTTCCAATGTCACTTTGAATGGTGGTCCATTGGGTTCCCTCTTTCCACCATTCCTTTGCGTCTGTAGACTGCATGACAATGCTGTCATTTCCCGTATACTTTGTAATGTGATAGGTCTTGTCTCCATCCTGAATCATGGTGGTATCAATATAACCCTGGCTGCTGTTCTCCAGAAAAACGCCCCCGAACTCATAGGTCTCCTGGGTGAAGTCTGTGGTTACCCCCCACATAATCTTGGAAAAGACATTTCCATCGTGATTTACGTCCCCGTCATCATATACTTTTGAGGACCAGTACACCACAAAAGCCCCTTTGCCTTCCCCATAGTAGTCCGGCACCCAAGTGGTCTCGGGAGCCCACATCATACCAAGTTCCGCTGCTTTCTTCCCCTGGGCATCCAAAGCCACGTCAATCTGGCGCAATTCACTCCAGGTAATCAAATCCTTAGACTCCCATACGTTCATTTTGGTGCTGTAGCTCTTTTGCCAATAGTCCCATCCCATATTGTCTCCGCCAAAGACGCGAAGATCCGTGGCCAAAATATAGTAGGTTCCAGTTTGAGGATTGTAAGTCAAATACGGATCCCGCACACCCGTAGTTCCAAGATTAGAGGCTAAAATAGGTTCCCCTTCATTTAATGGATCCCACTGCTGTGGATTATCCCCTCTGGAAATGTCCAGAAAAATCTTTTCGCTGTACCCGGCACTATTCTCAATAAAATGTACCATCAGATAGCCATAATCCGTATTCTCCGGGATCTGAGGCTTTACGGTAACCTGCACCTGTTTTTCCATCTGCTGTCCGCCATATGACAAAATAGCTGTAAGCGTTCCGGTCACTGCTTCCTGTCCGATTTCCGGCTGTGTAATCTGTGCGGTAAGACCGTCCTCGCCAATCCTCACATTGGAACAATTTGATCTCCAGGTCACCAGCCCCGAATAGTCCGGAAGTCTCCTGGACGCACTGTCTAAGACAAGATCCTGAATGGAATCTGCCGTCTGTTTCAATACCATTCTGGCAAAGGCTTCCGATACCTGGGGCAGTTCATCCCCAGAGTAGGCTTTCTTATAGATTTTAACATTATCAATCCAGCCTTTAAAATACTCGCCGCTTCCCCAGTTGGCCTTGCCTATATAAAGGATGCTGTCGCTTCCCAGGATATCTGATACGTTATAGGTGCTGTCCACTCTGGACTGTTCCACGCCGTTTACATAGATTGCCGTGTCCTCTTTTGTCACCACCACATCCACATGGCTCCAATCGTTCCCTGTAGAGGCAGACGCGCTGGCCGGCCTGGCTCCTGCATTCAGATAGCGTTCGGCCGTGGTGGTGCCGCCGCTCTCCAGTATACCCAGATACTTTTCCTGCAAGTAATTTTGTGTGCCGCTGTTGGGGGCCGCATACATTACCCAGTTTGTGGCGGTTCGATCCGGTTTCATCTCATAGGAAATGGTCAGCTCATCCAACCCGGTCAGAAGGCTATCCCCTGCTTCATCTGTCACAGTCAAAAAATTGGAAGCAGACCCGTCCAGATACAAGGCCTTTCCGTCGTAACTGTCTGTTAGCGTGTAAGTTCCGGAGGCCTTAGCCCTTCCGCCCGTAAATCCCCCGGCATCGCTGTCGAAATCAAAATCCGCCAGAATATCCGCATCCGCCGCTTCGGTTTTCTCTGTCTTGGCTAAGGCACTGTACGGTATGGACGTGGCCATCAATGCCGCAGCCATCACAAAGGCCGTTCCTCTTCGTCGCCATAAATTTTCTTTTCTCATATCTTACCTCCTGTCTAACATTCCTGTACGGTTTTGCAAGTTCCATTATACTGGATTCAGATTTGGAAAGACTCGGTTTTCTTATCAATTTTGTTAAAATTCTTTCGAAATCTGCCCGCAAGTCCAGAAAGGGAAACATGAGACAGGTGTCTTCTCTTAGCCCTGATTCTTTTTCTTATATTCCTCCACAATGGCAATTCCGCTGCTGGTGCCGATTCTGCTGGCTCCAGCCTCAATAAATGCCAAGGCTTCTTCGCAGGTGTGGATTCCTCCGGCCGCTTTGATCTTTATACGGTCTCCCACACACTCCTTCATCAATTTTACATCTTCCAGGGTTGCTCCTCCCGTTCCGAAGCCCGTAGATGTTTTAATAAAGGTTGGGCCTACCCTCAGGGCAATTTCGCACAGCTTTCGTTTTTCTTCATCTGTCAGGTAGCAATTTTCAAAGATCACCTTGCTGGTTACCCCATACTGATTGCATACATCCACAATACTTCTCATTTCCTTCTCCACATAATCCCAATTGCCGCTTTTGACTTCCACAAGGTTCACCACATAATCCACTTCTCCGGCTCCCTTTTCAATCACATCTCTGGTTTCAAATACCTTTGTCTCAATTGTACACTGTCCAAGAGGAAAGCTAACCGCAGCGTCACACAAAACCTGACTTCCCTCCAGCTCCTTCTTGCACAGAGGAACCGGAGCGTTATTAATAGCTACTGTTTTAAAACCATATTTTATTGCCGTCTTACAATGCTCCTTTAGATCCTCTTCCGTCACATAAGGTTTTAATAAGGTCTGATCAATCATCCCTGCCAATTCTTCCACCGTTAATTTCATTTCTGCATCCTCGCCTTCCTTGTTTTTCTATGCTCTGCGAGCTCTTCCCAGGGCATCTGCCATTTTCATTGCGTCAAAAATCATCTGCGCCGTCACCTCAAAGGGTTCCACATCCCAGTAGGATTTCAAAGACTCTTCGGCAACCTTCATAAGCTCTTCATCGGTTACCTCTTTAATCCCCAACATTTCAAAAGTACTGGGAAGCCCCACTGTGCCAAAGAAGTCATACATTTGCTCAATCTCATCCTTTGGCCGTCCCTCGATCACCAGTTGCACCAGGACCCCAAAAGCTACAGCTTCCCCGTGGTACAGCTTCCCACACTCAGGAATGATCGTGATCCCTTCTGCAATCGAATGGGCTCCCGCACAGCTCGCATTCTGCACCCCAAGCCCGCTTAACAGAGTGTTGGCTTCTATTACATCTTCAACATCCACGGTACATAGCCCGTTTTTTACCGCCATCAGGGCCAGATGTCCCTTTTTCAGAATCGTCTCATGGCAGGCTTTCGCTATGGCTTCCACCGCAATCGTACTGCAAAATCCCTTTCCCACATAGTTTGGAGAATGAGACTGGAAATTAGCGCGGGCCTCTATGTAAGTGGATAAGGCGTCTCCCATTCCGGCTACAAAGAAACGGCAGGGCGCCTTGGCTATAATATCCGTATCCAACAGCACCAAATCCGGATTCTTAACATAGTGCCTTGCTCCCACATGTTCTCCCTCCGCCGTATAGATTACGGAAAGTCCGATGGTAGGCGCATCTGTGGATGCGGTGGTTGGAATAATGACTGTGGTTGCTTTATAAATATCAGATACCGCCTTCGCTGTGTCCATAGTTTTACCGCCTCCCATACCAACTACTACGTTGGGTTGGAAGTCCCTTACGCTCTCAGCTATCTTGTCAATTTTTTCTGCGGTGATTTCTCCTGAGAACTCTTGTACCAGTACCTTTTCTGGGCCATTCTCAAACATTCCCTGAAACTTTTTGCTGTAGGTTTCATAAAAGAAGGTATCGATCAGGATCAAAACACGATCTCCATAAGCGTCCGTATACTCCTTCAAATGTTCGATTTCATATCTTCCCTGAATGTATCTGCTGGGTGCTCCAAATGCTCTTGTCTGATGATTTATTTTTGACATATCTATATCCTCCTTGCCATTTTTTGATAGATGCTTTCCAATGCAAAGTAACAGTCATCAAAAAGCTCCTTGATTGGTTCATATGCTTTTTTTGCGTCCGGATTTGGATTGTGCTCTCCTTTTATAGAAATAAACCGGTCAATGGCCGTAAAGTCCCGAAAGATTCCGGCTCCGACTCCTCCAATAACGGCTGCTCCCATGGAGCCTGCTTCCTCCAGCACTCCCGGAACCTTTACCTTTGCTCCGAAAATATCTGCCATCATCTGACGCCAGATGGCATTTTGTGCTCCGCCTCCGATTACCAGAAGTTCCTCAATCTCCACCTGGGTACGCAGGATGTCCAGACAAATGGATAAATTCATGGTAATACCTTCCAACGCACTCCTTAACAAGTCCCCGGTAGTGTTTTCCGGCTTCAATCCTATCCACGCTCCCCTGGCATCCGGATTCCATCTGGGAGCCCGTTCCCCCAACAGGTAGGGTAAAAAGATCAGTCCGTTGGCCCCCACCGGACTTTGTCTTATCTGCTCATCCAAAAAAACGTGGGGGGAAATTCCCTGCTCTTTCGCGTCAAAACATTCCTTTTTGCATATCGTTTCCCTCACCCAGTTATAAGCTCCTCCTGCATATTGCATGGTCCCATTGGGGGCATACAGACCTGGAATGGCGTGGGCCCAGGTGACTGTGCGCATCTGCTGGTCAAAGATGGGCTTTTCCGAAGTGGTGGTAATCCAGGCAGAGGTTCCCATGCAGCAGTAGGTCCTACCGGGAGCAATAGAGCCGCAGCCAATATTGGCAGCCACCCCATCCCCTGCTCCCAATACCACCGTCGTTCCTTCCGCCAGTCCGGTGCTTGCTGCTGCCTCCTTTGTGACACATCCGGCAACATGAGTAGAGGGATAAACGCAAGGCAGCTTGTCCGGATCGATGCCGGCATAGGATACAATTTCATCTGACCAAGCCATTTTATGAATATCAAAGCATCCCATACTGTTCGCGTCAGAATATTCCGTACAGAAAGCTCCTGTGAGTTTAAAGACAATATAGTCTTTTGCATTCAGTACCTTATAGGTCTGCTCATAAATTTCCGGCTCCCATTCTTTGACCCACATCAGCTTCTGTACTCCATAGGAGGCTGTGTTTCGGTGCCCTACGATGTGGTAGAAATCCCACTGGCTAATCTGTTCTTCTATCGCCGCAGCCTGCTTCTGGGCCCTCTGGTCTGCCCAGATAATCGACGGTCTTAAGGGCTTCCCCTGGCGGTCTACACATAAACATCCCATCATCTGTCCACTAAAACTCACCGCCTGAATATCCTTAGGGTCAACCCCGGAAGATTTCAGCAGCTTTCTGGTGCTGGAACAAACCGCATCCCACCAGTCATCGGCGTTTTGCTCCACCCAGGTGTCGTGAAAATAATGGGCCGGATACTGTGAAACCTCACTTCCAATGAACGTCCCCTCCTCTGAAAAGAGCGTGGCCTTGTTTCCTGAGGTTCCCAGATCATGGGCTAGAATATATCTGTTCATGCCTTCTCCTCCTTAAAAGGTAATAATGCCCTTTTTCATGATTTCCTTCCTAAGCAGCTTCTCATATGCCTCAACGGAATCGTTAAACGGAAAATAATCTGAGATAAAATCTTTTAACACCAACTTGCCTTCCCGAATCCACTGGATCACCTGCTGATGAGCTTCCCCCTCTTCCTTTTTTCTGGGCATTTGCTGGAAGATCACGCTCCAGTTATAAGAAGCCTTGCTAAAGTCTATGGTGATCTCCTCTTTTTCCGGAACTCCATAGCAAAGAACGCTTCCCCGGTCTTTGATTAACCCCATGGCCTGATTTACCACAAAGGGAAGTCCAACCGCATCCAGCACATAATCCACACCGTCCGGATACTGTGTGCGTATCTCCTTTTCCAGATCCTGGGTCTTACTGTTGATGGTATAGACAGCTCCCTTTTCCCTGGCCAGCTCCAACTTTTCATCTGTAATATCTACCGCGATCAGGTTTTTCACGCCCAGCAAACTCAAAAATTTGATAAAGGTTAATCCCACAGGGCCGCATCCAACTACGGCAATGGAGTCCTCTGGCTGTACGCCAAAATAGCGAATATTGCTCAAAACCTCCCGGAATGTAACGATCATAACCGCATCCACGGGATCAATGTCTTCCTCTAAGACAGTCTGCGCATAGGCACAGTCCGGCGCCTCCCCTTCTTCGTAGGCCAGGGGATCGTGAACCACTGCGTATTCGCTCATGGCTCCCCAGCCAGAGCCAAGCTTTCCATATAATTCTTCATCCGGATCAACAAACGGCAGCAGCACCTTATCTCCGACTTTTAATCCTTTCACATCAGCTCCTACTTCTATCACCTCTCCCACGCCTTCATGCCCTAACATAATAGGGTAGACGGACTGTGGAAAACCCTTAAAGGTACGGTGGATCAGTTTAACATCCGTGCCGCACATTCCGCAAGCAATGGTCTTTACCAGCGCCTGCTTCTCATTGATTCTGGGTTTACGAATCTCGCGTATTTCCAGATTGCCCTGTTCTGTAACGATTAATGATTTCATATTTTTTACCTCCTGTATTTTTACTTATGCGTTTCTATGTTCCGTTCTTCTGATCATCTCATCCTGCGCCTGTTTGCCCATTTCCACAAAAAATGCACTGTATCCTGTTACTCTCACACACAGACTTCTGTACTGCTCCGGATTTTTTTGCGCTTCCCGGAGGGTATCTGCATCCAATACATTGATCTGCAGCTGCATTCCCCCATTTTCCATATAAGTCTGAAACAACGCGCACATGGCATCCAGGCCCTCCTGTCCCTCCACTGCGGAAGGATGCAGCTTTACATTCAAAGGACCGCCTGTGATTCGATGAAAAGGTACTTTACTTAAGGAATTTAGCAATGCCGTCGTGCCGGACAAATCTGTGCCCTCATCCGGAGACTGGTTTTCACTGAGGGGTTCCCTTGCCCTTCTCCCATCTGGCGTAGCTCCCACAAAGGAACCCATTGTGGTAAAGTCACGGTCAGTGGAATAGGTAGGCCACATCTGATACAGATACTCCGGTCCGTTATAAAGATCAATGGCGCGTACATACATATCCGTTACCACCTTTGCATATCGGTCCACTGCATCGATGTCATTTCCAAACTTGGCCAGCTTGTTTTTCCAGCGGATGGAAAGCTCTTCTCTACCCTTATAGTCTTCCCGCAGCAGTTTCGCCAATTGGGACAGAGACATTTCCCGGTCCACAAACACGATTTTTTCAATGGCGTAAAGGGCATTTACAACTGTGGCAAGGCCACATCCCTGAGCTACAATTTTGTGGTACTTTGTTCCCCCTTCTGTCCAGGTCACTCCATGTTCAATGGTTCCTTTCAGGAAGCAATCCTCTATGCGAAGCTTTCCAAAGGTACATGCTCTCTCTGCTTTCAGGTCCATCTCAAACCCTTTTCTGTATTCCCCGATCAGATACTGAAGCTGGGTCTCATAAGCCTCCAGAAAGTCCTCCATGCTTTGCATTTCCTCTACTGGTTTTGTGGAAACTCCGTAATAAGGCCCCCTCATCAGCCCGATCATCCGATCCTCCAAGGGAAACGCACAGTCTGTCTGATACCCTTCCGGTTTGGGCTGCAGGGGATAATTCCCCTCATTCAGAGCCAGCTCCAGGGGACGCAAAAGGTTCATCCAAAGCTGTCTGAGTCCCCCCTCAAAGGCCGGAATATTAGGGTCGTTGCACCCCCAGAATCCATATTCATAAATCTCCGGCGCATCCACGTGGAAATAGTTTAAGGCTGGTATCATGGTCTCATCATTGTAGAGCACCACGGTGGCATTGTCCCGCATCGCTTCACAGCACATCCGCCAGAACTCCTTATCCATTCCCTTGTGATACCGGACCACCACAAATGGGTCCCGGATTTTCAGATTCCATGCCGCCTGGAGAATATCCTTTGACAAATCGCATACAGCGGAGGTTCCGTCTGCCCTCCAGCCTCCCAGAGTCAAATAGTTGGGATCATCAAATGCCAGCTCCAGCGTTTCCTTGGTGGCATCCACATCCAGCGACATGTGATCGGTCTGGGCCATGATCTCATTATTGCGGAAGAAAAATTCTTCCAGCAGCGCGACAGCCCGGTCTCTTGTCAGACTTCCTTCCGCTATCTCCTTCTCATAAAGAGGACGCAGATACCGATCCATACAACTGTAATTTAAAACCCCGCAGCCGCATATCTTTTGAAGTATCAGCACCAGCAGCCACAACTGCTGGAGAGCCTGGGTAAATGTAAGAGCAGGCCCTTCGCTGATTTGTCTCAGATTATCTGCCACTTCCTTTCGTCCAAGCCTTTCCGCTTCCCTGGCATAGCGTTTTATATACTTTATGATGGCTTCATAACACAGGATCGCCCCTTCCAGGAAGTATCTCTGCTTCTGATTGCATCCTTTTTGCAATTCTCCCTGCGCACGCTTCTTCAGCCCCTGAAAGCCCTCTGTGATGATGGCCTCCCAATCCAACGCAAGATGACCGAAACTGGGAAACCAGTAGGGTCTGCAGCGCAGCCAGGCTTCTGAGTAATAGAACAATGCCTTTTCATGCCTCTCTTCCACCGGAATATCCCACCATCTATGATAGGTGGCAAGGATATCCTGCTTTTCCTGATCCGTGGGAACCCTCATAGTCATCTCTCCCACAATCTCCATTTCCGGATCCACAATGACCGAAATCTTAGATAAGATGTAATCCAAAGTTTTGGCATACCGGATTGCGTCTGGCTCGTTTTCAAACAGGCGCTCGCTCTCCAGCAAATATTGGATCCGTTCCATGGTGGCTGCATTGGGATCTCTCGCAAACCACGCATCTAACTTGGCCTGAAGCTTCTTATTTTTCAGCATCTTTTTGTCCTCCTTCTCTCTTACTGTCCCGCAAATCTATAATCGTTTCCAACATCCGCATCCGCTCTCCGGAAGGGGCTGTAAAACGTCTCATCCGAATACCCATGCTCTCTGCCTTGTCCATACCCAGATCATGGTATGGAAGCAGCCGAATCCCTGTAACATTTCCATACCCCTGAATCCATGCCAGCATCTTACGCATGTTCTCTTCCGTATCATTAATCCCCTGAATCACCGGGACGCGTATTTCCATATTTACTCCTAAGTCCAACAGCTTTTTCGCATTTTCCAAAATCAAATCGTTGGAAACTCCAGTATACTTTTTGTGCAGATCTCTATCCATCATCTTGATGTCATACAAAAACAAATCCGTATAGGGAATCACGTTTTCCAAGCAAGAAAAAGGCACATTTCCGGCGGTATCCACCGCCACATGGATTCCTTCTTCTTTCAGACGCTTCGCCAGCTCCCCGGCAAAACTACTTTGCATCAGCACCTCGCCGCCTGAAAGCGTTACTCCCCCGCCCGAGTTGTCATAATATGGCTTATCCCTTAAGAGGATTTGCACAAGCTCTTCCACCCCGTATTCCTGACCCACCAGATCCAGAGCCCCATAAAGACATTCCTCCACGCATGCGCCGCACCGGATACACTTCTCTGCGTTGATTCTCCTTTTCTTTTCCACATAAACGCCCTTAGGGCAAACCCTTTCGCATCTGTGGCATTCCACGCATTTTCCAGGCTGATACCGCATCTGTTTTTCCCCCAGATAGGACTCGGGATTATGGCACCAGGCGCATCTCAAATTGCATCCCTTGAAAAACACGGTGGTGCGGATGCCAGGGCCATCGTGGGTACTGAATCTTTGTATCTGAAACAGCAATCCCTTCAATCTTTTGTCACCTTCTTCATTCCGATATCATAATGTTATAATGTTATGACATAATAATATATTCTTTTTCTTTCCATGTCAATAGAAATTTCTCTGTTTCCTGCTTTTCCCGGAGAACATTACTCCGGGAACACAGTAACCTCAAACCGGTTG
Source organism: uncultured Lachnospiraceae bacterium (assembly GCA_902476645.1). Taxonomy (GTDB): domain Bacteria; phylum Bacillota; class Clostridia; order Lachnospirales; family Lachnospiraceae; genus CABSEG01. The sequence goes on along the minus strand of CABSEG010000011.1, from coordinate 36,495 downwards.
CGGTCTCCTCTGTAACGGGCAATGGAAAACTCAATAGGGGTATCGTATACATTATATCCCGTGGATTCAAAATACTGGACAGGCTTTTTCGGTTTTATATTTAACAGACTGGCATCCTCCTTGGTCGCCTCCACAGCCTCAATCTTTCGCTCAATTCGAAATACCGCAGTCTCTGTTTTTTCCCCAAGGATTTTATATAAGCGCTCTTTTTCCAGATCATGTTTTAAAACAAAAGCGCATAAACGATACGGTAAATAGGTTTTGATCGTAACGATGGGCTCCCCGTTAGCCATACGCTTTCGAAACAAAAAGACAGCCTGCTCATCCTTCCCCAGCCCCAGCTGCTCTGCAACTCTGCTTTCCGGCACAATCACGCTCATTTCCAAGACTTCCGTGGAAGGAACCATCCCCAGTCTCTCAATCTGATCGTTAAAGCTTTCTATTTTCTTCACAAAGCTCTGCTCAATCTTAGGCTTAGAAACGTACGTGCCCTTCCCCTTAACCCGATACAGCCATCCTTCCTTTACCAGTTCCACGATGGCCTGTCTTACTGTAGTCCGGCTGATCTCAAACATATTGCTTAACTCCGCTTCCGTGGGAATTAATTCTCCAATTTTATATTCTCCCTTTTTTATCTGATCCAGCAGCAGGGTCTTAAGCTGATAAAAAAGCGGTATCAAGGAAGATTTATCCATTTCATTTCCCTTTAGCGCCATATGGACCTCCTGTACTCTATTCGCAACATATGGTAAGGCGATTCTTTGGAATCCTGTTCCTGCATATGCTTCTCAATATCATAATGTTATGACATTATGATAATACGATATAGCTCTGCTGTCAATCTTTTTATCCCTCTGTTCGCAGTTCCTCATGGGGCCGTCCTTCGTTTGCCCGATAAATATCCGCCTGGTTTAATATCCCGCCTCCATCCGCGAAAGCCGGAAAAAGAAATCCCCACACTCCGGCCTGCCCGGTTCATAGTCTCCATACACAGGACAGATGGCACAGATAATGTATTCAAACATCTGCTCCGACTCCCCCAATCTTTCATGGTCTGCTGCCTTTACCGGGACGTCATACCGGTCGTGAAACAAATAAACCGCATAGTCTTTTTCAGACTGATAGTTCTCTGTCACCAGTTCATAAAACACATCCAGCAGAGCGTCATTTTTCAAACCGCAGGCTCGAATCCCCATCAAAAGCTGCCACACACTGTCCTTTTCCTATTTTAAAATTAATTCCGGCTTAAATTTCAGGTAATCACCGGAAACCAATCGATACTCAATCCCGTCCACATATCCCTGCAGGCTATCGTCATAATGCGCCTTTCCATGACAATGGGAATAAATGACTTTCGATACTCCATATTTTTTTGCCATTTCCGTAAAGGGGCTTTCCTGTTCTCCAATGGAAGTGGGAGGATAATGCAAAAACATGATAAATTTTTCATATCCGGCTTCCACCGCCTGCTCAAAAGATTTACCCAGACGCTCTATCTCCCGTTTACGTATCTTTATAAAATGCTCGTAAGTATCCTTCCCCTCATAGCAATATCCTTTTGTCCCAACCAAGGCATAGCTTTGGTAAGAATAAAAATTATTCTGCAAAAATCCCAGTCGCCCTGCATAAAGCTCATTTAAAAGAGCCGTCTTTTTCACATCCCAAAACATGTCATGATTTCCTCTAAGAAGGATTTTTCTGCCCGGAAGAGCCTGGATAAACTCCAAATCATCCCGGCATTCCCTTAGATTTCTCCCCCAGGAATGGTCCCCTGTAATCACAATCGTATCCTCCGGGTTGATTTTCTTCCTGCAATGCTTTTCTATCTTTTTTACATGGTTTTTCCACTCTGTTCCAAACACAGACATGGGCTTCTCCACCTGCAAGGACAAGTGAAAATCTCCCATTGCATACAACGCCATTTGCCTCCCCTCCTTTCACGAAAAGAATGTTAAAAATCTGTCCGCTTCCTGACATCCATACTCGATTATAGAAAAAAACCAAACCATTTGCAATGTCATTTCTTCCAACTTTTCTCTCAACACTTGTCAAAAGTCAAGAAGTTCAGTAAAATAAGGAAATGTGTAAAGTAGTACCATACCACGTTTATCAACAGAAGGAGTGCCTTATGAAACGACCTTTCCGATGGGTCTGCCCCATCCTTTTTCTATGTTTATGTGCCATTGTGATCTGGTTTCTGCACCTTTTTACCAAGGTGAACGATACGATGCTCTATATAAACTGGGAGTCATCTGTAAAGATTGACCCTGACGGTTCCGAACAGCCCTTTGTATGGGATGCCTACAGCAATACCTCCGGTTTGGAAGGTACCTATCAGTTTCAGGGGAGGCTCCCCCAGGGACTTTCTTCCGGCTACCTGCTGTTTGAAACCTCTGGGGTTTCTCTGTCTTTATCCCTAAATGGAGAAGAAATATACCAATCCTCCTCATTCCTTCCGGAACAGGTATCCGCGATGCCCCAAGCCACGGTTCCTCTGCCAGAGGACGCCTCAGGGGAACTGGAGATGACCTGCGAAATTTTAGACGGAGAACACTCCATGTTTCCTCCTCTGGTTCGCTTTATACCAGACGGTCTCAAGGACACGGAAACTTTTGCCATTGCCAACCGCATCGGTTTTTCCACCGGAATGTCTGCCCTGATCTTTCTCTTAACCGCCGGATTATTTTTGTCTGGAATTACGCTGGGAAAGCCGGATTGGAGCCTGATTCCTTTGATTCTTGCGTCTGCGGCAATGGTTGTCTACCGAATCTCCCAGGGAGAAGGCGCCTATTTTTTGCCTCAGTGGGCCACAGATCTTTTTAGTCATCCGGAAATCGGCCTTTTTACTGCCGCCTCGCTCATCCTCTACCTGGTCATGAATCCAAGAAGGCGTTTCTGGAAATACATAGGTCTCTTCACTGCATGGAGCGCTGCCGCTATGCTGATTAGCTACCTTGCTTCTCTGGCAACCCAAGGCCCCCTGTCCACCTATATCAACAGCGCATTTTCCGCCTTGCTTCAGGCAGGCATTTATGATGGCCTTTTGTATTGGTTTACCCTATGGTTGACAGCGGTGTGCACGCTGGTTTCCGCCTATGTGGCAGTCCGTTCTTTCGCCGATAAGAGCATCGAAACCCGAAATCTGGCCTTGAAAAATAAAATGATTCTGGAAAGTTTCCATAAGATTGAAGAGAATATGAAGGAAGCCGCCGCCTTTCGCCACGAATTACAGCACCAGCTTACGGCTCTGGAATGTTTGTGTGAGAAGAATGATTATCCTGGAATCAAAGCTATGATTGACCAATGGAAGCAGAACATAGAAAAGCAGGCTGGGGCCGTGATTACAAAAAATCTAGTGGTAAACACGATCCTCCAGGAGGCCTCCCAAAAGGCGACGCAGTACAATATTTCATTTGACGCCCAGGTCTTTGTACCCAGAGACTTAACAATTCCAGAGCAGGATCTGTGTTCCCTTCTTATGAATATGCTGGATAACGCACTGGAAGCCTGTCAAAAAGTAGAACCTGCTTCCAGACGTTTTATCCACTTCCGCGCCAAAGTAGTTCACGGGGCACTGGCCATCCAATGCGAAAATTCTTTTGCGGGAGAAGTCAGGAAAGACCAGAAAGAAGGGCTTTTGACCACGAAGAAAGACGTGGCGAATCACGGTTTCGGCCTTCGGCAAATGTCAAAAATAGCGAAACTTTATCATAGCCAGCTAGATGTCCAATATACCACGGACGGCACTTTTTCTATCCGAACCACCCTAAAGCTGCCTGAGGCATCCGGCCAGAAATTTTAAGATTTCCCTTTGTTTCCTTCATATTCCAAACGGTACTCCCGGCATTTTACAATGCAAACTTATACAAAAGTTACCGCCGCATCTACGATATCTTGTTCGTAGATGCGGCGGTACATTCTTGGAAAGTTTGTTTTACTTTCCCGCCTTATCCATGCTCTTTAGAAGGCTGCAACTTTCTCTGCTGTGTACTGTAAAAGCAATGTCGCATCCTTCGTATCAACCACGCCGTCACCATTCACATCTGCACTGGCAGCCGCTTCTGCGGAAAGTGCGGTCAGCTCTGCATTGGCTTTCAAAAGGCTCGCGCTGTCACTTGTGGTTACGGTACCGTCGCCGTTCACATCGCCCAGTAATCTGGCTTCTGCCACTTTCAAGGTTAATGTCTGCACTGCTTCGTTTACCTCACTCTGTACTGCGTCTGCGTCATCATATACAGCCTGTGCTGTCTGCACTGCTTCCGCAAGACCTTCCACGGTTCCTGCCACATAGGCATCCGCATTCGCCAGAACTTCCTTTGCCTTTGCGAGTATAGACTCCAGAGCCGCTTTATTGCCCTTCATCTCAAGATTCATAATAGCCTGAACCAAATCCGCATATGCGTCTGTGATATCCTGATCATCTCTGTTCTGGTCTGCCACTACCGCCTCGCCGGTTCCAATGGCACCTTTCAGAATTTCCAGTGTTTCGCTGGTATAGTTTTTCTCCAATAGCCCTTTGGCCGCCTCTATCAGACTTTCAAGAGATGCAATATCTGCCTTCTTGGCCATCTTAAAGAGTTCATCCAACACCGCATCGGCTGCATTGTTTACTTCTTCCTGGGTTGCATCTGTCTTTGCCAGTACATCCCTTCCTGCCTCCACAGCGGCAGCCAGTGCTTCTGTTTCTTCGTAATTTTCACTGAGTGCCAGAATCTGTTCCGCAGCATCTAAAGCCACTTCCAGATGCAGTTTCTGTACGCCGTATTCCATAGCTCCTATGGCTTTCACAAGATCCGCGACAGCCTGGTCTACTTCACTCTGGATTGCCTCATCGTCGTTCAAAACGTCGTAAGCTTCCTTAAGGGCCGCCTCCATACGCTCTGCGCTCTCCTGGGTATATACGGAAAGATCCGCCGCTGCCCAAACCTCATACAAGGATTTTAAAGTGAGCTTAATGCTTTCGCCCAAAGATGCATCCGGTTTTGGTAATGCTGTCTGAGACGTGGTGCTGTTTCCTCCCAGCGTGTTTCTGAACAGGGAAGCAAATGCTGCTGCCGACCAGCTGAAATTGGTGGTATGAAGCCCTTCCCCTGTCTCAGGATTGTAATTCTCGCGGATGGGACCGTCTCCCAATAACCCCTCCGTATTGTCAAACAGCTTGTAGGTCATTTCTCTGGCTTCTTCCAGATATCCGTAGTTCTGCATCGCTTCCACGCCAAACATAGCCTGGTCTAACCAAACTGGTCCTCTCCAGTATGTGGATGGTGAAAACTTATCGTTATCCTTGGATGCCGTTGGAAACGGTACCTTGAGGTTGAACTTGTTTTCATCCACCATATTTTCGACAACTCTGTCTGCTATTTCCTGAGTCGCCATATTGGCCCACAGCGGCATCCAGCCTTCTGTGCCTTTTCCACGGTTCACAAGCAGTTTCTTAACGCTTCCGTCTTCATTTGTCTGCAGGTCATAATAGAATCCGGTCTCTTCATCGTACATGTTCTCATTGACATATGCGAGAAGATCCTCTGCCTCCTCTTCGTATTTCTTCGCATCCTCACTGTAGCCAAGGATTTCTGCGATAGATTTTAAGAAGCCTTTCTCTGCATAGAGATAAGCATTTAAGTCAACGGACTCTTGATTGATCGAGTAACCAACTACTTCGCCATCCTCATTCTTGTTCTCATATACCAGCACTCCCACGTCGTCCGGGCCATTTCCTTCCACGTCAAAGCGGGTCGCATTGTCCATACCACTCTCCCATGCCGCTGCTTCAATGATGGCATCGGAATCAAACAGCTTATTGCCCTCTTCATCGGTTGCGATAACAGTCTCGCCCTCTTCGTTTCTTACCCACTGATAATGCGCGTCGTCAACCATAGCTCCGTACTCTGCAACACCATTGTGATCCACGTCGCGGTTTGTATACCACCAGTTGTGATAAGCAACCAGCTTCGGGTACAGCTCTTTCAAGAACTCCACATCATGGGTCTTCTGATAGATGTTATAAACAGACCATGCTGCCAAAGGCGGTTTAGAGTTACGCTCGTTCCAGTTGCCACCCTCGCCTCCGCGGGCTTCGCTCTGGTTATAGAAGATACAGTCTACGATGGCCCCCGCATCCTGAGGACGAAGCTCATCATCTTCTGTAATCTGGTAATCAAAGATAGCTCTGACACTATCCTGTGCAAGCTCTCCGTCAAATAAGGAGGCTCCGATAGCACCTTTCCAGGTATCCCATGCCCACAAGCCAATAAACCACTGGTAAGACATGGACGGAATAATGCCATCGTGCTTTAAGGCGCCTGCTGCGCTTCTCCAGTTTGTGGCAATGGTTTCAATTGATTTTACTGCCGCGTTCTGATACTCTTTACCGACAGGCTCCACATCGGAAAGTACGTTGTCTAAGTATCCCTGCCAGCGTTCCTTATTTTCCGCAAAGTATCTGTCTCCATTATCCAGCATGTCTCCAATCTTGGCTTCTTCTACAGCCGCCTCCTCATCGGTAAACGTGAAGCTCTGGGTGGACCAGGTTGTAAATGTATCTCCCGCTGCAATGGAAACAGGCGCATCCATTGTGGTTTCATAGGAAAGCAGATCTTCACTTACCACTGTGGTTACCGGCTGATCAAATGCAATCCGGAATCTGTTTTCCTTTGTGGTAAACAGGTTCCATGTGTAGCGTACATCAGAAAAATGAACATCTACGCCATCCTCAGTTGCTGCCAGGGTGGCACCCAGATCATAGCTGCCCTGGAAACGATCAAAGATGGTACCTTCCCATTTTAACTGAAGTTCCAGTGCGTCTTCTGTCTTATTTTCAATGCTTGTCTTAATCACCGCGCTTCTGTTGGTTCCCATAATCAGCTCCAGCTTTAGGATAAATGCATCGAACTCATAGCTTTGTACCAGTCTTCCCGGATAGTATACCGCATCCACCTTGGACGTGGTCAGATCGTATACGTTTCCGTCCTTATCGCTGACTACAATCTTGCTGATTGCATCCGACAGGTTCACAGGATATTCCTCCCCAATGACAACTGGGCCTGCAAAGCCACCGTAGAGATCCTTGGCTTCCAGATCATGTAAATAATATCCATGCCATGCGCCCATATCGGAGAAATTGTTGTAATTGTTCGTTCCGCTGTAATTGGTTGCCGTATGTAAGCCGTAAATATTGTCGCCCGGATCGGCAAAGATGTTTAATACATTGCCGAAATCCTCAATACTTGCGCCGCCTTCAGCAGCCGCCTGCATCGCAGGAATTGCAGGGATACTTCCGGCCACAACCGCAACGGTGCACAAAGAGCAAATCCCTGCTTTCAATACTTTTTTCATCTTCATTTCTTCATCTCCTATTCCTTTTAAAACTAACGCTTACTCACCACCAAGAATCAGCAAAGGCTCCTTTCGCTGATCCTGGCGGATGTTTTCCCCCGCCTATCTTATATGCATATTAGATAAACAGTTGTTTTATATTATACTATAAATTGGCTAATTCTGTCAATTTAGCGTGGTAAATCGCCCGCTTATTCGTTTTAATAATTAATAATTTTTTACAAATATTCACCATATTTGGTCAAAAAGTCAATCCTATTTTTATATTTTGTTTTTATTGACATTCTGCCATTTCGAGCTATAATTAAATCGAATAAGAAAGAAATGCGAAGAACAGGACAAGACTTCCCGGACAGATATGTTTTCAGAGAGTCTCCGGATGGTGTGAGGAGACAGCATAGTCAGGGCGGCTATCACCTGCGAGCAGTCAGGGCGAAAGGAATATCAGTAGCCCGGACCGGGATTCTCCCGTTATAGGGAAACCTGTTAACCCGACAGGCAAATTCTTGAAAGCAGCTTCCGGCAAGGTTATATTTTCAGGGAAATGCAGTTGGGCGACGGGATGGAGGGACCGGAATATCCGGTAAAAGAAGTGGTAACGCGGAGAGAGCAACATTCGTCTTCTGACAGAGTAATCTGTCGGAAGGCGTTTTTTTGTTTTCAAACAAATTATCACAACTTCCAATTTACGTCATATTTAACAAAGGAGAGTGAACTACCATGAACACACTTGTAATCGTACTCATTGCTGCAGTATGCCTTATCGCAGCCTATGCGCTGTATGGACGATGGCTGGCAAAAAAATGGGGCATCGATCCCAGAGCAAAGACCCCCGCTCTGATACACAATGACGGGCAGGACTATGTTCCCACAGACGGTTGGACTGTATTTGCCCATCAGTTTTCATCCATTGCAGGGGCCGGTCCAGTGACCGGAGCCATACAGGCAGCCGCATTCGGATGGCTTCCGGTTCTTTTATGGATCCTCCTTGGCGGTATCTTTTTTGGCGCAGTGACGGACTTCGGAGCACTGTATGCCAGCGTAAAAAATGACGGAAAGTCTATGGGCCTGCTGATTGAGAAATATATCGGAAAGGCAGGACGCAAGCTATTTCTTGGCTTCTGCTGGCTGTTCACTTTGATTGTGATTGCGGCGTTTGCGGACATGGTTGCAGATACCTTCAACGCCTATGTGATTGCGGACGGCGTACAGACTCTGTCCGAAAATGCCACGGTAAACGGAGCCGCAGGCAGCATCTCCCTGTTTTTCATTCTCTTTGCGGCAATCTTTGGTTTGGTTCAAAGAAAAGTGAAATTCACAGGCTGGAAAGAGGTTGTCTTCGGACTCGCGTGTACAGTTCTCGCATTCATATGCGGAATGAATTTGCCGGTGACCTTAGGAAAAGACATCTGGGTGTACATCGCTTTCGCCTATATTTTCCTGGCGGCCGTACTTCCTATGTGGTTTGTCATGCAACCCCGGGATTACATGTCCACCTTCATGTTTGTGGGAATGATTGTCGGCGCAGTGATCGGCCTGGTGTTCGCCCATCCTGTCATGAATCTGCCAGCTTTCACCGGTTTCCAGAATCAGAGTCTGGGTACTCTGTTTCCAATCCTGTTTGTAACCGTAGCCTGCGGCGCCGTTTCCGGATTCCACAGCTTAGTATCGTCCGGAACCTCTTCAAAGACCATCTCCAATGAGAAGGATATGTTAAAGGTAGGATACGGAGCTATGGTATTAGAAAGCCTCCTGGCTGTCATTGCCCTCTGCGTGGCGGGTGCCGCGGCAAGTGCGGACGGGATCGCCGCTGTAGGCACTCCGTTTCAGATCTTTTCTTCCGGAGTAGCCGGATTTTTGGAAATGTTTGGTATCCCGGTATTCGTAGCACAGAGCTTTATGACCATGTGCGTGTCCGCTCTGGCCTTCACCACTTTAGACTCTGTGGCGCGTATCGGACGTATGTCTTTCCAGGAGCTGTTCAGCGTGGACGATATGGAACACGCAGAGGGCTGGAGAAAGATACTCTGTAACAAATACTTTGCCACTCTGATTACATTAGTATTTGGATATATCCTGACACAAGTAGGATATTCCAATATCTGGCCTCTGTTTGGAAGTGCAAACCAGCTTCTGAGCGCTCTGGTCTTGATTACACTCTGTGTCTTTTTGAAAGTGACCGGAAGAGAGATGCGAACCTTGATTCCGCCCTTCGTAATCATGCTAATCGTAACCTTCACGGCACTGATACAGAGACTTCTGGCACTAATCCATGCATTTTCGTCCGGCACCGGCGTCTTCATGGTAGAAGGGTTGCAGTTAATTGTAGCAGTATTGCTGATGATCCTGGGAGTTACCATTGTAGTGACCTCAGGGAAAGAACTTGTAAGACAAAAGGCCGACAAGCAGTCCTGAAAATCCAGGATTTATTTGAGGTTTCCCAAAATCTCCAATGTATAAAAAACACAGTGTCCGGAAAAGTCCCTCTTCCCGGGCACTGTATTTTTACGCGGCTCTATGGGCAGGGGTTTTCCCCAATATCTTTCTAAAATGCCCCTTTGCACTCTTAAAAATATGGGCCATCCGCTTTGGTAGTCTTTCTTATTTCTTCCTTTTTGGTAGTCTTTCTTATTTCTTCCTTTAAACGCTCCAGCAAATGGGCAATCGCGAACATAAGGGTCTCATAATGCATATATTGCAGCGTATTTTTATCCACAAGAATCTGCAAACTTGCCGGAAATTCTTCATCCGATTCCCAAAAGCAAAGGAGTATGGGAAGGAAAGGAAATAGCTCCAGTTTATAAGCCACATCTCCCTTTTCCACTTTTTCTCCTCCGCAAGACTCACAAGCACAGGCCAACGCATCTGTTTTCCCGTCAAAAAAATCTCCTGCATTTTGAAAAAAATGGTTTCTTTTCGCCAAAGTGCCGCCCTGAACCGTCGCAAGACTTCCCACGTTCACCCACTGGTGAGCTAGGCCACAATTCTCTTGGGAATGACAAAGGACATCATAGATAGTCATTACTTCATTGTAATCTGCCTCTCTCTCTGTCTGAAAACCATCCTGCGTCCAACAGACCCGCCCGCTTAACCTGCAAATCCGATATTCCCGTCCCAAAAAGCGGATATAAAGATAACGCTCATCCTGTCGCAGTCGGAATTTACGGATCATCGGTTCCTGATCATATTGTAAAAATACATCCGCCATCTGGTTTTTCATTCTCTCATAATTGGAAATCCTGCCATCTGCTTTCATTTCTTACCATCCTTTTCTATATTATTCTCCTATAAGTCCCCGCTCCGTAAGAAAATTCTCCGCAGTTTCATCCAGGTCTTTGCCCAACACGTCCACGTCGTAGGTCAGATTGACCATATCCTCCGTGGAGATCTGCCCCTCCAGAAGATTTAAAACCTCCTCCAGATTGGGGGCAGTCTCTTTTACACGCTGGAACACCTCGTCCCGAATCAGAAACGCACTGTTGTACTCCGGAAAGAATGCCTGATCATCTTCTAAGACCCGAAGCTTCGCCTTCCGGTTCAGGCCATCGGTGGCATAAACCTCTGTCACCTGGAAGTTGCCATTTTCAATAGCGCTGTATTTCAATCCGATATCCACAGTCACCGCGTCTTTAAAATCCAGCCCGTAGAACTTCACAAACGGGCCATACTTCATGCTGCCCTCCTCGGTGAAAAATTCATGTTCTGCGCCAAATACCAACTGACTGGCCACAGGGAGCAGATCGCTGATTTTTGTGATGTTCTTCTCTTCTGCCAGTTTCTCCGGCACAGCAATCGCGTAGGTGTTGTTTAGTCCCAGCTTCCCTAAAAGCCGGATTTGATACTTCTTCATGGCCTCCTGATTTACGTAGTCATACAGGCTTTCCCCTTCCGGAATATCCGCGGTATCCTTGTGGAGATAGGTGGTCAGAAGCGTTCCATCATAGCTGACAATCATATCACAGGAGGGAGACTTTGCCACCAGCTCATGAAAAGCATTCACGTTGGTCATTTCGTCTTTTATCTTTACCTTTAAATCCGTATGATCCTCCACCACCAACTTCGCCATTCTGGCCAACAGCTTTGGCTCCGTATAGTTCAGATCGTACATCGTAAGAGTTGTCGTCGGATCCTCATGATCCCCGCCAAGACCATAGGGCAGCACCGCCAAAAACATAGCCAAAAAGAGCGCAGCGGGGACGAGTACCTGGCGAAAACTGCTCTTTCTTTGCATTCTTCGCTCCATCCAGCCCATCAGAAGATCTAAAATGAAAGCCACCACCATCAGCACGGCTGTGGGAAGCAGAATCATGCTCATATTATGCACACGGATACCCTGGTTAATCTCGCTTCCAAGTCCGCCTCCACCCACAAAAGCCGCAAACACTGCCGTTCCAATGGCATTTACCACGGCGATGCGAATTCCTGTAAATACAGTGGGAAACGCCAAGGGAAGCTCCACCCGAAGCACCCGATACGCCTTGCTCATTCCCATCCCGCGGGCAGCTTCCTGAACGCCAGGGTCCACTTCCTGAAGTCCTAAAACGGTATTACGCACAATAGGAAGAAGGGAGTACAGCGTAATTCCCGCAATCACCGTTCCCTTTCCGGCTCCCGCAAAAACCATGATAATTCCCAGGAGGGCAAGAGTGGGAACGGTCTGTAAAAGATCCACAATCCAAAGAATCACCCCTCGAATGCGCTTCCACACATATGCGGCAATTCCCAAAGGGAGTCCAATGGCTACAGCCAAAAATGCCGACGCCAAAACGATAAATAAATGTTCCAGGATCAATTCCCAAATCATCTGCCTCCCTCCTTCCTAAGCCCCCGTGGCGTTACCCTCTTTTGCAGCCAGTCGATCAGCGCGCCAATCAGCACAGCTAAGATGGCTGCCGGGATTGCCCCCAGAAGAATCAGCATATTGTCATTGGAGGTGACACCCTGGTAGATAAAGTCTCCCAATCCTCCCAATCCGATCATGGAAATTAATACGGTCCAGGAGACCGTATAAATTGCTGACATCCGAAGTCCTGCAATAATTGAAGGCATGGCCAAAGGCAGCTTTACCCGTGTAAGGATCTGAGCCCTGGACATCCCGCACCCTCTCGCCGCATCCACATATTTTTGCTCTACCCCAAGGATTCCGGTATAGGTGTTTTTCAAAACCGGAAATGTTGCGTAGATGGATAGCGCAATGAGCGCCGTGGCAGGCTTCATTCCCAGGTACAAAAACAGAACGCCGATAAAAACCAAACCTGGTATGGTCTGGAAAATAGACAGCACCGGTAATAGCACGGAAGACCATCTGGGCGCCCTGGATAAAAGCACACCCAACAACAGCCCAAGCAAAAACCCGATCGACACAGAAACCAGCACATATACTGTGTGTACTCCGATTGCCCGCACTAACATACCACCGTACATCTGCATAATATCGCTTATCTCATTCATCTGGCATCCCCCCAGAGGTTTTGCGCTACGGAACGGGCCACGCTGGTTTTGGTCACGATACCCGCAATGGTGTCGTCTTCATTAAGAACAACCACATAGTTTGCACCAGATTCCAAGAGATAGTCAAAGGAGTCTTTCGCCTCATCTCCCACACGGGCCACACGCACCGTCTTGCGAATCAAAGGCTCTATATTGGCAAGCTCCCGGCCCCAATGGCGAATGTCCCCGATGGACACGGTTCCCAGATAGATCCCGTCATCATCGGTCACAAGCAGCGTATCTACGCTTGCTCGCGCCATCCGCTTTACGCACTCCATAACTCCTCGGTCTTTTTGCACCGTATAGACGTTCTCCTTCATAAAGTGTTCCACCGTGGAGGGAACGCCCTCCTCCATCGTATGTTTGCCCAGGAAGCTGCGCACCAGATCCGAGGCCGGATGCTTCAGCATCTCCTCCGGAGAGGCCATCTGTACAATACGTCCTCCATCCATGAAAATAATCACATCCGCCAATTTCAACGCCTCATCCATATCATGGGTAACAAATACAATGGTCTTTTTTAATTTCCTCTGTATGCTTTTCACCTCATCCTGCAAAGCCTCTCTGGTCATGGGATCCAGAGCGCCAAAGGGCTCATCCATCAAAACAATCGGCGGGGATGACGCAAGGGCCCGCAAAACACCAATTCTTTGCTGCTGTCCGCCAGACATTTCTGACGGATATTTATCCGCATAAGCCTCCATGTGCACAAGCTGCAGCATCTGGTCTACGATCTCTTTACATTTCTGCTTATCATACTTTAGAAGCTTGGGAACAACGGCAATATTTTGTGCCACTGTCATATTGGGAAAAAGTCCGATCTGTTGGATCACATATCCAATATGGCGGCGAAGTTCCACCTTATCCCGGGTACGGATATCCTTCCCGTCGATGTAGATGGTCCCGGAATCCGGTTCGATCAGACGGTTGATCGTCTTTAACGTCGTGGTTTTACCACAACCGGAAGCTCCGATCAGCACTACAAATTGTCCATCCTGGATAGTGAAATTGATATCCTTCAGAATCGGTGTTTTTCCGTAACTCTTATTCACGTGTTCAAACTGGATCATTCTGTTCACTCCTAATTCATTAAACCTGTGCAAAAATACAAGGTCGGTGTATAAGAGGTTGGTCACTTATACACCGATACCGTCTCTATCATATATCATTCCACAAAAAAAGTAAACGAACACAGCATTAAAGTTTCATTAAGAAGATATCCGGAATTTTCCCATTCACAAGGCCATATCTAAACTTCACCTCCATCTGTCGGCCTGCAAAGGCCGGCCCAACCACCGGATGTGTAAGTTTACCTCCTCCTGCGGAAATATTCCTCCAAAATCTCTTTTATATAGTAATAGCGCCTGGCATAAGAATTTTCCACCCGGATCAGCTCAAACCCGTGAGCACGGCAGATGGAATTTTTCTGCTGATCCCGTATTTTCACCAGTTCTTCTTCCTGATGTTCCTTTCCGTCCAGTTCCACTGCCAGCACCGGCATTTCCTTTCCGCCATATTCCCTTTTGTAAATCACAAAATCAAAACGGCCATTGTAAAATAGTCCCTCTTTTGAAATGTTTTCCTGAAATACCTGGGCTATGGACACCTCCTTGCGTATCACGCACCGCTTATCCATGCCAAGTATATTTTCCAGGGCATGATTGAGGCTCACCAAAAAGGCCTCCTCCGTCTGCGTGCTGTAAGGCTTAATCCCCAGAGCGCGGGAATGCACCTGGTCTGCCGTGACCTTAGATGTTCCGTTGGTGCGGACATACTCTGCCAGTTCATACATATCATCCCGCCCATCTTTTTCCTGGTGCAGCCGTTCCAGATTTTTGATGCTGGAAAATACCACTAATTTCTCACGGGCGCGGGAGGTGGCCACATTGATCAGCTCACGATTATTTTTCAGCCAGTGATAGGTGCGCTCCGAGAGCTGGTCTGTGAGGGCCGTGGAAAATAAGATCACATCCTTTTCATCTCCCTGAAAGGCGTGGACGGTACCGCAGGTTACATCCCGGATGCCGTTTTGCTCCAGCATTTCATGAATGCACTCCTTCTGGTTGGCAAAGGGCGTGATAATGCCGATCTTCTGATCCCGGTTGTGCTGGATATACTTCACAATCTCCTCTGCTTCCCTTGGAGCCGTATTTTTATAGCTCGTCTCATTTTCAAGCACATCCACATAGACCAGGGGCTGCCGGTTAGATGCTTTGCTTTCAATACACAGCTTGCGATTATAATACTTTTGATTATTAAACTCTATAATACTCTTGCTGCAGCGATAATGATGCCTGAGCAAAATCTCCTCGCTCACGGAATCGTTTGCCAGAAATGCTTTGTAAATGGAATTGCTTACATAATCGTACTCCTGGGGAATCTGGTACTTCTGTCTGAGCACCGCATTGCTTTTCTCATCCAGCAAAATCACCGGGTTTAACTGCTGGGGGTCCCCCACAAGCATGAGATTTTCCCCGCGGATAATCGGAAGCAGAGACATTGCCATATTGCACTGGCTGGCCTCATCCATGATGGTGATATCAAAATAAGCCTTGGGACTCCCGATCTTATGGGACGAGATGCAGGAGGTGGCAACCACCGGAAAAATCCGCAGAAACTTCCGCACATTCTCCTCCACGCTTAAATATTGGTTAAAGGCTTTTACCCGCTCCTCTTCATTCTCTATGTACAAAATGTTTCTCAGATCCTCATTTTTAGGTTCTCCCAACCGTTTTAAATACCGAATTGATGTAAAGTTTAAGTATTTTTTAAATTCCTGGATGTCTCCGTCCAAAAGATCCAGCGCCTGTTCATTGGTAATCTCTCCGATCTGCTCCAGCTTTTTTTGAATCTCCGCCAGCTGGCGTCCCTGCAAGTCTGCCTGAAAAGTCAGCTGCTTGGTGGTATTCAGCAAGGTTTCAATGGCTGCTTTTTTCTCCCTGAGGCTTAAGGTTTCCTCATATTTTTTCAAAAGTTCGGTCAGACGTTTGGTTCGTTCAATCTTCTCCTCCCGGTTTCTCTCCAGGGTTCCCTCAAAGACCTTTTGATTCTGAATCCCTTCATACTGTTTTCGAATCTCCCGCAAGGCCTTCTTCGTTAATTCCTGATTGCCCAGCCGGACGACAGGAAAAGGAATATCCATCCCCTTTTTGTAGGGAATCGTCTTTAGGCCCTTGACAACAGAATCAATGGGATGATTATTGTAGGAGGCCAAAAGCACGGTCTTTTCATTAAAGAAGGCAGTGATAATGGTATTTATAATGGTGTAAGACTTTCCCGTCCCCGGAGGGCCCTGCACATAGGTAACGGGATACTTCACCGCATTGTAAATGGCAAGCAGCTGGTCTAAGTTGGCTCTCTTTTCCAAAAGCGCCAGGGGATACTCCTTATGTCTGATGGGCTTTCCCGTTAGTCTGCCAAAGAAAGCCCTCAGAGGATACGTGGCCCTCCCCTCCTCAAAAGCCTCGATGATCGCCTGGTACTCTTTATTCAGATCCACCTTGATATCTCTGGCAAGGGCAATGATATAAGGCCTGTCATCCACCCCTGTGCGAAGACGGTTAAAAGCGGTGATCCTGTCTTTGATGACCTCTTTCTTATGATCAAAGTCATCCAGCAGCTCATAGTCCGCCGGGTCCATGTATTTGCGTATGCTCTGTCTCTCCCCATCAATCGTCAGCTCCTTGCAGATGGTCACTTCATCCTCCGGCCTAAGCATCCGGTTCTTTACATCCAAAAACAGCTTCCTGTATGCCATCACATACAGGGCTTCCTGTTTCGCTCCCCTTCCCTTTACCGGAATGCTCAGTTCATTCATGACAAGTTGCTTCCATCGAAACATCTTCTGTTGTTCCGATTGTACGCTCTCCTTCTGAAACTGCCGCACAAAATCTGAAAACTGCTCTTCGCTCAGATGATAATTCCCGCCCTGAAAACAATCCGCATCCAGAGACCGGATTAAGGCGTAATCATACTCATAAGGCTGCGTATCTAACCTGCTACAATCCTTCAGATAATTCAGGATCTTTAAATTCACCGGATTTCCAAACAAATCCTCATACTGTTCCGGCTGGGTCTGCATCTGGCAGATCAGCTTCTGATTCGGCTCACAATAGGAGGCCTCGATCACAATGGCTGAGACAATAGAGTCCAGATAAATACAGTCAAAGTTGCTTAGCGTGTGCTCTGTCAGATGAAAGCCCTCCACCTTCAGAGAACGGCGCTTCCTGTCAATATCCTTCACCGCAATCCAGTACTTGGTGCGTTCACCCTGTTTATTTTTATATTCAATGCTGAGCCATTTCCCCTCATGAATGGCTCTGAAAACAGCCTGAGCCACCTGATTCATCTTCCTCACTTCCCTTCTGTGACGATCCTGAAATAATTCTACCACGCAGGTATTGTGGTATCAATGTTTCATTCTGTATTTGCGCAAAAGAACAGAGGGATGAAGGCATGTCAAAGCGCGAAGGCAGTACTATAGTTTTCTTAACTCGTCCATCATGGCCGGTCTGTTTTTATACCGGCTTTTCCACTCTGTCGCAACCTCTTCCACTATTTGGAAACCGCCTTCTATCTTCAGCATCCTGCGCAGGTAAGCTACCATTTGCTTTGAAGCATAGACAAATAAGAAACTCCCACCGTATCCGAAATCTGATATCCGAGACCGTTCAGAATCTTTTCGATTTGTCCGAGCGCAGCCTCTTTCTTTTCTTCACTGTCAGCCAGGATCTCCAGTTCCAGAAATATTCCAAGCCCGCGTACATTGTCCAGACAGGCGGTAACAGACTCTTTCCGCAGCATTGTCCTGTCCTTGATCACTTCAGGATCTGCGGGAATATACCCGATCGCCTGCAGAATATTTCTGCAGACCGCTCCATCCTCCACACCGGTTTCCAGTTCTACCCGGGTCATCGTACAGGCATCCAGCTTCTTTCCTTTAAAGTTGATCTGTGCCCGACTCTTTCCCGTTATCCGGTCTTTTGTTTCACGCACCCGCAGCGCCTCACCATCGGCTTTTATATCTCCCTGCCGATTGTCAAAGTATGTATCACGTTCTTCCATAAACGCAGTCTCACGAAAACCTGTCATTAAAAGCTTCCTCTTGATCCCCGCCCAATCCTCGATCGGCAGCTTTACTTCCACTTCGATCATTTTGATCCCCTTTCCCACAAATACAACGGCCAACTTCCATTCTTCCGGTACCATATTTGTTACTCTCATCATAATAGGAATTAATAAAATAGTAAATAAGATTTTGCCCTCTTTGTCAGCATTCATTCAGCCCCAGAAAGCAACTCTGCCTTATTTTCCTACTCCCTTACCAGAACTGCTTTTAGAAAAAGTCTTAGGATCTCGATGCGCTGTCAAAATCCTAAGACCTGTATTGATTTATGCTTAAACATACAAGTCCAAATAGCGTTCTTCTCCATTTTGGGACAAAAACACCGGCTCATCTGGCCGGCAGTTCTTTAATACTTCATAAATTAAAATGTTCTTCCATCTGTTTTTCAAATACATGATCTCTCTTTTCAATGACCGGCTGACGAAATTCACTAAAATAAAGAAATAGCAGAAAAATCTACTTGTGTCTAAAGACGCATTTCCAGAAAATAATCGTCAAATTCTCTTGACTCTCACGTTGCGTGATATGGTATTCTTTTCTCAAGGGAAACATGACAGATGTGACTGGTCCGCCTTATTTTTCCTGTACTGAGAGGAGCTGTTATAATGAAAAGTATAAGTCAGGTTGCCAAGCTGACTGGCGTCAGCATACGGACACTGCAATACTATGATGAAATCGGACTGCTAAAACCAAGCGAACTCACTACAGCCGGTTATCGAATGTACGATGATGACGCATTGCAGACCTTACAACAAATCTTATTTTTTAAGGAGCTTGGATTTCCGCTAAAAGAAATAAAACAGATATTAGCGAAACCAGATTTTGACAGGATTGCTGCTTTCAAAAAGCAAAAAGAACTATTCCTGCTGAAACGAGGTCGCCTTGACCGGCTTATACAACTTCTCGAACACTTAGAGAAAGGAGAATCATGTATGAGCTTTCAAGAATTTGATCTGTCTGATTATATCAACGCACTGGAAGATTTCAAATCTACTCAGGCAGAAACCGTTATCCAACACTGGGGAAGTATTGAAAATTTTGATTTGTTCATCCAGAAAATCAAAGAGGATGAAGACCATGTGGCCAAACTTGCCATTCAGCAGTTTGGCAGTATTGAAAAATACACCGAAGAAATGAAACACAATCTGGAACATTTCTCTGAAATTATGGAAGACTGGTATTCACAGATACCGGAAGAAATGCGGACAGAGGATAAATTTCTTAAGCTGGCTTCTCATAAAGGAGTAGATGTGGCTTCGGAATCGGTTCAAAGCATTGTAGAGGAAATCATATCCGGCGCACAAACCACTGCCCCAAAACTGCTGGTGGGAAGCGCGGAAAATTACTGCCGAATGATGATTGACACCTATTCTAATGATTATTTAAGCAAAGTATTCGATACAAAACATAGCGCAGGAAGCAGCGAATATATCGTGAAAGCCTTTCGCTATTATTCTGAGAATCACTGCATAGAAAACAATTTTTGATAATATAAAATCCTGTTTTCTTTATTTGCATATCCTCATTACGAAAATAGTCCCTCGCCTTGCGGCGAAGGACTATACTTTTGACCCAACCACTTATATACCGCATATTAGTCAGCGGTAAACTTTCTTTGTGCTTATATTCCGACAAGCACAAACCAAAAAGTCAATAAGCCTTCCACTATCATTTTATGTCTTTATTTCCGTTCTATTCGAGAACCCGCAAAAAAATCTTGTTACTATACATGTTTGTATAGAAATTATGGTTCTATCTGGTTTAATATGTGTTCCACTGTCCTAAGTCCACAGGCTGTACCGAACCGTATTATCAATCAAAGATTCTCGTAATATCCTGATATCGATTGACCACACGATATATATCTACATACTCATTGCCTACCTTGTAGATAATCACATAATCTTCCCATATAGCATATTTATAGTCTGTCCGAAAGCTGACTCTCTTAGAGAGATCTGAACCCATTCCCGGAAACATTTGAAGATTCTCAAATTTACCGTAAATTTCCTTTATGGTCTTTGCAGCATATTCTTCACTATCTTCGGCAATATAATCCCGGATATTCTTCAGATCCTTTGCAACCATCGGATTGATCCGCAATTTTAACATCTTATTTCCCCACAATTGCTTTCAATTCGTCCAGACTCAGCCAACCTTCTCCATCTTTCACTGCTTCTTCGGCTTCCTGCAGCTTCATCAGAAGCTTTTTCTCTGCACGATCACGCTCGTAATCTTCAATATCCATGATTACAAAACGTCCTCTTCCATTCTTGGTCAGATATACTGGTTCTCCTTTATGACAGTTTTTCAGGACTTCATTATAATTTCTCAAATCCGATACTGGTAAAATATTTGGCATCTTCGTTCAGCCCCTTCCTTGATTTCATATTATTTCTGCTACTTCTATTATAAACAAAAAGCTGTAAAATTCAACGTAAATTTTTACAGCTTCTCTCTATTATATATAGCAAATACAACAACATCACTGTTGACATTCAAACAACTTTGTTATCTATATTAGCTTTCTTAATGGAACGCACAGCGCTTCAACCTGTTCTGTTGCTTCCTGATCGATCTGATTCAACTGCACCGTCAGCTTTCCAGAAAATAACAAACTCTGATACCGTATGATCTATGCCCTTTCAAGAACTGCTTCCGTAACATTCCATATTTCCCATATGCCGGTTCTTCCTCATTCAACACCAGATCTGGCAAATACTAATCTCCATCTCTCTCTTTTTCACACCCCAGACTAATCTTTCGTGAATGCTTCCCTTTGGCATTTACTCCATTCGACGTTTTTCTTCCAGCGCTTTTTGATTTTAATATCCTGCTGTACCGCAGCATCTACAGCTTCTAATCCCAGAACACGCACAACATGATCATATCTGTCAGAAACACCTTGTAATATATTCTTTTCTTCAGATAATTTCTGATTGTTTTTACGTATATCATCCAATTCTTTCTGAACACAGTTATATTTCTGTTTCAACTTTCGATGGTCAATGTCAAAAACTGGACGGCGTTTACTGATGGGAACTTTTGAAGACTTTATGGACAGATAACCACCGAAAATTTAATGTACTTAACCGGGGAACCGTTGAGGTGCCATACAGCCGCAGGACAAAAGAAAGGCGGCCGGTGGTTATGGTTACATACAGTGACTTGTTTACTTTTTCCATCATACTTTGTGCTGTAATAACCCTTGCGGTAATAATTTTTAAGCACAAAAAATAGCGCCCCTGCCTGAAGTGCCCCCCTTTTGTTAGACAAAACAGAAGTCTAATGAAAATTTTAACATCACTATAACATCATAAGGTTTAAAAAAAGTCCTGAAAGCCCTTGATTTATAAGGGTTCTCAGGACTTACTCATTACTCGAACTCGGCGTGTTCTTTAGTATTATTAACTGTATTTGTTTAAGTTTTATGTGGGTTCATGCCGATATTTACTTCAATTACATCAGTTATTTTGGTTTACTGATTTTCTGTTGCCAAAATGTTGCCATCTTTACAGCAACAAAACACCTTTTTCACGATAAACAAACTTTGCAAAATTTTTTCCCAAATTCGCTTAATTCATACATACTTTTCTTTTCTACAATATTGTTATTTCCGTTTTCTGCTACACGAGGAAATTGTGGATGAAGTTTCAATTTTTCATAGTATTTTTCATCTATTAAGAATCGGTCAAAATACACCTCAACAATTCCCAGTCTGTGTAAATTATCCAAATATTCCGGAAATTTTTGTGGATATTGACAATTAGCAATATATCCTATATCACTAAAGTATGGCAGTAAATCGCTCTCGCCTCTACCCTCCCCTAATTTGATTCTAATCTTTATCATTGGTTGTTTATCGTCTTGATATAAGTACTTAATAATTTTGCCTTCATCTGAAGATAATTGCTTTATTATATTAACAAATGCTGGATGTTCGTCAATTGAATCAGCATTCATAGATGCTCCCAATAGGTTGGTAAACATCTCTCTTAGCTCTTCTTTATGTGAAGTATATCGCATTGCCTCAACCGCTGGAACCGCAATTGCAGGATCTGGTGAAACAACCTTTTCTTTTGCTATTTTTCTTTTTGCAAAATATTCAGGTATTGCAACGTCTAAATAGTCCGCTATTTTATCATATCCCCATACTAATGCCGATATTGGTGCTAGAGCCAGTTTTGTTACCCCTTGTAATCCTTGTCCTACTGTACTTAAAGCCGGATGGGCCAAATCATTATATATATCCTTAACTGGTAGTTGCTTTGCTATTTCTCCAGCAAATGTTTCTTTTTTATCCATATTGTAGCCTTCTCCTTTATACAATACGATTATGGCAACAAAATATCTGCAAAATAGAGCTATAAAAAAATTATTAAGCAATCCTATAAACCACCTGCAATATAAAATAAATAATACAGTCTCGTACTATTCGAACTCGGCGTGTTCTTTGTTATTCTTAACTATATTTGTTTAAGTTTCATGCAAATACCCGCCGCTTTTTACTTCAATTACATCATTTATTCTGTCTTGCTGATTTTCTGTTGCCAAAATGTTGCCGCACATTTATTATAGCAAATCCTCACAAATTGACAACGCTTTTTTCAAAACCAGCAACAATTTTTTTAAACAAAGAGCACTCCCTGTCACCAGAGAGTGCTGTTATGATTACCGCAATCTTCAAAAATAAATACCGAATCAAAAGGCTTTTTATGGGAATTAACATCAAAATATTACAATCGCTATTACTATATATTTAATCTCTTGAAAGCAAAAGATTACAGAACTTCTAAAGCGTAATATTCATTCCAATCCCATTTCCTTTATCACTTGTTTGGCACTATCAGCTTTATAGCTTGCTACGATAATTGCAACCCTATCATCAATACCTCTGCCCATACCATAACGTACTGCTGCAAATCCGGCGTCTCCTAAATCCTGTCCATACGCCATAATACCATTATCTTTTAAAGTATTGATTATCATATTTGCCTGCATATTACCATCCGCCACAAACACATTGACTACCTGCTGTTCCGTAGCAAACGCAGCACTGTTTTCCATAATTTTCTTCTTTCTCCTATGGCTGAAATATGCTAAAAATCTCAATACAGCAAATCCTACTATCGAAATACCAATAAAAAATATAAGCGCAACATAAACAATTTGAGAAATGTCTGCACCCATTTTACTGTAATATACTGCCAATGCTATTGTAAATATAATAGCACATATTATGCTTATCACAGCATCGGTAAATGGTGATTTAAATTTAGAATTTGTTTCATAAATTCCATTGTAAGACATCATTCCAATATAAACAATACCGCCGAAAAGCAAAACAACAGTTTCTCCTGCGACATACATTAAATTTCCAGTAACAATCAACTGCACCATTATCATTACCACACAAAGCGCAAAAGAGAGACCAAAAGCAATATTGCCTGTTTTGGCAGCTTTTTCTTTCTCTAACTTGCTGTAATCTGCAACTTTAATTAGTGTTTCTTTTAGTTCTTTATCCATATTCTCGCCTTTCCTTTCTCCATCTAAAATCTCTTTCACATCTACAGCATAGAACTCTGCCATTTGGATGAGGATACTTAAATCTGGCATATTTGTTCCTGTTTCCCATCGTGAGATTGTTCTTCCCGATACACGAAGAATCTCCGCAAGTTGTTCCTGTGTCAATCCTTTTTCTCTGCGAAGTATCTTTAGGAATTCTCCTATCTTTTTCGTATCCATTCCTTTTCCCTCCTTTCACTTGCACATTACCATAAATACTAGCAATAAAACACGACGCAAAGCGAGAAATGCTATATTTTCACTATTAGACATGATTGTCTAATTAGTTTTCTTATATTGCAAGGCTATTTTACCAGATACTCGCCCCATTTTCTATGTGATTTCAAAGTAAATAGCGAATCACCAGTCAATCAAAATAGCCCTCCGTCTATTAGCGGACTTCCCGATTATGTTTTCTTCTCGCAACCCGTTTCTGCTCGGCTTCTATCTGTTTCTGTTGTCTCGCCCGGTTAATCACAGCGTTTACCTGTTCAGCGCCGACCACCGCCTTTATACGTCCAAAATCCGCCACCACTATCCGCAGTTCCCGATTTTCCGCCAAGACTTCTTCCAGCCTGTTTGTCAACCGCTCATTTCCACTCCGTTCCCTGTTATATGCCGCTTGCAGCTTTGTAAACTTATTTGAAATATCCAGATATGCCGAATAAACAGAGCGCATGACTTGTACGATTTTCTTTACCAACGGCTTTGCTTTCTTCTCCCGATACGACTTTGCAGATTCCATAACCGCCGCTTCTGGAAGCGTCTGCTCTGGGTCTGCGGAAAAATCTGCCGCCAGTTTCTCCATGTTCTTTACCATAGGGGCAAGTTTATTCATGCGTTTCTGGTATTTGTCCGCCTGTTTCTGCGCTTTCTCTGCTTCCTGCCGGGATTCCTGTAAATTTTCCTGCAAGGAGCGAATCTCATCATCAACTTGTAACAACTGTTCATGCAAATCTTCGTTGATTTCTTGAAAAGTAGCATTTTCTTCCTGCAATTCCGCTTTCTTTGCTTCCAACTCTGCGACTTCCTTTGCCCGCTCCTTTTTCTCAAAATCCAGAACGGATAAATGCTTTTCATGTGTGCCTTTCTTCTCCCACTCAATCCCATGTTCCAGCATGACAGCAGCAAGCTGTTCTTTCTCATAAGCCACCCACTGATTTAATTCTGTTTCCCGCCTTGTGCCGCCTTTAAATCCGAGAGCAGATAATGCCTGTTTCAGTGAAACTCTTGTATCAAGCCCCCGCTTGCTTCCTGTCGTATACGGGACAAAATCTATATGCAGGTGAGGCGTTGCTTCGTCCATGTGAAGATAGGCGCTGAACACCCTCAACGTAGAATTTCGCCGCTGGAAGTCCTGCATATATTTATCCAACACCTTTGCGGCAAGCTGTCCGTTCTCCGTTTTCGCTCCCATATTGTCCTTATCCCCAATTTGCAGGATAATCTCATGGAACGGCTTTTCCTGCTTGCCGGAACGGATTTTCTCATAATAATCGTCAATCCGGCGGTCACTTCTGGTCTGCTTCTCAGTATACCGGGCAAGTGCTTTATCAAACAATTCGTAGTATACGTCCTTAACATTTTCATTGCAATATTCTACGTTTAGATAACTTTGTTCTGGGTCAGTGTTCTTTGCATGGAATTTTCTGCTGTTATGATTGACAGAGCCTCTCCCTGTCATAAAGCTGATGGTTGGCTTCAATCAATATCCTTTCTCCCTGTCCAGGTGGTAATCAGCGCCAGACACGGCGCATAGGCTTTGTTAATTTCGCCGAACGTAAACGCAAAAGCACTTTTGACAGCCGTTCCGTCCATCAAAAGCTGCCTTTGCGCCCTGCCGGGGGTGCAAGACGTCCGGGGGACGTCTGCTCTGCGCCGACCGAAGCGGAGCGTAGACCTTTTCCGTCCTACGGACGGAGCAGCAATTCCCACCGCTTTGCTTCCGCCGCCATAGCTTTTCGGATAGCTGAAAGTGCGGTTTCCACCGTACATTCCTCCCACCCGCACAGCCAAACCAACGTCCGCATTTCTGCCGCAGCCAGTTCCACATCTCCAAATATCTCATTGAGTGCGGCAATCCTCCGGGCTTCACTTTCGTAAAAATATTTGTTCACGTTCCGGGTTCCTCATTCCGGTTGTCGTACCATATTTGCCATCCTTTTCAAGACTGCAACAATGCAAGGTCTATATCTTTTGCAATCTTGTAAATCCTAAGTCCGTAAATTCTATATAATCTGCATTGTTGCGCTGTTGTCTTATTCTGATCTTGCTTTATCCAGTTCCCAATACCAAGAATTGTTTATCCGCTTCGCTCTAATTCTCAGTTCTTTTTTGGCATTTTCAAGTGTCCGTCTGGATATCTTCTTTTCTTCCGCAAGATTAAAAATCTCATTACTCTGTATAACATTGTTAGTTTCTGCAAGTTCCCGAAGCAGACGCTTCGCCTGTTCCAATTTATTCACTTTTGGTGCAATGCCGCCTAAAACTTCATCTGCTGTTATCTCATAATCCCCGAGCCAAAGAAAACCTTCCTCCGATAATTGAAATGCTTTCGGATGAGCGAATCCTACAAGGTTATTTTTTATCTGTACAACCGTTCTTATATTCTCTTCACCTTCCACTCTGCCAACTAGCAATACACTTCTTGCTACTGCAAAAAAAATCAATAGAACCCATTCCTCTGTATGCCGCTTTATTCCCTGCTGCTTTGTTCATGTGCCCTACAAACACAATAGCACATTGATATTTTTCTGCCAGAGCCGCAAGTTTTTTTGTCATATTCCTTGCTTCATTTGCTCGATTCATATCCATACTGCCGCCGAGATAAGCCTGTTTCGGATCTAAAATAAGAAGTTTTGCCTTGGTTCTTATAATCGCTTCCTCCAATCGTTTATCTATCATAGAAAGTGATTTTATACTTTCATCTATAACAGAAATGTTCTCACAATCTGCTCCTACTGCTTCCAAGCGAGGTTTTATCGTATCGGTGAGTCCATCCTCCGCACTCTGGTAAATTACTGTCAATGGCTCTGACAACTCCATGCCACCATCTATACCCTCACCCTTTGATAATTTGGCCGCTATATTAAGTACAAATGTTGTTTTACCGTCTCCCGGATCGCCTTGTATAATTGTCAGCTTTCCATATGGAATAAATGGATACCACAGCCACGTCACTTCCTTTGACTGTATTTCCGACATTTTAATCATCTGCAATTCTGTTCTTGTTTCTTCCATATAACCTCCGTTTCTGAAAATCTCATTGTCAATGAAAGAAACCTATGCTATACTCGTATTGCGATTACCGATAACAGAGGTTTCCGTTATCACACGCCCTGACAGTCGCCGCTGTCGGGGCATTTTTATCAGTTCCCTCTCACAAATATTTTGCTCCGTCCAACATCCAGAGAACTGCTTTTAACATATCCTCATAAGCCGTATGAAGTTCCCGGATTTCTTCGGAAATAATCTCCGGCTTTCTGTCCTTTAACTGCTCTGCCAACTCTAACAGATGGTTTTCCATTTCCTTCAATTTCTCTACAATCTGATATACAGTCTCTTTCTTTCCTACCACGCACACACGATTATAAATACAGAAACGAACAAAATAATCTTTTTTCTTCATACCACTGACAAGAATTTTCGCTTCGATTTCATCTCGTTCTCTGGGAGAAATACGAAAGCTGATTGTTGGATTTTTGTGTGTACCACTCATTCTTCCATGCCCTCCTTAAATTCTTCGTTCAATAATTTCGCCATTTTCGTCTGCTCTGTAGGAAATATGAACATATCGATAATTAATATCAACGCTTTCATGCCCTACCCGATTTCCGATTGATACAGCCGAAAATCCCATACTGATCAGCAGGGAAATATGCGAATGTCTCAAATCATAGATTCTGATACGCTTTACTCCTGCTTTTTCTGCTCCTCTTGTCATTTCATGGTGCAGAAAACTTTTGGTCAGATGAAAAATGCGATCCGTAGGAAGAATCCCATATAATCTGCTGATATAATCTTTCAATTCATCACACAGGAAATCCGGCATACTTATATTCCGTTTACTTTTTGGAGTCTTCGGATCTGTAATGACGTCTTTCCCCTCTAATCGCTGATAGGATTTTGTAATCCGAATGACCTTGTTATTAAAATCAATATCCTGCGGAGTAAGAGCTAACAGTTCTCCTACACACAATCCGCACCAATACAATATCTGGAATGCATGGTAGGAATACGGCTTGTCTTTTACCGCTTCAATAAATTTTAAATACTCCTCTTTTGTCCAGAAAAGCATTTCCTCTGCTTTCCCTTTCCCAAGCGGCCCCGCCTTTACAACCGGATTGCTTTTTAGCTCATAGAAACGCACTGCGTGATTGAAAAGAGCGCTTAATTCTGATTGCAGAGTTTTCAGATACGTAGGAGCATAAGATCTTCCTTTAGCATCACGATAAGAAATCTGTTCATTCTGCCATTGGATAATATCTGTCCCACGAATGTCACGCATTTTCTTGTCCTTAAAGTATGGCAATAACTTCGTCCGCAGAATATGCTCCTTTGTCAGCCAAGTATTGTGTTTTAGTTTCGGCTTCATATCTCTGGTGTAGGCTTCTACAAACTCTCCAAAGGTCATATCCAGATCAGAAGCTTCTTTCATACGAAAATGATGTTCCCATTCTGTCGCTTCCCGTTTAGTTTTAAAACCTCTTTTCACTTTCCGACAGTTTTTTCCTGTCCAGTCATAATAGTGGAACGATACATACCATGTTCCACGCTTTTCATCTTTGTACGCCGCCATAACCTCACCTCCCTCTTAATTTGTCTGCGCCATACCATAAAATTTTTCTTCATAGTATTTTCTGCTTACTCTTCCGGCGATTGTAATAAATCCTTTTGCTTCCAGTTCTTCATTCATCTGCCGCACTAATTTGTAGGCAAATGGTTTTGAAACACCCAAATCCTGTGCAACTTCTCCGGCTGTTACAAATAAATCATTTTTCAAATAGATATCCTCCTTGTTGTTTTAGCTTTTTTGTTAAGTTCCGTATTTGTATTATACTTAGCATTTTTGTTATTGTCAATAGCATATTTGTTAAACTTATCTTTTTTATTAAGTTTAGCATTTGTGATAAGTTTTTGTTGTCGTATGATTTGAGTTATGCTAGAATATAAGAAATAGGATAGCCATTTTCATAGGAGGGCTTTATGAAATATACAATACGGGAAATGACAGCACAGGAGTATCCGTTATTGGACGATTTTTTATATGAAGCCATTTTTGTTCCAGAAGGAGTAGAGCCACCTTCAAAAAGTATTATTACTGCTCCTGAGCTGCAAATTTATGTTAAGGATTTCGGAACATCAAAAGATGATTTTTCATTAGTTGCTGAAGTCGAGAATAAAATCATTGGTGCTGTCTGGGTGAGAATTATGAATGATTACGGACATATTGATGATAAGACGCCTTCCCTTGCAATCTCTCTGTATAAAAAATATCGAGGACAAGGAATTGGGAGCAGTTTGATAAAAGAAGTGTTGTCTCTGCTACAAGCACACGGTTATAAACGTGTTTCACTTTCCGTTCAAAAAGCTAATTATGCAGCTAATCTGTACCAAAAAATAGGTTTTAGAATCATAAAGGAAATCGGCGACGAATGGATTATGGCATATAATTTATAGATTTCAGAAAGGATATGACTTATGATATTAGGAGAACGCATTAAGAGAATACGTACATTTCGTGGATTAACACAGCGCGAATTAGGCTTAAAGCTGGGATACGAAGAACGAAATGCTGATGTTCGTGTAGCGCAATATGAGTCTGGTTATCGTGTCCCTAAAAAGGACACGCTCATGGAAATTGCTAAGATTTTAAATGTGAACTATATCAATTTTATCACCGAAGCCCCTGGATGCGCCGAGGACATTATGCAAACATTCTTCTGGCTTGACGAAGATAATCACAATACCTTTCATTTATTCCAGCTTGTGCGTAATCCCGGTAAGTACAACGCTTCTGATGATAAATCTGTCCGATATAATGACAGCGACGAATGGCCTGCTCATGCTCCTGTAGGTATGTGGATTGATTATGGTCTGGTAAATGAATTTTTGCGGGAATGGTGCCTGCGAAAAGAGCAGTTAAAGAACGAAGAAATTTCAGAAGACGAATATTTTGAATGGAAGATCAACTGGCCTGCAACCAGTAGCGATGTTGACGAAAAAGGGAATGATAAAGGTAATAATTCTTATAATTGGCGTAAAATTTAAGAAAGGACAACGTGATAGGAAATGATAACCAAAATTACTATAGATAATTTTAAGAGTATTAATCATATCGAATTAGAATTAGATCGTATCAATATTCTTATAGGTGGAAATAATTCTGGAAAAACAAGTATACTTCAAGCAATACAATTTGGTTGTTCAATAATGCAAACCATAAATATCACTTCCAATATTCCTTGGCGAAAATCCAAGGCTTTTACTCGTTCAATCGAGCCTACCGAACTCGTTTATTCACCTTTAAAAGATGTTTCAGCTTTAGCACATGGAGGAGAACTTAAACAAGGCGATAAATACACAATCAAAATATCATATAAGGATACGAATAATGACGAATATTCAACTTCAATTAAACGCGGAAAAAATCGAAATATAGCTGCAACGATAAATAAATCTGAATTAGCTAAAAGATTCGTTTCAATTGAAAATCCAATGTGCATATTCGTCCCTGGATTAGCAGGGCTTCCATATAATGAAGAATTTAAATCAGAAAGCATTGTGCGCAAAGCTGCCGCTAAAGGTGATGCAAACGCTGTATTGCGTAATATCTTATGGTTACTTAAACAAACCCCTACCGAATGGAAAATATTTACAGAAGAGCTTTCAACTATTTTTCCAAATATATCTCTTGATGTAAATTTCAATCAACAAATTGATGAATACATTGATGTTAAAATAAATGAGCGCACCCGTATTGTTGATTCGACTGGAAATTCGACAATTATTTCCAATACTTTACCAATTGATGCGGTAGGCACTGGAGTATTACAGGCGATACAAATTCTTTCATACATCAATGTATATCACCCACAATTACTCATTTTAGATGAACCTGATGCGCATTTACACCCAAATAATCAACGTAAAATATTAAAAATGCTTTTCTCCTTATCTGAAACTAAAGATTTTCAATTACTTATATCTACTCATTCTCGTCATCTAATTGACATTGCAGAAGATAACGCTAAAATTACTTGGATAAAAAATGGTTCAATCCAATCCGAGGATTTAAGTTATCTTAAAATTTTATTAGATTTAGGCGCTTTAGATAGAGGCGATTTACTAAAAAACGGTCTAATCAAATGCGTATTTTTAACAGAAGATTCTACTGACAAAAAAATGTTAGAATCTGTTCTTGAATCTTCGGGATTTAATCTCTACGAAACCGATATATGGTCATATAATGGATGTACAAAAATCGATACTGCTTTGGTACTTGCTGAATTTATTAAAAAACATTCTCCTGCTACCAAGATAGTAATACATAGAGATCGTGATTACATGACTTCCGAAGAGATTGAAGAATACAAAAAGAAAATTTGTGTTAATAATAATCTATGTTTTATAACTAGGGGAACGGATATAGAATCATACTATATCTCAGAAAAACATATACAATTTATTTTCTCTAGCTTATCTTTAGAAGATGCAGCAAATATGATTGAAAGAGCTACTAAAAATACAGAAGAAAAATCTATTGAAAAATATATCAATTCACGTGATAATGTTGAACGAATACTTTGTAGAAATGAAGGGAAATCAACCTATAATGTTGGAAAGCTATCTACAACTTGTCGTAATAACTATTCAGCAAACCCTATCTATTATCGTCATGGGAAAACGGTATTAAAAGCATTGAAGCAAATCATACAAAATGAAATTAAAGGAAAAACAGATCTCATTGTTCCATCTCCATTCATTTCAGACCACACTCTTTCTGAAATGGCAAAACAAATTTGGCCTTCTTAATTTAGGTATCAAAAAGGTATCACACCACAAACTAAGAGCCGGAAAGTCCGCTGTTTATGCGGCTTCCCGGCTCCGTGTTTACTACTCGAACTCCAGACAGACGGTAAGCGATATAAACAAAGATTGGCTTATTTACAGGGGTTTTAGCGATTATAAAACGCTATAAAACAATAAAACAAAATTTAAAAATGCAATAAAAATGCAATGGAGTGTGTCAGACCGGAGGAGACCAACTGGCTTCTGCACTCTCTCAATACCTACTGACAAATCATATCATTTTGACAGGCTGACATTCGTTGTCAGCCTTTTTTATTAGGAGGCTTACTTATGGAATACCAATTAGAACTCAAACAAATCGTAGATTTTCCACGCTGCCGAATCTACCGCAATTTCATACAGACCTTATTAAATGACAGGAGCATCCGAACCACCGGAGGCTCTTTTCTTTTCTGGTATCTGGTTCTCTGCTCCTACGCCAATTACAGCAATTCAAACCGGCGCATGGAGCAGCTCACTTATACGCTCTCACCTGGAGAATGGATCTGCAGCATCTCAGAACTGCAGGATTGGTTTCGTTGCCGGTTTCAGCATCAGGCCATATCCATCCTGAAGCATCTCCAGGAGGAAGGCTGCATTACCTATTCCCTGCTGGAGAAAAACCGTCTGGTCAAATTCCAGATTACCGACTGGCAGAATGATAATACTGCCCTGAAATACAATTATCCCTGCAAAAAGGATACTGGTTTCTTCTTTTTCCCTATTGGAAAAGTCCACAAGCTGATCCAGGCAGGCAAATGCTCGGAGATGGATATCCTGCTCGATCTGTGGATCCACGCTGTATACAATGATCCGTCTGTCCTCTGCTCTGACACCGGCCCTGTCGTCTATTATCGAAACAATACCGGTTCCCCTCTGACCAGCTTCCAGGCACTGGGAGAACGGTGGGGACATTCCAAACCTACTGTCTCCAGGTTATTAAAAAAGCTGGAGAAGATGAACCTGATCACTCTGGTATCCTTCCGTGGAAATCACGGGAGCATGATTTACCTGAACAATTACCTTTCCATTATGTTTAACATCAGCGACGTGCTGATTGACAAGGAGGAGATAGCTATGAAAATGAAACTGCCGATTTACATTCCCAAAGAGACACCTGCAGAGGAAACTGAAGAACCAGAGACTGTGTGCGTACCAGAAACAGTGACGGATGAGCAGATTACTGTTTCAAAACCCATTCCCTGCGTTCCAATTTCGCACATCCGCTACATGGTCAAAAAAGTCGCAAAACTCCTGGATACACAAGGGATTTCCTGCTGTCACTGCCCCCGGACCAGGTATATATTATCTCCCTTATCAGACTGCAAGGATAGTATACCTGTAATTGGTCTAAATATTATCTGCCCCTTTGGAGCCGCAAACTACCGGTTTGAGCTGACCATAGAACCCAGGCCAGAGTCTGCAAAGCTGGAGCCTGAGAAAAAGGGTGGACAGCAGCGCCGAACCGTACTGGCGAACACTGCCCTTCCGAAAGAGGGCAGGATAGGACAGCGGGCTAAGAGGAGGCATAGGATAGATCCCCCGGAAATCTTACTGCCGGATCTTCCCCCGCAAATACCGGATAATGCGGAAGCCGGAAGTCAGGAAGGAGGGGATCTGTATGCCGAAGCGTAAAAGACAGGATTTTCCAACACCGGAAGAAAATCCCCGGTTTCATGATACGTACCAGTTCCTGCGCCGTTACCGGGATGCCACATACAGCCTGAAAGTGGTCGTTCACCAGATGGAGAACCAATTCAAGGTGCAGTACGGTTCCAGCATTGATGAGTTCCTGGATTCCATTTATGCAGCTGGGGCAGACCTGGCAGGAAGTGATATTGCGGAACGTGCCAAAAGCATTGAGCGGAGCAACCGGATGCTGAAGCTGCTGGAGTCTTCCGTAGATCTTCTGCGGAATAACCACAAATACGGGGAGCAGTATTACTGGATCCTCTACTATGCCTTTCTCTCGCCACAGCAGCTGAAGAACACGGAAGAAATCCTGGAAAAGCTGGAGCAGCACATTCCCAATATCTCCTACCGTACTTACTACCGGAAACGCCACCTGGCGATAGAAGCTCTGAGCAGCATCCTCTGGGGCTATACGGCAAAGGAAACCATAGACACCCTGAATAAATTCTTCCCGGAGTAGGAAGTGGCACACATCCGGCATAAGATTGTCCCGGTTCTGCGATTGCAGGGTAAATTTACCCATGCTACAATAGGTATTGCTTATAGTTTTCTTTTTACAGCACCCTCGGCGGTGCTTTTTTTGTACCCATAAACCAACGCTGACTGCTGTACGTACAGCCTACGTATATAATAAGTAGATATTTCTACGTATACTCTACGTACAGCACACGCACATTCTACTGAACGGAGGAAATCCGGCATGAAAACAAGAGATCAGATATACCACAGGGAAGGAGAAAAGCTCCTGCGCTTCCTGACCACCTACCATGCCCTCAAGTATGAGCAGGTAATGAAGATGTTTGGTAATCAGGACTCCATCAAGTCGCTGATCACCAGCCTGGTCAAGCAGGGAAGGATTTATCATGATAAGGAAGCCGGCCTGTTATGTGACAGCCCGGAGGCTGCCAAAAACCCGGATCGAGGCACGATTGCCGCCTTCTGGGTTTTACTGGATTTTGAAAAGCCCATCGTATTCCATACCAGCGGGGATTTTCCTGTTAAACTTCACTTCTTTTCAGAAAATGAGGAATACGAAATCCTCTATGTGCCGCTGGAACAGGAAATTTTAGTGGATCATGTGATGAAATCCATTCCCCGCCACGATGTGTTGCGTCTTGTGGTGCTGGAAAATATCCAGCAGGCTGCCAAACTCTCGATTGAAGGAGTGCTTGCTTTCTGTGTCGTGGATGACTCCGGCTCTGTCAGCTACTACGGAAGGAGGTAATACACCATTTCAAACCAGAAAATACTCTATGAACGGCTTGCGAAGCTGGAAGGAGAGATCCAGAAACTCAACAACACCGTTTTTGCCCTGAAAACCACTGATATTCGTACATATCCGGAAAACTACGGGGATCTGAGTATGAACGCTGCGCTGCGTGCTGAGCGGATCGCCTGCCAGATGCGGAACCTGGTCTGTCTGGCCGCCCCGGAAAAACGGAGCGGATACTTAAAAGAAGCGGCAGATGCCCAGGGGATTGAGATCCGGCAGGACGAAGATCTGATCTCCATTACGCTTCCGGGCCTGCTTCCCAAAAGAAAGCAGCACGTCAACGCTGCCTTTCTCCATGAGCCGCTAAACTATGCACTGCAGAACTACCTGACGGTCCATTCCCTTCCCCTGTACCGGGAATGTGTGGTCTGCTTCAGCCAGATCTATGACCGGAACGGCCCATTTGACCGGGTACGTGATTACGATAACCTGGAGTTCAAACAGCTTCTGGACACGATTGCCACCTATATCATGGTGGATGACAGCGGGCTTTACTGCGACTCCTACCACACCACGGAGCTGGGAGATACGGATCATACTGTCATCTATGTGATGGGAAAATCCCGGTTTCCCCAGTGGCTGAAAGGACGAAAAAACGAGATTGAAACCATATCGGAAATTTCATGATTTTTCCGTCATTTTATCCGACATTGGTAAAACATCCTTTGAAAGCAGGAAATCCCTGCTTTTTTTGTTTGCCGGGATGCACAACTTTTTACCCAAGTACAGACTTACATGGGTAACTACCGGAAGGAGGGGTGACTGATTTTGTATCCTTCTACCTCCCAGAAATACAGGCTCCTGGAAATGGTCGCTCTTTGCGGGGAATTTCCTGCTGACCAGCTTACCCGTCTGATCCCAAGCCCCTCTTATGGAGAAAAGCTCATTACAGAGTTAAAGGCACAAAAACTGCTGCGGACTCACTATCGGGATCATTTAAGGGGCTATCGCCTGACCGGACGGGCCAAACAGATGCTCCTTGCTCAAAATCCGGAGCGTTTCCGTGACTTCCTCACCGGGAATACCGAAACCAATCAGGTCCGAAGCGAAGTAACCCGTCGGCTGCGTCTGTACCAGAAAGCAGAAACCTATCTGACTCTCCTAAGCGCCGGCATCCCGTTCTTTGCTGACCAGAAACCGGATATTTTCAGGGAAGGCCGCGAAGCCGGTATCCTCACTATGGGGAACCTGCCCCTTTTTTACTCATCACGGGAGTTTAAGCACATCGGTTCAGAGGCAACCAAGATCAGAAATTCCCGGAGCATGGGGGTGCTGCTTGCTCCCCACTGTGCCTATGCACTGTATAACACCGGTGACCATGTACTCAAGTGGGAATACCGGACAGAGGTAAGGCTGAACGCCTTCCTGCAGCATTACCTGCAGGATTTCCCCTATACGGGACATCCGAAAGTCCGGGCGATCCTGACCGGGAAGGACATGGACATCGCTTACCAGCTCCTGACCAGTACCGGCGGATACAAAAAGAGTCTGTTTGTAGCGGATACATCCTATGAACACTTTCACTATCTGCCAAACACACCGGAAGGTGAAACGCTTTTGAAACTGCTGGTCCGGCCACGGCTCATGAAACAGCTGGACCAGTTACTGTTATCCGATTTAGGTTCCCGGCAGCCAGACCTTCCCATCGACCATGATGGGGTGGACGCTTCCGGGAACCCTGCGGTTCTTGCATATGATTTTGACTTGCACCGAATTAACCGATTCAATACCGGGCTGAATGTATACGGCAGAAAGGGGGTGATGATCTGCTTTGATTTCCAAATCCCCTGTCTGAAACGATATCTGACCGCCGACATTCGGTTCTCCAGTATTGACCTCTCTAAGTTTAGAAAGGGGTTTTTGCATGAACCGTAAATGGTGGAAGCTCATTTATCTGCTCCCCATCAGCCTCTGCACGTTATATGCAGGCGGCTATGTCACTCAA
>CABSEG010000010.1 GCA_902476645.1 uncultured Lachnospiraceae bacterium | reverse complement strand
CCGCCAAGACACAGCATAATGAAGTGGCTCCTGCGCAGCACGAGATTGCGGTGATCTATGGAGAGGCAAATATTGCGGTAGATCAAAATCAGCTTGTGATGAAGACTTTAAAGAAAGTAGCCTGTCAACATGGCCTCCAGTGCCTGCTCCATGAAAAGCCTTTTGCAGGCGTGAATGGCTCCGGCAAGCACAACAACTGGTCCCTTACCACAGATGATGGGGTGAATCTTCTGGATCCG
Source organism: uncultured Lachnospiraceae bacterium (assembly GCA_902476645.1). Taxonomy (GTDB): domain Bacteria; phylum Bacillota; class Clostridia; order Lachnospirales; family Lachnospiraceae; genus CABSEG01. The sequence continues at coordinate 55,012 of CABSEG010000010.1, read as the reverse complement.
GGGAAAACGCCCCATGAGAATGTTCAGTTTTTGCTGGTTCTTACCTGTATCCTGAGCGCTGTAGACCGTCATGCGGATTTGCTTCGGGAGTCTGCTGCAGATCCCGGAAACGATCACAGGCTGGGAGCCAATGAGGCGCCGCCGGCCATCATTTCCGTGTTCCTGGGGGAGCAGTTGGAGGATGTACTGGAGCAGCTAGTTAGCACAGGAACAGCGACCCACAGCATTAAGGGAGGCGTACTTCAGACCGGTGTCAAAACCCTTCCCAGTCTGGCCAAAGATGCCACAGACCGAAACAGAACTTCCCCCTTTGCCTTCACCGGAAATAAATTTGAGTTTCGAATGGTTGGATCCAGGGACTCCATCGCAGCGCCTAATGTGGTATTAAATACGATAGTGGCCGAGGCTTTTGCAGATGCTTGTGACGTGTTGGAGAAAGCGGAAGACTTTGAGCTGGCGGTCCATGATTACATTAAACGTATGGCGGCTGAGCACCAGAAAATCGTCTTTAACGGGAACGGTTATTCAGAAGAATGGGTGGCCGAGGCGGAAAGAAGAGGGCTGCCCAACATTAAATCCATGGTGGACGCCATCCCCTGCCTGCTCACCGACAAGGCAGTACATCTGTTTGAGAGGTTTCATGTGTTCAACAGGGCAGAACTGGAATCCAGGGTGGAGATTAAGTACGAAACTTACGCAAAGGCCATCAACATTGAGGCAAAGACCATGATTGATGTGGCGAGCAAACAGCTGATACCGGCCGTGGTGGGCTACACCAAAACTCTGGCAGATACCATCAACTCGGTGAAAGCGGCCGGAGGTCAGGCATGTGTTCAGTCGGAGCTTTTGGCAGAGAGCAGCGCTTTGCTGGTGGAAGCAAAGGCGGCTTTGAAAAAGCTGATCGCAATGGATGCAGAAGCATCCAGGAAGGCGAATGTGGCTGAACAGGCCAGATTTTTCCATGAGGAGGTCATAAAGGCTATGGAAGAGCTGAGGGCTCCCGTAGATCAACTGGAAATGATCGTGGACAAAGAAGTTTGGCCCATGCCATCTTACGGGGATCTTTTGTTTGAAGTGTAAAATAAATATAAAGGTAAGAAACAGGGGTCGGACGACAGAGCGTCCGGCCCTGTTTTTGTGGGAACAATAGAGAAAACGGGAATTGGAGCTTGCGGGCAAAAAGGGATAGTGATATGATAGGAAAGCAAACGTAAGGGAGCATGATTTAGGAGGACTACATATGCGGTATATTTTATTTTCCATAGGTTCCTTCCATATATATGGGTACGGACTTATGATTGCACTGGGCGTCCTGGCCGCTTTGCTGATGGGGATGAAGCGGGCGCCAAAGTACGGGTTGAGTGGGGATATGATTTTTAACCTGACCTTTTTGTGCGTGATCGGAGGCTTTCTGGGGGCAAAGATTTTATTTGTTATTACAGAGCTGCCCAGTCTGATCAAATCGAAAAATGTGTTGCAGGATATCTCAAACGGGTTTGTGGTTTATGGCGGCATTCTGGGGGGGATCCTGGTGGCCTGGCTGTACTGCAGGTATAAAAAAGCAGACTTCCTGAAGTACTTTGACGTGGCAATGCCCTCAGTAGCCCTGGCTCAGGGGTTCGGGCGGATTGGGTGCTTTTTGGCTGGATGCTGTTACGGCAGAGAAACGGACTGTCCCATTGGAATGGTATTCGCGGACTCTCCCTTTGCGCCCAGAGACACGGCGGTGATTCCAACCCAGCTGATTTCCAGCATCGGTGACTTTGCCATCGCTTTCGTGTTGATTCTCATTGCCCGGAGGAAGCCCAGGGATGGCATAGTGGGAAGCTGGTATTTGCTGCTCTATGGAGTGGGCAGATTTCTGGTGGAATTTTTAAGAGATGATCCCAGAGGAAATGTGTGGATTTTTTCCACATCTCAGTTTATTTCGATCTTTATTGTGGCTGGAGGAATCCTTTTACCGTTCTACCTGAAATCCAGGGAGAAGAGGATGTAAATTTTTCTTGTATTTCCTGGAAAAATACGATATTATGCGTAAGAGTGCATCGGAATGTTTTCTTATATTTATATGGAGGAAAAACAGATGGAAGAGAAAATCAATATAGCGAAGCTGTTCGGTCAGAATGTCTTTAATGACAAAGTGATGCAAGAGAGGCTTCCAAAGAAGGTTTATAAAGAATTACACAAGACCATCGATGACGGAAAAGAACTGGATCCCATAACAGCTGAGGTAGTAGCCGGAGCCATGAAGGACTGGGCTGTGGAGAAGGGAGCCACCCACTATACCCACTGGTTCCAGCCTCTGACCGGATTTACCGCGGAAAAACACGACGCATTTATTACGGCCCCGGATGAGGATGGAAATGTATTGATGGAGTTTTCTGGAAAAGAGCTGATCAAAGGAGAGCCGGATGCTTCTTCTTTCCCATCCGGGGGGCTGCGGGCCACCTTTGAGGCCAGAGGCTATACGGCCTGGGATTGTACCTCGCCGGCTTTCGTGAGGGAGGATGACGGAGGTGCCATTCTCTGTATTCCGACGGCTTTTTGCTCTTATACCGGGGAGGCCCTGGATCAGAAGACGCCCCTTCTGCGCTCCATGGAGGCTGTGCAGGAGCAGGCTCTGCGCCTGATCCGTCTGTTTGGAAATACCACGTCCAGGAAGGTGAAGCCATCAGTGGGCGTGGAACAGGAGTATTTTATAGTAGACCGGAAGAAGTATCTGAAGCGTAAGGATTTAATTTTCACCGGGAGAACTCTGTTTGGCGCTATGCCGCCGAAGGGACAGGAGCTGGATGATCATTATTTCGGGGTGATTCGTCAGAGGATTGCCGCTTTCATGAAGGAAGTGAATGAGGAGCTCTGGAAGCTGGGCGTTTCCGCCAAAACCCAGCACAACGAAGTAGCTCCTGCGCAGCATGAGCTGGCCCCCATCTACGCGGAATGTAATGTGGCCGCAGATCACAATCAGATTATTATGGAAACATTAAAGAGAGTAGCAGAGCGGCAGGGATTGCAGTGCTTGCTCCATGAAAAGCCTTTTGCCGGAGTAAACGGTTCCGGCAAGCATAACAACTGGTCTCTCACGACGGATGATGGGATCAACCTGCTGGAGCCCGGCAAGACTCCCCATGAAAATATTCAGTTTTTGTTGATTTTAATGTGTATGCTTAGAGCTGTGGATATCCATGCGGATCTTTTGCGGGAGTCTGCCGCAGATGCGGGAAACGATCACAGACTGGGAGCTAATGAGGCGCCGCCTGCCATCATTTCCGTATTTTTAGGGGATCAGCTGGAAGATGTGCTGTGTCAGCTAATCAGTACAGGAACGGCGACCCACAGTATTAAGGGTGGAAAACTTCACACCGGGGTTCGTACCCTTCCGGATTTTGCCAAGGATGCCACAGACCGAAACAGAACCTCACCTTTTGCCTTCACGGGAAATAAATTTGAATTTCGTATGGTAGGTTCCAGGGATTCCGTTGCAGAGTGTAATGTGGTGTTAAATACGATTGTGGCCGAGGCTTTCAGCGATGCTTGTGATGTGCTGGAAAAGGCGGAAGACTTTGATCTGGCGGTTCACGATCTGATTAAACAGTATGCCAACGACCATCAGAGAATTGTGTTTAACGGAAACGGATATTCAGAAGAGTGGCTAAAGGAGGCAAAAAGAAGGGGACTGCCTAATATCACCTGTATGGTGGATGCCATTCCGGCTTTAATTACAGAGAAAGCTGTGAAGCTGTTTGAAAAGTTTAAGGTATTTACCAGGGCAGAACTGGAATCCAGGGTGGAGATTCAGTATGAAAGCTATGCCAAAACCATCAATATCGAGGCAAGAGCCATGATTGATATTGCCAGCAAGCACATTATTCCTGCCGTCATGCGCTACGCAAGAAATCTGGCGGGAACGGCAAACGAGATCAAACTGGCGGGAGCAGATGTGACAGTGCCCACCAATTTATTAAAGGAAACGACAGCGTTGCTGTCGAAGACCAAGATGGCGCTGGCTAAGCTGGAAGAAGTGACCGAGATAGCGGCAGGTATGGAAGCTGGAAGAGAGCAGGCTGTTTATTACCATGAAAAGGTAAGCGCAGCCATGGAGGAGCTGAGAAAACCGGTGGACGAGCTGGAAATGATTGTGGATAAAGAAGAATGGCCGATGCCGTCCTACGGGGATCTTCTGTTTGAAATTTAAGAAAGACGTCTAAAAAGCGATGCCAGAGGAAAGTCAGACCGCTTCCTCTGGCATAAAAAAACTCCCTGAAAAGGGAGGATGCCAGACATATTATGTCTGGCATTATTATGAAAAAGTTTATTTGAAAAGTATAAAAATACTTAGATGATGACTTCTGAGATTGTTTTCCTCTGATGATACTATTATATGCAGAAGAAATGAAGAAAGAATGATGGTCGGGTAAAAGAATTTTGAATGTAAAATGAATAAATTGTGAACGAAAAAGACGAACCAAAAGGAATTTTGGCGGGACGTTTGACTGCCCTTCGCTTTTTGTTGAAATCAAATCTGTTTTCTGCTATATTGGATTTACAGAAAAGAGAGTGAGCATATGGATGAGAAAAGAGACCTATTAGGGGTCAGCATTGATAATATCAGCGTGGTGAAGGCCATGGAGCTGGTGAGGGGATATATGGAGACCGAAGCCCTGAATACCATCGGCATGATTACGATTGATGTACTGCTGGAGGCTTCCGGGTCAGAGAAATATCAGGAGAAGCTAAAACAGCTGGATCTTAGCCTGATTGGGGACCGCGAAGTTTTAGACGCAGCGGAGATTACTTTGGCGGAGCGACGGATGGAAGCAGAGAATCAGTGGTTTATCCGTACATTTTTAGAATATATATCGGATGCGGGAAAGAGTATCATGCTGATCGGGGAGAATGAGGAAGAAAAGGAAGAAATCCTCACATATCTGAAGATCCATTACCCAAAACTGAATATTGTGGGTTCTTGTGTTCCGGATGATGGGAAGGAGGATGTGGACGGCATTGTGAATCTGGTGAATGGAATTTCCCCGGATGTTCTTTTAGCGACCCTTTCCTCGCCCAGACAGGAGGAATTTATGGCAGAGAACAAGGCGAAGCTGGGGGCAAGAGTGTTAATCGGTGCCGGAAAAATATTTTGTTCTAAGGAGAATTCGGAGTTAAAACCCAAATTTTTGGAAAGAATATGGAAAAAAAGAAGATTGCGAAGGATGAAAGAGCAGGATTAACCATGGTATCGAGTACATAGACAAAAAGGAGAAGAAATTGGTCATGGAGTTTCATAAGAGTCGTCCGGCGGTTCTGGACTATTTGCTGATGTTTGCAGGTACGGCAGTGATGGCTGTGGCCATTAATTCAGTGTATGAGCCTGTCAATCTGGTGACAGGGGGATTTACTGGTGCGGCAATTGTAATCAAAGAAGTCACCTCGAAGCTGATACCAGGTGGGATTCCTCTGTGGCTGACCAACCTGGCGCTGAACATTCCGGTGTTTCTGCTGGGAATGAAGATCAAAGGGCTTCGTTTTTTAAAGCGAACCCTATTTGCTACGATTTCCCTGTCTTTCTGGCTATATCTTTTGCCAGTGCTGGATTTGGGAGGCGGCGATTTTTTTCTGTCCTCGGTCTACGGCGGTGTGATCGCCGGAATCGGAATCGGGATGGTGCTGATGGCAAGAGCGACCACCGGTGGAACAGATCTGATGGCGGCGTTGGTTCAGCATTATCTGAAGCATTATTCCATAGTCCAGATTATGCAGGTGATTGACGGTGCCATTGTACTATTGGGCGCTTTCCTGTTTGGAATGAACCGGGCGCTGTATGCTATTATCGCCATCTTTATTACATCTCTGGTTTCGGATCAGTTGATTGAGGGCGTGAAGTTTGCAAAGACTGCCTTTATCATTACAAAAAAGAAGGATGAGGTATCTGGAAAAATCATGGAGAATTTGGGACGGGGCGTGACCTGCCTGGACGCTCAGGGCGCTTATTCCGGTGAACACAGATTTATGCTGTTTTGTGTGGTGTCCAAAAAGGAGATTGTGGATCTGAAGGAAGTCGTCTATGATGCAGATCCGGAGGCGTTTGTTGTGGTTAGCGATGCGAGAGAGGTTTTGGGAGAGGGATTTCTGGAAAGAAAAGGGTAAGGATAAGGGCAGGTGAGCCATTCATCTGCCCTTCTTTCATATGACTCGTTTCAGGTGGATTCTGACATTATGAAGCACAAAAGCGCAAAAAGGCGTGCAAAGATGCAAAGGAAAATATAAAAATTGTAATTTTCCCTTTCTTTTTTCAGCATTTTGTATTAATATATAGGTTAGATTGTTATGTGTATTTGGGTGTGCGGTACATGTGTAAAGGAGAGGAACTTCATGATATCAAATCAGATTTTGCAGTCAACCATTGACGGATTAAAGGTAATTTCCAGGATAGATCTGTGTGTGATTGACCTGGAAGGAAATGTTTTGGCTACCACATTTCCCGAGGCAGATGAAGCTACCACTTCGGTCCTGCCTTTCGCGGAGTCGCCGGCAGACAGCCAGGTAGTACAGGGTTATCAGTTTTTTAAAGTATTTGACGAGCACCAGTTGGAGTATGTACTGGTGGCAAGGGGCAGCAGTGACGATGTTTATATGGTGGGAAAGATGGCCGCTTTTCAGATCCAGAATCTTCTGGTAGCCTATAAGGAGCGGTTTGACAAGGATAACTTTATTAAAAACCTGCTGTTGGACAACCTGCTCCTGGTGGATATTTACAACAGAGCGAAGAAGCTTCATGTGGAGACGGAAGTGCGCAGAGAGGTCTTTGTGCTGGAGACCGATCACGAGAAGGACAATTCCGCCATGGAAAGCATCCGCACCATGCTTGGAAATAAGCCCGGAGATTTTATCACTGCGGTGGATGAAAAGAGTATTATTATTGTAAAAGAGCTGGCAGAGGGCGAAGGCTACGAGGAAATGGAGCGGGTGGCCACACAGATTCTGGATTGCCTTGGAAGCGCGAAAAAGGCAGAGGCACACATTGCCTACGGAAGCATTGTGGATGAGATCAAAGAGGTTTCCAGATCCTATAAGGAGGCCAGAATGACCCTGGACGTGGGAAAGATTTTCTTTGACGACCGCCATGTGATTGCCTTTAGCTCTCTGGGAATCGGAAGACTGATTTATCAGCTTCCCATTCCTCTTTGCAAGATGTTTATACGGGAAATCTTCGAGGGAAAGTCTCCCGATGACTTTGATGAGGAAACCTTGACCACGATCAACAAATTCTTCGAAAACAGCCTGAACGTGTCCGAAACTTCCAGGCAGCTTTATATTCACAGAAATACATTGGTATACCGGCTGGATAAGCTTCAAAAGAGTACGGGACTGGATCTTCGGGTATTCGAGGACGCCATTACCTTTAAGATTGCCCTGATGGTAGTTAAATATATGAAGTATATGGAGAGCCAGGATTATTGATCAGGCCGGACAAGGCCGGATGTGCCGTTCTTTGTTGCGACCGCATCTGATGAACCGACGGCTGACCGGATAAAGCGGCAAATGGGGACTGTATGGGGGAGAGAAGGAGCTATTTGCAGTTTAGGAGGTTGTATGATTGATTTAATGAATGTGAGCAAGTCCTATACGAAAGGGCATCCTGCCTTGTATGGGGTAAATCTTCACATTGAGAAGGGCGAGTTCGTTTTTCTCGTCGGAAACAGCGGTTCAGGAAAATCCACGCTGATTAAACTGCTGCTGAAGGAACTGGAGCCTTCAGATGGGTTTATCGGTGTTAACGGACGGGACTTAAACCGCATGAAGCGCAGGCAGATTCCCAAATACCGGAGGGAGTTGGGCGTCGTATTCCAGGACTTTCGGCTTTTGCAGGATCGCAACGTGTTTGAGAATGTGGCTTTCGCCCAGCGGGTAACCGGGGTTCCGGGGCGTGTGATAAAACGCAGGGTACCGGAAGTGCTGTCCCTGGTGGGCCTGGCGGAAAAGTACAAGTCCTTTCCTACGGAGCTTTCCGGCGGGGAACAGCAGAGAGTAGCCATTGCAAGAGCACTGGTAAACCGCCCGGCAATTTTGTTGGCGGACGAGCCTACGGGAAACCTGGATCCGGGAACTTCCTTTGAGATTATGCATCTGCTGGAAGAAATCAACAGACAGGGTACCACGGTTCTTGTCGTAACCCATAATAAAGAGATTGTAAACTCGCTGAGGAAGCGAGTTATTGTTGTGCAACAGGGCGAAATTGTGAGTGACGAGCAAGAGGGTGAGTATTTATGAGAATCAGCAGTATCGGTTATACCCTGAAACAGGGTATGAAGAATATTTTTCGGAATAAATGGTTTTCACTGGCCTCAGTGGCCACGATGACGGCCTGTATTTTTTTGTTTGGGCTGTTTTATGCCATTGTGGTGAATTTTAATTATATTGTGAAATCCGCCGAAGAGGGTGTGGCGGTTACGGTATTTTTTGACGAGGGCGCCACCCAGGAGATGATCGATCAGATCGGAAAAGCTATAGAGCAGCGCCCGGAGGTGGCCAGAATCCATTTTGTATCTGCCCAGGAGGCATGGGATTCTTATAAAGACAAGTACTTTCAGGGGGATGGAGAACTGGCAGAGGGATTTGAGGAGGATAATCCTCTGGCAAATTCCGCGAATTATCAAGTCTATATGAAAAATGTGGAGGATCAGGGGGAACTGGTGGATTATATCAAGGATCTGGAAGGGGTCCGAAAAGTCAATCAGTCAGAGAAGGCGGCTAATACCCTTTCCACCTTTAATATCCTGATCGGTTACGTCTCCGTGGCTATTATAGCGATTCTGCTCTGCGTTTCTGTATTTTTGATCAGTAATACGGTGACCATAGGTATCACCGTGCGGGGTGAGGAAATTGCGATTATGAAGCTGATTGGGGCAAAGGACGGGTTTGTCAGAGCTCCATTTTTGATTGAAGGAGTGCTGATTGGCCTTGCCGGATGTGCCGTGCCTTTGGTAGTGCTGTATGTAGTATATGAGAGAGTGGTTCGGTATGTGATGGAGCGCTTTTCCTTGTTAGCCGGTTTTTTGCAGTTTTTGCCAACCAGGGAAGTGTTTACTACCCTGATTCCGGTGTCGTTGGCGCTGGGGATGGGCATCGGTTTTCTGGGAAGTTTCATTACCGTTAAGAAACATTTGAGAGTATAAGGAATAAGGGTGATAATCTATGAAGAAAAGAAATCGTAAAGTGTTTTCTGTTTTGCTGGCATGTGTTCTGGCTGCCCATGGAGGGATGCATGTGGCTGCCACTTCCACAAAAAGTAAGGAAGAAGCGCAGTCCAGGAAAGATCAGCTGGAACAGGATTTAAATAAAGTCAACAGTGCGATTGATGATTTAACAGCGGCAAAGCAGGAATTGGAGGAGAGCGTTACCCAGCTGGACGGGCAGCTGACAGACTTGTCAGAGCAGATTCATCATTTGGATTTACAGATTGCTGAGAAAGAGAAGGAAATTAAGAAAGTAAAAAAACAGCTCAAGAAGGCCAAGGAGGCTGAGCAGACCCAGTACGAGGATATGAAGAAGCGTATTCAATACCTCTATGAGAATGGAGACTACGCATCCATGGAGATGCTGCTCTCCTCCCAGAGTATTGCAGATTTGCTGAACAATGCCGAGTACATAGCGCAGATTGCGGAGTATGACAGAACCATGCTGAGCAAGTACCAGAAGACAAAGAAGAAGGTTGCCAAAAAGGAAAAGAAGCTGAAGGAGGATTACCGTGACAGCAAACAAATGCGGCAAGAGGTAGAACAGCAGGAGGCCGAGATACAGTCTGTTATGGAGGGAAAACAGCAGGAAATTCAGAATTATACCGCAAAGATCAGCGATCAGGAGCAAAAGGCCTGGGAGTACGAAAGCGAAATGGAGGCGCAGCAGGCCATTCTGAATGAGATTCAGGCGGCTGAGGAGGCTGCTGCTGCTAAAGCTGCGGAAGAAGCCAAAAAGCAGGAGGCTGCCGCACTGGAAGCCCAGAGAAAAGCAGAGGAGGCCCAGGCCTTGGCAGAAGCCGCCCAGGCGGAGTCTGATGCCCAGGCTCAGGCAGAAGCTCAGGCAGAGGCAGAGCGACTGAGACAGGAAGCCCAGGCCGCCAGACAGGAGGCCGAACAGCAGGCGCAGCAAGAGACCCAGCAGACGGAACAGACAGAATCCTCTCAGCAACAGGAGGTGTCGTCAGATACCGGGACTTCCGGACAGGGGGGATTTGTGTGGCCTTGTCCCAGCAGCTACACGATCACCAGCGAATTTGGAGGCAGAGAGTCTCCCACGGCAGGGGCTTCTTCTAACCACCAGGGGATCGACATCGGCGCTCCCCAAGGCTCCTCTATTGTGGCTGCCGCTTCCGGAACAGTGGTGGTAGCAGAGTATAGCGTGTCTGCCGGAAATTATGTGATTATCAGCCACGGAAAGGGAATTTCTACCGTTTATATGCATGCCTCCGCCCTTTATGTGTCTCCGGGACAATCGGTGAGCGCGGGAGAGAGCATTGCAGCGGTGGGATCCACAGGGTATTCCACCGGAGCCCATCTGCACTTTGGGGTGACTGTGAATGGCTCCTATGTAAATCCTCACCAGTATGTGGGATAAGAGAGGTTAGACAGGGAGAACAGAAAGCCTTTCGAAGAGGCTTATACTAAGGCATAAAAAGGTTTTGGAGGTGATAGAATGTTATCAGCACCAAAACCTTTCCGTTTACCGGAAAGACCAAAGTGGGGGGCAAAAGAAAGAAGGAGCTCAGATTCATGAACGAAAACGGCAATTTTTTTAAGGGAGTTTTCTGTGGGGTATGCATTGCGGTAGTTGTGGGAGTGGCAGGGTTTGCAGTAAAAGACCGAGTGACAGCGCTTATCTCAGGACCGGAAAATCCGGGAGAGCTTCATGTGAATCTGGATACGGTGGAAGAGAAAATCGGCCAGATTGAGGGAATTGTAAATGCATATTATTTGGATGACATCGATTCAGAACAGGTAGAGGATCAGATTTACAAGGGCATGATTCAGGGGCTGGGCGATGACTATGCAGAGTATTATACAGCACAGGAGCTGCAAAAGGTCCAGGAGTCCAACAGTGGGATCTATAATGGGATCGGAGTGGCATTGACTCAGGATGCGGAGACCGGAGTGATTACGGTGGTGAGCTGTTATGAGGGAACGCCTGCCTGGGAGGCGGGCATTTTGGCCGGAGATGTGGTCTACAAGGTAGATGATGCGGAGGTTTCCGGTGAAGATCTGACCAAGGTTGTGGCTAAGATTAAGAAAAATGACAAAGATTCCGTAAAGCTTACCGTTATCAGAGATGGGGAGAACGACTACCTGGAATTTAATGTAAAGAGGGCGGATGTGAAGGTTCCCACAGTATCCTGGGATATGCTGGAAAACCAGGTGGGATATATTGCGATTTCCTCCTTTGAGCAGGTGACAGAAGAGCAGTTTCTGGAAGCAAAGCAGGAGCTTACCAAGCAGGGAATGGAGAAGCTTGTCATTGATTTGCGCAACAACCTGGGGGGCGTTCTGGACACTGTCTGCAATATTTTAAATGAGATGCTGCCGGAAGGAATCATCGTCTATACAGAGGATAAAAACGGGGAGAGAACGGAGTATCGAAGCGACGGAAAGCACACCTTTGACCTTCCCCTGGTGATTTTGGTGAATGAGTACAGTGCCAGCGCATCGGAGATTTTTGCAGGGGCTGTAAAGGATTATGGAATCGGTACGCTGGTGGGAACCACCACTTATGGTAAGGGAATCGTCCAGAGGCTGTTTCCGCTTCCGGATGGAACTGCGGTGAAGATGACCATTGCAAAATATTATACCCCAGATGGAAATGATATACACAAGGTGGGAATTGAACCGGACGTGGAAGTGGAGCTGGATGAGTCACTCCGGCAACAATCGGTTATCAGCCGGGAAGAAGATAATCAGCTGAAAAAAGCGCTGGAAATATTGGAAGGGAAATAAACATGCAGAATAAAATAGTATTCAGGGAAATGTTAAGTGAGATCAAAAAGCTGGCGGACAGGAAAGAAAACCGTCTGACTACAGAGGAAATCCGGGCATTTTTTGCAAATGCCCGCCTGGATGAGGAGCAGATGAAGCTGATCTATGAATATCTTCTCAGCGAAAAGATTCAGGTTGTGGGGTATGAGTCTGAGGAAGAAAGAAGGACGGTGCTGGTTCCGCCGGGAGAAGAAACCCAGCAGGAGGAAAGCTTTTTAGCCGACCACTTTCTGGATCTGTATCTGGAGGAATTGGAAGGACTGGAACAGGCCACGGAAGAGGAGGAACGGGCCCTATTTTTAGAGGCGGCCAGGGGAAGCGAAGAGGCGAGGGGAAGACTGGTACAGCTGCATTTAAAGACCGTATATGAGCTTTCAATGACGTATCTGGGCCAGGAGCTGGCACAAAGTGATCTGATCCAGGAAGGAAATGTGGCTCTTTTGCTGGCAATGGATCAGCTTCCGGAGGATGGCAGTCTGGAGGATTACCGGATGCACCTGTTTATGCGTATTCAGGAGGCCATGGAAGAAGCCATCGGCTTGTCCAAAGATCAAAGGCAGCTGGATGAGCACCTGGCAGGCAGGGCGAATCATTTACGGGAAGCAGTGGAGAACCTGGAGGAAGACTTGGAGCATAAGGTTTCCATCGAGGAGCTTTCTGCTTATCTGGAGATGCCGCTGGAGGAAATAAAGGATATCCTGCGGATGACCGGGGAAACGATTGAGATGAAGAAACCGGGAGAGAATTCCTGATGAAAATGCCCTCCGTGATCAATCGGAGGGCAAAAGTTTAAGCTTCGGAGGAAGTAGAAACCTTTTCTTCTTCCGGAAGATAGATATGCACTTTATCAATTCTGTTTTTGATCACCTCATCTACCACCAGGCGGATGCCATTTTCCAACACGACAAATTCTCCGGCCTTGGGCAAGTGATCCAGCCGCTCTATGACGTAGCCGCCAATGGAGTCGTAATCTTCCGATGCGAAATCTAGCTCCAAAGCGTCGTTTAAATCATCCAGTTTCAGGGAACCGCTGACCACAAATTCCCGGTCGCCCACATGGCGGATCAACTCTTCCTCATCCTTGTCATACTCATCCCGGATATCCCCCACAATTTCTTCCAAAAGATCCTCCAGGGTAATCAAACCTGCCGTGGCGCCGTATTCGTCCAGCACAATGGTAAAGTTAATGGAATCCTGGCGCATTTCCACCATCAGCTCGGTGGTCTTTTTGTATTCATAGGTAAAGTATGGATCCCGCAGAATCTGACGGATATCAAATTCGTCCGGGGAACGATAGAGCAGAAGATCTTTTACATTAAGTACGCCGATGATATTATCGGTACTCTCCTCATATACTGGGAGCCTGGTAAATTTTTCCTGCCGGAAAATATCAATAATCTCCTCATAGGTACTGTTCACGTCAATAAAAACCATATCCACCCTGGGCACCATGATATCCTTCGCCTGAGAATCACCGAAGTCAAAGACATTATTGATCAACTGTCGTTCCTCTGTTTCGATGACACCCTTTTCATGGCTTACATCCACGATGGTGCGAAGTTCATGCTCCGTCATGGTGTCTGTAGCCGCGTTGGGATCTACGTGCAGCAGACGCATCAAAAGGGAAGAAAGCTTGTTGATGAAAAAAATCACAGGTGTCATGACACGGATCAGCAGATAAATAATCCCGGAATAGGCCAGGGCCAGTTTCTCTGCGTGAACAGTGGCCAGAGTCTTTGGAGAAATTTCACCGAAGAGCAAAATGATAAGAGTCAGAACGCCTGTAGCGATACCAACAGCCGCGCTTCCGAATAATCGGGTGGCCAGCGTGGTCATCAGGGAGGAAGCGGAAAGATTGACAATATTGTTTCCAATCAAAATGGCGCTTAACATTTTTCCGGAGTCCTCACAAACGTTCAAAACCGTTTGCGCCCGCCTGTTTCCCTGGTCCGCCAGGCTTTTGATACGAATTTTATTTACCGTGGTCAATGCCGTTTCCGCAGAGGAAAAAAAAGCGGAAAGTAAGACCAGTATGAATACTACGCCAAATTGTATGGCATCACTGGAATCCAAAACATCATCTCCTGTCATTAAAAAAATAAGGGTCAATAGATAGGATGACCCTGGTATCACATACTATGCAGCAATAAAAAAGCGTGTTTCCATCTTTCGTAAAAGTCTGTTAACAAGAATATACATGATTTTGGGTAAGATTGCAAGGAAAGATTCGTCGGTCCGGGGCTGTGGCTGCATAAGGCCCCCTTCCTGGTCATATACTTTTAAGGAAAGAATCGGTAACAATTCGGCAAAGGAAGGGTTACATAGACAGGAGAAGATGTCATGGAAACGAAAACAATCAAAAAGAACGGCGTATGGAATGTACTCCGGGCTCTGGTGGTGGCTTATTTGCTTACGGGAGCCCTGTTGCTGCTGTTGGCTCTGCTCTTGTACAAAATGGATCTGGATGAGAGTAAAATAACCGTGGGCATCATGATTATTTATGTGCTCTCCAGCTTTTTAGGCGGTATATTGGCGGGGAAAGGGGGAGCAAACCGAAAATTTTTGTGGGGACTTTTGACAGGGACTCTGTATTTTGGCGTGCTGTTTTTGATGTCCATAGCATCGGCAAGCTCCCAGCAAATATCCCCAATAGGTCTTGTGACCACCTGCCTGATGTGTATGGGCGGAGGGATGGCGGGAGGTATGATCTCCTAGAAAGAATGGGGATTTGGGGAAGAAACAGTGGATTTCTGAAAAAAAGTGTGATATAGTAAGAGGCGTGTAAGGATTCCAGAGGCCCTGGGGGCAGTTGACTCTCAGGGCGATCGTTTGGTCAATGATCTATATTTCCTGTCGATTCAGACAAGAACTCCCAACACAGTGTGAACATATGTTATCAGGATAAATTAAAGGAAGGGATATGCGAGATGACGCGAGAACAATATGAAACATTATCAGCGGTTGCTTTGAAGGGTATTGCAAAGTCCAGAGGACTGAAAAATATTTCTTCATTGAAAAAAAGTGAAGTCATAGAGCTGATGTTAAAAGAGGACGAAAAGGAAGAAGAGGCCAAAAAGGAAAAACAGGAACGGGAGCGAAAGGAAGAGGCAGGACATGCCGATAGTCCCCAGCCAATCCCTCAACAGCATAAAGGGGAACGTCACGGGCAGGAAGAACGCCACGAGGAACGAATGTCTGGAGAATTGGCGCAGTTAGACAGCGGGATCGTGGCCTCCGGAATTTTGGAAGTGATGCCGGATGGCTATGGATTTATCCGTTGCGCCAACTATCTGCCGGGAGAAAATGATGTCTACGTCTCTCCCTCTCAGATTCGCCGTTTTAACTTGAAAACAGGGGATATTATCAGTGGAAATACCAGGGTGAAAACCCAGCAGGAAAAATTTAGCGCCCTGTTATTTTTAAAGACCATCAATGGGCTGTCTCCTTCCGCAGCTTCCAAGCGCTATAATTTTGAGGACATGACACCGATCTTTCCAAATGAACGTCTGCGTATGGAGAGAACCGGAAAATCCATTGCCATGCGTGTGATGGATATGATCTCCCCCATCGGAAAAGGACAAAGAGGAATGATCGTCTCTCCGCCCAAAGCCGGAAAGACCACGCTGCTAAAGGATGTGGCCAAGTCTGTGCTGCAAAACAACCCAGAGATGCATCTGATCATTCTGCTGATTGACGAGAGGCCTGAGGAGGTAACGGATATTAAGGAAGCCATTGTAGGAAAAAATGTGGAAGTGATTTATTCCACCTTCGACGAGCTTCCGGAGCATCATAAAAGGGTGTCGGAGATGGTGATTGAGCGAGCTAAGCGTCTGGTGGAACACAGAAAAGACGTGATGATTCTGCTTGACAGCATCACAAGGCTCGCCAGGGCATATAACCTGACCGTGCCACCCAGTGGGAGAACGCTTTCAGGCGGCCTGGACCCGACGGTTTTTCGGAGCAGCCAGAAATATGAGGGAAGGAGGGAGTCTGACCATATTGGCCACAGCCCTTGTAGATACGGGAAGCAAGATGGATGACGTAGTATACGAAGAGTTTAAGGGAACCGGAAATATGGAGTTGGTGTTGGACCGTAAGCTCTCTGAGAAAAGGGTATTTCCGGCTATTGACATTCCTAAGTCCAGTACGAGAAGGGACGATCTGTTACTGGATGGCGAAGAGCAGGAGGCGGCCTATATTATGCGAAAGGCCTTAAACGGCATGAAATCCGATGAGGCAGTGGAAAATATTTTGAATATGATGGTGAGGACCAGGGACAATAAGGAATTTGTTCAGCTTGTGCGCAGACAGAAATATATTTAACCAGAAAGAGGGCGAATGTCATGAAAAAGCACAGAGGGTGGAAGCGGTTCCTTCTTTCGTTTTTGATCACAGTCCTGCTTGTGGGAGGATGGGCGGCCGGATATCAGATTTATGCTTATCACACAAGGCCCTGGTATCGTCAGCATTCCCTGATCGCACATGCCATGGGAGGCATTGACGGGTTGGATTATACCAATTCCAGGGAGGCGTTTGAACGAAATTATCAAAAAGGATACCGGGTGTTTGAGGTGGATCTCAGACAGACCTCCGACGGTGTGCTGGTTGGGAGGCATGACTGGAGAAAGAACGGCCGGAATTCCTACGGGGGAAAGAAGATCCCAACGGCTGGAGAATATTTAAGCAGTCGAATTGACGGGAAGTATACCCCCGTTTCCTTTGAGGATGTGCTGCTGCTGGCAAAGGAGTATCCCGACGTTTATTTTATGACAGACACCAAACAGGGGAATCTGCAAAAGGCGGAGGAGACCATGAAGCTGATGGCGGACACGGCAGAAAGGCTGGGACTTACCCGGGTCTTAAGGGAGCGTTTCATCATCCAGATCTATAATGAAGAGATGTATACGGCTGTAAAACAGTGGATTGATCCGGAAAACATTCTGTATACAGTCTATCAGCTGGAGCCGGAAGAATACGCCGAGGCGGCGGCATTCTGCGTGAAGCGGGGGATTCCGGTTATATCCATCCGGTTTAAGCGTTGGAATGAGACACTACAAAGAACGCTGCAGGAAGCAGGACTGGTCACCGCGGTACATACCATCAACGATCCGGCGCAGGCCAAGGAATATTTTGAAAACCAGGTCCGTTGCCTTTATTCAGACACCCTGGATCCCGGCGATTTTTAGGAAAAACAGTTGCATTTTTGCGGGAAGCGTGGTATAATGCAAGAGCTGTTTTAGAGGAAGGAAGAACTGTAGGGACTTACAGGGATAGTCCGGGATATCTTGTTGTGAAAATAAAAAGCGCAGCATTGGCCGGAAATCGATCTGCATACTGGAGAAATGGTTCTGCCAGACAAGTGCAGATAAGCAGTTCACAATTTATCAGAGAGGTGAAAATTATGAGAGAAGGAATCCATCCGGAATACTATCAGGCAACCGTAACCTGTAACTGTGGAAATACGTTTGTGACAGGTTCCACAAAGAAGGACATTCACGTGGAAGTTTGTTCAAAGTGCCATTCATTCTATACGGGACAGCAGAAGGCTGCTGTGGCTCGCGGACGTATCGACAAGTTCAACAGAAAGTATGGTATCAATACAAACAAATAAGCAGACGAAAGATTGGGTTGAGGTTGGAAGATCTCAACCTATTTTGCGTTATGGAAATGGTTTTGCACTGTATCAGGTCAGATGCCCCTTCGGGGAGAGTGTGCAAAGGAGTAATTGCGTATGAAGTCATCAAATATTGGCGGCCAGGCAGTGATGGAAGGCGTGATGATGAAAAATGCGGATCGCTACGCTGTGGCCGTGCGAAAGCCGGATCAGGAAATTGTGGTGAAGGTAGAGGAATATCACAGCCTGATCAAAAACAAGAAGATCTTGTCGCTGCCCTTTGTCCGGGGTGTGTTTAACTTTATTGATTCCATGGTGCTGGGCATGAAGACGCTGACCTATTCCGCTGAATTCTTTATGGATGAGGAGGAAGAAGAGCAGACGGATGCGGACAAGAAAGCGATGAGTAAGAAAAAAGAGAAACGGGAAGACAAGGAAAAAGACAAAAAGGGAGATTCCCTTCTTTTAGGATTGACCGTGGCATTCTCAATTGTCATGGCTGTGGCCATTTTTATGATGCTCCCCTATTTTTTGTCTTTGCTATTAAACCGTGTGACGGATTCCGAAACTCTGGTGGCCCTGGGAGAAGGACTTCTCAGAATCCTGATCTTTGTGGGGTATATTTTGCTGATCTCCAGGATGAAGGATATTCAGAGGGTTTTTATGTATCACGGAGCAGAGCACAAGTGTATCAACTGTGTAGAGCATGGATTGGAGCTGAATGTGGAAAATGTGATGAAAAGCTCCAAGCAGCATAAGCGCTGTGGAACCAGCTTTCTGCTGATTGTCATGGTGATCAGTATTATTTTGTTTTTGTTTATCCGGGTGGATTCCCCTATCCTGCGGGTGGTGTTTCGGATTTTGCTGGTTCCTGTGATTGCGGGAATTTCCTATGAATTTATTCGTCTGGCAGGAAGAAGCGAGAATAAGGTGGTGGAGCTGTTAAGCAAGCCGGGGCTCTGGATGCAGAATCTGACCACGAGAGAGCCGGATGAGTCTATGGCAGAGGTGGCCATTGCCTCTGTGGAAGCAGTCTTTGACTGGAGAGCATATCTGGCGGAGAATTTCGGGAAAACAGATCTCACAGAGGAAAAGCGAGAGGAGACGGCATGAAGCTGCAGGAGGCTCTGCGGGAAGGCCGTCAGTATTTGCGAAAGCGTCAAATACCGGACGGGGATATGGACGCATGGTATCTTCTGGAGTATCTGTTAAAGGAACGCCATAAACATGCCATAAACCGGGCATGGTATTACCTGCACTGCGAGGAGGAGATGGAGCGGGGGGATTATCTGCTTTACCAGGAGCTGCTAAAAAAGAGGGGATATCATGTGCCTTTACAGCATTTGACCGGAGTACAGGAATTTATGGGCCTGGAATTTCTGGTCAATGATAAAGTGCTGATCCCCAGGCAGGATACCGAGACGTTGGTGGAGGAAGCTGCCAGGGTGATTGGGCCCGGAATGCGGGTGCTGGATTTGTGTACTGGCTCTGGCTGTATCATTTTAAGCCTTGCCAGTATGGAGGAAGGAATTCTGGCAAGCGCATCGGATCTTTCCGGAGAGGCTTTACAGGTGGCCGAAGAGAACGCCCGGCGTCTTGGAAAACAGGTAGACTTCAAACAAGGGGATCTCTGGGAACCCATTGTGGAAACTTACGATGTGATCGTGTCCAACCCTCCTTATATTCCCTCAGGGAAAATTCAGGGCTTAATGGAAGAGGTGCGCTGTTATGATCCTCTGATGGCCCTGGATGGCAGTGAGGATGGATTGGCGTTCTACCGCAGGTTAGCCGGACGGGGGCGATCCTTTTTAAATCCGGGGGGCTGGCTGATGGTGGAAATCGGCTGCGAGCAGGGCCCCCAGGTGAGCCGTCTTTTTGAGAAGGCCGGTTTTTGTGAGGTTTCTGTGGTGAAGGACTTATCTGGACTTGACCGGGTAGTAAAGGGAAGAAGCTGTGAAAATGAGGAGGAATAGAGATGTTTGATAAACTGGAAGATCTGTTAATTCGTTTTGAAGAAATTCTCAGCGAATTAAATGAGCCCTCTGTGGTGAATGACCAGGCCAGGTTTCAAAAACTGATGAAGGAACAGAGCGATTTGCAGCCCATTGTGGAGGCGTATCAGGAATATAAAAAATGCAGACAAACGGCAGAGGACAGCGTAACCATGCTGGAGGAAGAATCTGACGAAGAAATGCGGGAAATGTTAAAGGAAGAGCTTAGCGATGCCAAGGAGCGGATTGAAAAGCTGGAGCATAAGCTGAAGATCCTGCTGCTTCCCAAAGATCCCAACGACGATAAGAATGTTATTGTGGAGATCCGTGCCGGGGCAGGGGGGGACGAGGCGGCCCTCTTTGCTGCGGAGATCTACCGGATGTACGTAAAATATGCGGAATCTCAGAGATGGAAATGTGAAATGATGAGCCTGAATGAAAACGGGATCGGTGGTTTTAAGGAAGTAACCTTTATGATTACGGGACAGGGAGCATATTCCAAACTGAAATACGAAAGCGGCGTACACCGGGTTCAGCGGGTGCCGGAGACAGAATCCGGGGGCAGAATCCACACTTCCACCATCACTGTGGCGATCATGCCGGAGGCGGAGGAGATTGATTTCCATCTGGATTTGAATGATTGTAAGTTTGATGTGTTCCGGGCTTCCGGAAACGGAGGACAGTGCGTTAATACCACAGACTCAGCCGTGCGTCTTACCCATATCCCTACAGGGATTGTGATTTCCTGTCAGGATGAGAAGTCCCAGTTAAAGAATAAGGATAAGGCCTTGAAGGTGCTGCGCTCCAGGCTCTACGAGATGGAACTGCAAAAGCAGCACGATGCGGAATCGGAGGCCAGACGAAGTCAAGTGGGGACGGGAGACCGTTCGGAAAAGATTCGCACCTACAATTTTCCACAGGGGCGTGTGACAGATCACAGGATCAAGCTGACGCTACACCGGCTGGAGTCTGTGATGAACGGGGATTTAGATGAGATTATAGACAGTCTGATCGCGGCAGACCAGGCAGCCAAACTGGCCAATATGCAGGAAAACTAGAAAAGACGATACTGGGAGGATTCGGACGGCGTGAGGGCTGTATCCGAATCCTTTTTCCATGGGAAGGAGTCATATGGAAAGAAGGGTACCTTTTCAGGTAAAAGAAGGGGAAGCCGGAATGACGGTGGGCCAGCTTCTGGCAAAAAGGGGGTTGACCAGAAGACAGATTTCGGCCGCAAAATTTCGCGAGGAAGGGATCTGCCTAAACGGGGTGCCCGTACTTGTGGTGGCCTTAGTGGAAGCCGGGGATCTGGTGGAGATCCGGGTGGAGACAGGACGAGAGGTTTGGGATTATTTGGTTCCGGTTCCGGGGCCCGTGGAAGTTTTTTATGAGGATGAAGATCTGATTGCGGTGCAAAAGCCTGCAGGGCTGGCTTCCCATCCCTGTGGCAGTCATTATCAAAATACCATGGCCAACAGGATGGCGGCATACTTCGCAGAAAAGGGAGAACAGGTGAGAATCCGGGCCATCGGCAGGCTGGATCGGGAAACATCGGGCGTAATGGTTTTTGCCAAAAACAGAGCCGCCGCGGGCCATCTGGTTGCGCAAAAAGAGGACGGGCGTTTCCAAAAGACGTATTTGGCCCTGGTTTCGGGAAGACTGTCCAGACCCTGTGGAATCATAGACAGCCCCATTGGAAAGGGGAAGGGCATTTGCATGAAGGTGGACGCGGATGGAAAACGGGCGGTTACCAGGTACCGGGTCTTACAGGAGGGAGAGATCTCTGCGGTTTTACTTCAGATCCGGACAGGGAGAACCCATCAGATTCGGGTGCATATGGCCAGCATCGGGCATCCGCTTCTGGGAGATTCTCTGTATCATGGGGATTGCAGCCGGATGGAGCGGACGGCGCTTCATGCCTGGAAAGCCTTTTTTATACATCCTTTTACCGGAAAGAAAATTGACGTACAGGCCGATATTCCGGAGGATATGCGCCAGGTTTTGGGAAAGCGGGCTTGTTTTTTCCATGACATGGAAGTATAATGAAAAACAGTATGTCGGCAGATACACATCATCGTTTTGTTAGAAAGAAAGAGGTATTTATGATTTCGTTTAAAAAACCGGAGCTTTCCGACCGGGAATTGCTCAATTCTTATATCCACAGACAGCATACCAGCAGCTGCGATTACACCTTTGCCAATATTTATCTTTGGTCCCGCCATTATAAGGTGGATTATGCCATCGTAAATGACATGGCGGTGTTTCGCAATCGGGCTGCCGGATGTTCCTTTGCGTTTCCTCTGGGGGAGGAAGAGCGGTTAAAGGGCACCGTAGAAGCATTGATGGAATATTGCCGGGAATTGGGGAGTCCTTTTCAGCTTCACATTGTGACAGAGGAACAGTTTGCTCTGCTTGAGAAGTACTTTCCGGGTATGTTTGAGATTGAGTACGACCGGGATGCCGCTGATTATGTGTATGAGGCGGAAAAGCTGGCCAACCTTTCCGGCAAGAAGTATCACGGAAAGAAAAACCATGTGAACAAGTTTCAGAGAACCTATCCTGACTGGAGCTACGAACACATTACGGATGAAAACGTGGAAGAGTGTTTTCAGATGGCCCTGGAATGGAGGCATTTGAATGGCTGCGAGGAGGATGTGGAGAAGAATGCGGAGATGTGCGTCACCTTAAATTCCCTCCGACTGATGAAGGAGCTTGAGCTGCGTGGAGGGCTTTTAAGAGCAGGCGGACGCGTAGTGGCTTTCTCCATCGGGGAACCCCTGAATGAGGATACCCTGGTGGTTCATATAGAAAAGGCTTTTGCAAACGTGCCGGGGGCCTATCCGATGATCAATCAGCAGTTTGTTCAGCACGAAGCAGAAGGGTTTCTGTATGTGAACCGGGAGGAAGATACCGGAGCGGAGGGGCTTAGGCAGGCGAAACTGTCTTACCATCCGGTACGTATGGTAGAAAAAGGCATTGTACGAAAGAAAGGAGCGTGAACGCGTATGATTTCAGAGAAAATGAAGCGGTTTACGGAAGGAAGTTCAGCCATCCGAGCCATGTTTGAGGAAGGAAAGCGGATGGCAGATCAATACGGGTCCAAAAACGTGTTTGATTTCAGCCTGGGCAATCCAAACGTACCTGCGCCACCCCAGGTGAGGGAGGCGATCCTGGATATTGTTAATCAGGAAGACCCGGTTATGGTACACGGCTATATGAGCAATTCCGGTTATGAGGACGTACGCAGCGTAATTGCCGCTTCTTTAAACCGGAGATTTCAGACCTCCTTTACAGAGAAAAATATCATCATGACCGTGGGTGCTGCCGGGGGAATGAATGTGGTGATGAAGACGCTGCTAAATCCGGGCGACGAGGTTGTGGCTATTGCGCCCTTTTTTGGAGAATACCGGGCCTATGTGGAAAACTACGACGGCGTGCTGGTGGTGGTTCCCCCAAACCTGGAAGACTTTCAGCCCAATTTGAAGGAATTGGCACGCCATATTACAAAAAAGACTAAGGCAGTGATCGTCAATACGCCCAATAATCCCACAGGAGTAGTATACTCTGAAGATACCATTCAGAAACTTTCACAGGTACTGAGGGATAAGCAAAAAGAATATGGCACCCAGATCTATCTGATTTCTGATGAGCCCTATCGGGAGCTGGTCTATGACGACGTGGAAGTACCCTATCTGACTCACTATTATGAAAATACTATTGTGGGTTATTCCTACAGCAAATCCCTCTCTCTGCCGGGAGAACGTATCGGCTATCTGGTGATTCCGGATGAGGCGGCAGACAGTGCTGCCATCATCGATGGGGCTTCTGTGGCTACCCGAATCCTGGGCTATGTCAATGCCCCTTCCCTATTTCAGAGAGTCATAGCCAGATGCGTGGACGCTAAGGTGGACGTTGCCTATTACAACAGAAACCGGGAGACGCTCTATGAGGGCCTGAGAAAAGCAGGGCTGACCTGCATTAAGCCGGAGGGGGCTTTTTATCTGTTTGTAAAGTCCCCGGTGGAAGATGAGACCATATTTTGTACAGAAGCGAAAAAGCATCACTTGCTTTTGGTGCCTGGCAGTTCCTTTGCGTGTCCGGGCTACGTACGGCTGGCCTACTGTGTATCTTATGAAACCATTGTAAACGCCCTGCCCCATTTCGAGGAACTGATGAAGGCCTATCGCTAATGGGAAGGCTGTGGCAAAAGAGGAGATTTGAGATGAAACCATGGGAAAAGAACATACGGACGGTCATCCCCTATGTACCGGGGGAACAACCGAACCAAATAGGGATGATCAAGCTGAACACCAATGAAAATCCCTATCCGCCTGCACCGGCTATACAGCAGGCGCTTTTGGAACTCAAGGCAGAGGACTTCAGGCTCTATCCGGATCCTGCGGCTTCCAGGCTGGTTTCCGGTCTGGCCGCTTATCATCATCTTAAGGAAGATCAGATCTTTGTAGGCGTGGGGTCAGACGATGTGCTGGCCATGTGCTTTCTCACCTTTTTTCAATCGGAAAAGCCAGTGCTGTTTCCGGATATCACCTATTCTTTTTATGATGTATGGGCAGATCTGTTTCGGATACCCTATGAAAGACAACCGCTGGATCAGAGTTTTCATATCGTAAAGGAAAATTATTATCGGGAAAACGGAGGCATTATCTTCCCCAATCCCAATGCGCCCACAGGAATTTGTCAGGAGCTGAAAGACGTGGAGGACATCATTTCCCACAACCAGGACGTGATTGTGATTGTGGATGAGGCGTACATCGATTTTGGGGGGACCTCGGCGAAAGCACTGATTCAAAAGTACGATAATCTGCTGGTAGTGCAGACCTATTCCAAGTCCCGCTCAATGGCAGGCCTTCGCGTCGGCTATGCCATGGGAAATAAGGCGTTGATCAAATATTTAAATGATGTGAAATATTCTTTTAATTCCTATACCATGAATTTGCCATCCATTGAATTGGGAGCCAGATCCCTTTTGGAGGAGGCATATTTCCGGGATACCACGGGAAAGCTGATAGCAACGAGAGAGCGGATGAAACGAGAGCTTTCCAGGCTGGGATTTTCCTTTCCGGATTCCAAGGCCAATTTCCTTTTTGTTACCCATGAGCAGATTGCAGCCAGAGACCTGTATGAAGCGCTGAAGATCAAAAAAATCTATGTACGTTATTTTAACAAACCCAGAATCGACAATTATCTGCGGATCACCATCGGAACAGAGGAGCAGATGGACGCCTTGCTGCGTTTCTTAAAACAATATTTGGAGGATTGGAAAAGATGATAAAAACATTCATTGCAGGTATTATTATAGGAATTGCAAATATCATTCCCGGCGTCAGCGGGGGAACCATGGCTGTATCCATGGGAATTTATGACAAATTGATTCATGCGGTAACACACCTGTTTCGGGAATTTAAGAAAAGCTGTATATTCCTGCTGCCTGTGCTGGTAGGCGCAGCTGCGGCTATTGTAATACTCTCGAGAGTGATCGAATTTTTGTTCGATCACTACCCCTTGCAGACCAATTTGCTGTTTATCGGATTGATTGTGGGCGGGTTGCCGGCTATCTTTAAGAAAGTAAAGGGGGCAAAGATGACCGTTGGAAACGGCATCGCTTTCCTGCTTTTCTTTGCCGTTGTGGTAGGCATGGCAATGATGGGGGAAAAAGAAGGCGCCCAAGCTGTTCTCGGTACGGATTTATTGTCTATAATTAAAATTTTCGGTGTGGGCATTATTGCGGCAGCCACTATGGTGATTCCAGGAGTGAGCGGTTCCATGATGCTGATGCTGATGGGCTATTATACTCCTGTAATCCGGGAGATCAACCAGTTTACAAGCAGCCTTGCGGCTTTTGATATGAAAGGAATTGGTCAGGGCCTTGCCATCCTGGCGCCCATGGCTGTGGGAATTGCGATTGGAATCTTCGCGATTGCCAAAATCATTGAAATTATTTTTGAAAAATGTCCGATGCTGGCTTATTCAGCGATTATCGGATTAATTGTGGCTTCCCCCATTGCCATTTGCCTTATGTCTGACTTTGGAACGATTACGGTGATGTCGGTCATTACGGGAATCCTGGCTCTGGCAGTGGGCTTTGTGGCGGCCATGAAGCTGGGAGGAGAGGAATAGAGGATGGAGGCATATACGAGTTTTGCAGCCGTCTACGACACACTCATGGATAACGTGCCCTACGAAGCATGGGCAGACTATGTGGAGCATTTGTTAAAGGAATATGGAATTTCAGACGGTCTGGTGCTGGAACTGGGCTGCGGGACCGGAAATCTGACGGGGGCCCTGGCAAAAAGGGGATATGACATGATCGGAGTGGATCTGTCTGAAGATATGCTGGAGATTGCCCAGGAAAAGAAGATTCAGGAGGGGCTGGACATACTCTATCTGCAGCAGGATATGAGAGCGTTTGAACTCTATGGAACGGTACGGGCGGTGGTAAGCGTTTGTGATTCTATCAATTATATTTTAAAAGAAGCGGAGCTTTTGGAAGTATTTCGGCTGGTAAACAATTATCTGGATCCGGGCGGCGTATTTCTCTTCGATCTGAATACCGTCTATAAATACAGCCAGATCATGGGGGATGCCGTAATTGCGGAGAACAGGGAGGAGTGCAGCTTTATCTGGGAAAATACGTATTATGAGGACGAGCAGGTCAATGAGTATGATCTGACGATTTTTCAGAAAGAAGCATCCGGTCTTTACCGGAAGTATGAGGAGACTCATTTTCAGAGGGCTTACCAGCTGGAACAGATAAAAGAACTATTAGAAAAGGCGGGTATGAAATATATCACTGCTTACCACGCATGTTCCCAAAAAGAACCCCAAAAGGACAGCGAACGGATTTATGTGGTGGCGATGGAGCAGGGAAAGGAAGCGCAAAAGGTATGAAAGATTATATGGTACGGGCCACGGCGGCGAATCATCAGATCCGGGCTTTTGCGGCCACGACAGAAAACCTGGTGGAGTGTGCGAGAGCGGCCCATAATACGAGCCCGGTGGCCACGGCGGCTTTGGGCAGAACACTGACAGCGGGAGTGATGATGGGCGCTATGATGAAATCCAGGGAGGATATGTTGACCATCCAGGTGAGGGGAGACGGACCGCTGGGGGGAATCACCGTGACCGCAGACAGCATGGGTAATGTGAAAGGATATGTTCACAACCCTATGGTGATGCTCCCTCCCAATGCCAAGGGAAAATTAGACGTGGGGGGAGCCGTTGGAAAAGGTACCCTGCGGGTGATCAAGGATATGGGGATGAAAGAACCCTATGCGGGCCAGACGGCCCTTCAGACCGGAGAGATCGCTGAGGATCTGACCTATTATTTTGCAACCTCAGAGCAGGTGCCCTCCTCCGTAGGGCTGGGGGTTTTGATGGGGAAAGACAACCGGGTCAGACAGGCCGGCGGTTTTATCCTGCAGCTGATGCCTTTTACCCAGGAGTCTGTGATCCAGGCTCTGGAACAGAAGCTTTCTCAGATGACTTCCGTGACTGCTATGCTGGATGCGGGTCAGACTCCGGAAAAGATCTTAGAGGGGCTGCTGGGGGACTTTGGATTGGAGATCAACGAAACCATGCCCGCCCGGTTTTACTGCAATTGCTCCCATGAGCGGGTAGAAAAGGCCCTGGTCAGTGTGGGGAAGACAGAGCTTCAGGAAATGATCGGGGAGGGAAAACCGGTAGAGCTAAACTGCCATTTCTGCGGTAAGAGCTATACCTTCTCTGTGGAAGCATTAAAAACCCTGTTAAAAAAAGCAAAATAAGAGGTGCCGCATGTTTGATGGATTTCTTAAGACGGCTGCCGTTACGCCGGATATAAAAGTAGCGGATTGTATTTATAATGCAGGGCAGATTTGCCAGGGAATCGATGAGGCCGTAAAAAGAAACGCCAAAATCATTGTCTTTCCTGAGCTTTGCCTGACAGGCTATACCTGTCAGGACCTGTTTTGGCAGGAGCTTCTCCTGACTGAGTCCAAAAAAGCTCTGGGAAGAATTATCCGGCATACGGAGGGAAAAGATGCCCTGATCTTTGTGGGGCTACCCTGGGAAAAAGAACAGAAGCTTTACAATGTGGCGGCTGTCATATCTGACGGAAAGCTGCTTGGTTTGGTACCCAAACTGCATTTGCCTAATTATGCGGAGTTTTACGAGGCCAGACACTTTCAGCCTGGCAATGAGCAGGTGCATTGGGTGGACTATGAGGGAGCCACAGTGCCCTTTGGAACAAAACTGTTTTTTTGCTGTAAGGAGATGGAGGAGCTTGTGGTAGCCTCCGAAATCTGTGAGGACTTGTGGGTGGCTAATCCGCCCAGCAACGGCCATGCCCAGGCAGGGGCTACCGTGATCGTCAATCTGTCAGCCAGCGATGAGACCACCGGGAAGGATTCTTACCGGAGAGAATTGGTAAAGGGACAGTCTGCCAGACTGGTATGCGCCTATTTGTATTCCAGTGCCGGGGAGGGAGAGTCCACCACGGATCTGGTTTTTGGAGGTCATAGCCTGATCTGCGAAAATGGTCAGCTGTTAAAGGAATCCAGGAGATTTGTAAATGAGACCATTTACGGAGACGTGGATGTGCGAAGATTGGCAGGAGAGCGTAGGAGAATGACTACGTATCATGTGGATGCCAGCGGCTATGAGCGGGTGGAGTTTCACTTAAAAGTAGAGAAGACAAAACTGGAGCGCTTTTTTGACCCCGCACCTTTCGTGCCCGGAAAGAAAGAAGAGCGGGAACATCGGTGTGAGGAAATTCTTACGATTCAGGCATTAGGGCTGAAAAAGAGGCTTTCCCATACAGGGTGTAAAGACCTGGTAGTGGGAATATCTGGTGGTTTGGATTCCACGCTGGCCCTTCTGGTGATGGTAAAGGCCTTTGATATGCTAAAGCTTCCAAGAGAGCGGATCGTGGCTGTGACTATGCCCTGCTTTGGCACCACTGACAGAACCTATGAAAATGCCTGCCAGTTGACCAGGGAACTGGGAGCAACCCTTCGCCAGGTGGATATCCGGGAAGCGGTAACCCTTCATTTCCGGGACATTTGTCACGATATGAAACAACAGGATGTGACGTATGAAAACAGTCAGGCGAGAGAGCGTACCCAGATTTTGATGGATATTGCGAACCAATGCCAGGGCATGGTGGTGGGAACCGGGGATATGTCCGAATTGGCGCTGGGATGGGCTACTTATAATGGAGACCACATGTCCATGTACGGAGTCAATGCTTCGGTGCCCAAGACGCTGGTGCGCCATCTGGTTCGCTACTATGCGGATACCTGCGGAGACGAAAAGCTGTGTGCCATCCTCTTAGACATTTTAGATACTCCGGTGAGCCCGGAGCTTTTGCCTCCCAAAGACGGGGTGATTTCCCAGAAAACCGAAGACCTGGTAGGTCCCTACGAGTTGCATGACTTTTTCCTCTATTATGTTTTGAGGTTTGGATATGAGCCCCGGAAAATTTACCGGATTGCCTGCCTGGCATTTCAGGGAATCTACGGAGAAGAGATCATACACAAATGGATGCAAACCTTTTACCGAAGATATTTTTCACAACAATTTAAGAGATCCTGCCTGCCGGATGGGCCCAAAGTGGGGTCCGTGGCGGTATCGCCCAGGGGTGATCTGCGGATGCCCAGCGATGCCTGTGCCCGTATCTGGCTGGAAAGAATTTGATATTAAGCCGTCGTAGAGCGAATGTGATATACTCTGCGACGGCTTTTAAATTACTTATAAAGAAAATTTATATTTTTACCATAAAATATTACCATAGTATCACATGAAATTACATGTAATTCAGAAAAATAAAATGATAAAATACATAATATCAAATAATAGATTCGGAATAAAGGGGCATGCTTTTCCGAATCGGGAGAAAAGGAGAAAAGGAGGAAAGAAGGAAATTGTCCCTATGTGTACCAATTTATAGGTAAAGGAGGAAAGTATCGTATGAAAAAATCAAAACGTGTAATAGCGATTGCATTGTCAGCCTCTATGATTTTGGCTGGAAATATTAGCGCTATGGCAGCAACGACGGATCCAAATATCAGTGACAGAGAGATTGAGCATAAAACAGCGGCAAAAAATATTGCCACACAGGGTATGGTTCTTTTGGAAAATAAAGATAATTCCCTTCCTATTTCTTCCAAAAAGGGTACCAAGATTGCACTTTTTGGACAGGGTGTTTACAATACAATTAAAGGTGGAACCGGTTCTGGCGCCGTAAATCAGCGTGACAACGTGACCGTTGGACAAGGCTTTGAAAATGCAGGATACGATATTGTCAATGCGGACTTTATTGATCAGATCGAAGCGCTCTGGAGAGCAGACGGCGGAGGCTCATCCAGCGGTTGGGGAAGCCGCCAGGTAAATGAGCGTATTTACACAGAGGTTGAAGGCGGAGAAGCCGCCGTGAAGGCTGCTGCGCAGGAGACGGATACTGCTATTTATGTAATTGCACGTAACTCAGGCGAAGGTTCGGATCGTACCGTAACACCAGGAAACTATCTGCTTTCTGAAGATGAAGAGGCCAATTTGGCTTTACTGGGCGAAAACTTTGATAATGTAGTTGTTGTACTGAATGTGGGAGGCATCATTGACACCAAGTTCTTCC
This sequence comes from uncultured Lachnospiraceae bacterium, assembly GCA_902476645.1. Classification (GTDB taxonomy): domain Bacteria; phylum Bacillota; class Clostridia; order Lachnospirales; family Lachnospiraceae; genus CABSEG01. The sequence continues at coordinate 24,757 of CABSEG010000010.1, read as the reverse complement.
AGGAAATTAATGGGCTGGACTCCATGCTTTTGATGTCTCAGGCAGGTATGACTGGTGGGGATGCGGTTGTAGAAGTTTTGAATGGTACTGTAAATCCGTCTGGAAAACTAACGGACACATGGCCGATCAATTTTGATGATAATCCTTCTAGCGCAACCTTTGGAAATCTGGATGGAGATACGGCTCAGGAAGTTTACAATGATGATATTTTTGTAGGCTATCGTTACTATGATACTTTTGGAAAAGATGTCGCTTATGAATTCGGATATGGCGATTCTTATACGGATTTTACCATCCATACGGATTCTGTTTCGGCAAATCAGGATAAGGTAACGGTGAAAGCGACAGTAAAGAATGTGGGTTCTGTTTCCGGAAAGGAAGTTGTGGAAGTTTACTTCTCAGCACCTGATGGAAAGCTGGATAAGCCTTATCAGGAGCTAGCAGGCTACGCAAAGACAGACGAACTGGCACCAGGCGAGGAGCAGACCCTTACCATTAGTTTTGACACAACTGAAATGGGTTCCTATGACGAGGATCTTGCTGCTTACATAATGGAAGATGGAGATTATATTATTCGTGTGGGTAATTCTTCCAGAAATACTCATGTAGCCGGCAAATTGTCCCTGAGCGAAGATGTGATTACAGAACAGTACAGTAATTTGATGGTATTGCCGGAAAAGAACCCGAATCTGGAGCAGGACGAAAAGTATCCAGAGTTGGATATTCTGACTACAGATGGCGCAACCCCCATTACCTATGAAGGTGAGGCAGAAGAGATCGCAGACGCACAGACGATCAATCTGCATTTCGGAGGATATCAGGCTCCTACGGTGATCAAAAATGGCGAAGATGTGACAGTATATACCTCCGATACTACGCAGACCGAATATCTGTTTGCAGAGAATGAGGATGGTGCAGTCGGTACTGTTTCCCGTGTTGAGGCAGGGAATGCAAATAGTACAGATTACACGGTTGAATATAATGAGATCGTAAAGAAATTTGACGGTGATTTTAGCGGAAATACCTTAATGGATGTTTATAATGGCGATATTACCGTTGAACAGTTTGTGTCCGGACTGACGATGGAAGAAATGGCAGAACTGGTAAACGGTCATTCAGGAGACAAGACGGTACAGGGCGTCGCAGGGGCTACCTGGAGAAACGACGAAAAGGGTATTGTTCCAGTGAATCTTTCTGACGGTCCTGCCGGTCTGCGTATTTCCCAGTCTTATGTGGAAGATGGAACCACCTATTATCAGTTTGCAACCGCATGGCCAATCGGAACGCTGCTGGCCCAGACTTGGGATATGGAGCAGGTTTACGCATACGGCGAGGGTGTTGGCGAAGAGATGGAAGAATTCGGTATCGGTAACTGGTTGGCACCGGGCATGAATATCCATAGAAATGCACTTTGCGGACGTAACTTTGAGTACTATTCTGAGGACCCGCTTGTTACAGGTATGACAGGCACAGCTGCAACTTTGGGGGTACAGTCCAATAAGGGTGTTGGCGTTACCATTAAGCACTATGCAGTGAACTCTCAGGAGACCAACAGAAACTCTGAGAATAATACTATTTCTGAGAGAGCACTTCGTGAGATTTATCTGAAGGGCTTTGAGATGGTGGTAAGGCAGGCACAACCGATGGCAATTATGACTTCCTACAACCAAAATAACGGAAGACCGGCGGCAGATGATTACGATCTGTGTACCTCATTTGCAAGAAATGAGTGGGGATTCCAGGGAATGATCATGACTGACTGGGGCGGAGGACAGTCCGTACCAATGTATGAGATGCATGCAGGAAACGATCTGGTTTGCCCGGGCAAAGGCGCAGCCCAGATTATTAAAGGCTTTAAGTCTGATCCGGATTGGAACGGCAGAGGCTATGTGAACATGACTACCATCAGCTATCAGGATCAGACAGATCCCGATCTCCCGGTTATCACAGAGGAAGTTCCGAACTGGGGAGCTTATGAATTGGCATTAGACGGAACGGAGACACTGACAACTAGCGTGAGCGGAAACGCTGAGACAGATCCTGACATTTTGGATCCAGAAGTTTATGAGCTCATTGAAGAAGGCTATGCAACCATGACAGTTGGACAGGGATGGGGCGGCTATACAACCACTATTTCCTATAAGGCAAATCCTGCTAGCGGAAGCTTGACCAACAGTCAGGTGATCAGTCTTGGAGATCTTCAGAAAGCATCTATCAATATCTGCAACTTTATTATGTCTTCTATCGAATTTGCAAATGAGAACGGTTTTGAAGCAAAAGCTCTCAATGATACCAATGCAGATCTTCTGCAAACACTGGTGTCTTATGAAAAAGGTGAAGTGAATGGAAGCGTTGCAAATGATGGGCTTGGCAAACTGATCGCTATGATTAATAGCTTGGATGAGTCCGAGTACACCTCAGAGAGCTGGGCTGCCGTACAAGAAGCTGTGAAAGCGGCAGAGGCAGTCGTAGCTGATGAGAATGCGACACAGGCAGATTATGATGAGGCAGTAAGTAATTTGGTAGCGGCGTTTGGAAACTTGGAATATGGCGTACAGAAATTACATTTGTCAACGGCTATCAATGCAGCAGAGGCTATTTTGGCATTGGATGATAATTATGAAAATGTAGATGCTCTTAAAGCAGCTGTTGAGGCAGGAAAAGCAGTATTGGCAGACAAGAGCGCAAGTCAGGAGGCGGTAAACGAAGCAGCGAACGCAATTCTTGATGAATTGTTCAAACTGGCAGAGGTAGCAGATGTAGCTTCTCTTCAGAGCCTGATTAATGCGTCTAAGGATCTGTTGGACGGCAAGTACACAAGTGAGTCTTTAAAGAATCTGGAAAATGCGATTGCCGATGCAGAAGCAGTTATTGCAGACGCAGACAGAGAAGATAGCGATATCAGCGATGCATATGCAGGATTAATCGAAGCCATTATGAATCTGGAAATGAAAGGAAATAAGGCTGCATTACAGTCTATGCTGGAAAAGGCAAATGAGATTTTGGCTAATGCAGATGCATACGTAGCGGGAACCATTGAAGGATTGGCAGATGTAGTGGCAGATGCACAGGCAGTTTATGAGAATGATGATGCAGTCCAGAGTGAAGTAAACGAAGCTGTGGAGGCTCTGACCTTGAAGGTTGCAGATGCGCGTCTGATTGGTGATGTGGACGGAAACGGTACGGTTACCACAAGTGATAGTGCAATGGTACTAAGAGCAAGTGTAGAAATGACAAGTCTTTCTGCAGAAGAAGCAGCAAGTGCAGATGTCAACGGCGACGGCACAGCCGATACCAGCGATGCTACTTTAATTTTGCAGTATGCTGCGGAAAAGATTGCGGCTTTCTAAGTTGCCGGACAGATAATAAGTAAAAAGTGAAAAGGAGCTGCTGTAAAATAGATGGTCATATCTATGGAGCGGCAGCTCCATATTATATCTTAAAATATTGAAAAAGAGATATATTGAATCAGGAAGGATCTATGTTAAGTGGAACTTCCTGATTTTTTATCTTGTAAAGAAATGCAGTACTACATAATAACGGATGCAGATCGTTTTCGCCGCACCGATCACGGTTGAATTGACAATAAAAAACGACTGATGCTATAATCTTTTGTGAGACATGGATAAAAATGGAAAAATGGAAAAGGAAAATTGTGATATGGATAAATACAAGGTAGTACTGGCCGACGATGAGGCTGAGGTGTTAAACAGCATCCGACGCAATATCCGTTGGGAAGAACTGGGATTTGAGATCGTGGGAGCGCTGTTTAACGGAAAAGATGTGATGGAGCTTTTGGAAGTTCAGGAGGCGGATCTTTTGATCACAGATATCCGTATGCCGTTCATGGATGGAATGGAACTTTTGAAGATTGTGAGGAAGAAGTATCCACATATGAAGATGGTGATCATTTCTGGCTATGATGATTTCAACTATGCCAAGGAGGCAATGGCCTACGATGTGACGGATTACATCTTAAAACCTATTAATGCTATTGAACTGGAAGAGGCATTAAAGAAAGTGAAAGAAAATCTGGATCAGGTGATGGAAGAAAAGAAGAATATTCATATTCTGGAGCGGCAGTATATTGCCAATCTTCCCATCATCCGGGAAAATCTGTTGAATCGGATTATCAGTGGCAATATCTGTGAGAAAGACGCCATAGAGGAACTGGATAATTGTGCGGTGGGGATTGCCAGAGCAGAGTGCTGGTGTGTGGCCCTGATTCAGATTGAGCGCATTGAGCCAAGAGAGGGAGAGGAGTCCATGGAGCGGCAGCTCTGGGATGTCTACATCCGCTCCCTGGTTAGAGAAAAGTGTCGGGACTGCCACACCTATGCTTCCTTTTATAATATGTTTGGGGAATGCATCATTTTTGGTATGAAGAAGAAGGATTCGACGGAGCAGATCTTGTTCTGGTTAAATGAGGTGGCCAGGGAAGGTCGCAGAGTGATGGGAGTTCACCTTGCCATAGGCGTGGGCAAGAGAAAGGACAAGCTTTTAGAATGCCAGGAGTCCTTCCAGGAGGCAAAGGAGGCACTTTTATACCGGAAGATGAGAGGGGACGGAAACGTCATTTATATGGAAGATATTGATGCTGCGCAGGACGAAGCAATTTGCCTGGACCGGAGTGCGGTGGACGACCTGAGTACCGCCATAAAATTTGGCAAGGAGTCTAATATCCGTCAGGCGCTAAAGCGAATCAGAAGTCAGGTCGCAGAAGGGAAAATGAGGAGGATTGACTACCAGGCCTACTGTATTCAGATTGTTAATGTGTTGGTGATGCTGGTGCAGCAGCAGGGAATTGAGGCGGAAACCGTTTTTGGAGGGGTCCCGGATTATTTGAATGTACTGCTTCGCTACGACCAGCCGGAGAGATTTTTAAACTGGATGGAAGAGAGCAGTCTGAAGATTGGAAGAGCCTGCGAGGGCCAAAGAGACAGCAAAGAGACCAACCTGGTGGAGGTGGCGAAACAGTACATGGAAAAGGAGTACGGGGATCCCGACATCAGTCTGGAAAAGGTGGCCGGCCGGGTAGGTTTGACGCCTACGTACTTTTCCAGCCTCTTTAAAAAGGAAACCGGGGAAAGTTTTGTGGAGTATTTAACTAAGGTGCGCATGGAGGAGGCCATCCGCAGATTGAAGGATACAGATGAAAAGATCTATGTGATTGCGGAGAAGACCGGATATCCGGATGCGGGATATTTCAGTCATGTGTTTAAGAAAAGGTTTGGATTTTCCCCGATTCAGTGCAGGAGGGAGCATCGGGGATAAGGGCCGGGAGTGAGTGCATGTTAGGACATTTAAAAGAAAAATATACAAAGTTCTTTTTAAATCAGAGTATGCGGAATATCCTGTATGTCTTGATGGTGCTATTGGCACTGGCCATTGCCGGATTTATGGGATTTTTTATCTCAAAAAGGTATAATGAACAGATTGACCTGGTGATTGAGAATGACAGCCAGGAGCTGGCGGAACAGATCAATGTTTCCATGTCCCAGTATATCCACAACATGATTCGCATGTCAGATTCTCTTTACTATAATGTCATCAAAAAAGGAGGGGAGATGGGACAGTCCTTCCAGTTTATGTATGACACTTATAAAGACAACGTGGAAAGCATTGCGCTGTTTCGCAAGGACGGAACTCTTTTGCAGGCTACGCCTGCCCTGAACATGGCCCCCTATGCGGATATAAGGCAGGAGGAGTGGTACAAAAAGGCCTTTCACAACAGTGAGAATATTCATTTTTTTCAGCCCAGTATTCAAAACTATTTTGAGAGCGATTCGGAGTTTCCATGGGTCATTTCCATGAGCCGCTTTGTACAGATTACAGAGGGGAAAGACGTCATGGAGGGAGTTTTGCTGATTAATATGAGGTATGGAGCTTTTGCGGAAATCTTTCGAAACAGCGTCCAGACAAGAGACCGGTATTCTTTTCTGATTGACGGAGACGGAAATCTGATTTATCATCCCAGTCACGCCATGATTAATGAAGGGTTTATGGAAGCACCCTCAGCTACTTTGGCAACCTATCCAGATGGAACCTGTCAGGTGGTGCTAAATGGGGAGCAGGCCCTTTGCTGTATCAAGACAGTGGGCTATACAGGCTGGAAGATAGTGAGTGTGATCAACCGGGATAATCTGCAGCGGGATAGCTTAAGAAACCAGATGTTTGTCATTTTCATGATTTTGATGGTATTGTTTATGTCCATGCTCCTTAGCAGTTATCTTTCCACAGTCCTGACAAGACCCATTAAGAGGTTGGAGTCTGACGTTAAGAGAATTGCAGGGGGAGAACTGGATATTAAGGTGCAGACCTCCGGAAGCTTTGAGATATATCATCTGGGAAAATCCATTCAGAAGATGACGGTTAAAATTCAGGGGCTGATGCAGGACATTATCCGGGAACAGGAAGAGAGAAGAAAGAGTGATTTGGACAGCCTTCAGGCCCAGATCAGCCCACACTTTCTGTATAATACCCTGGATATCATTGTCTGGATGATTGAAGAAGAGCGAAAGCAGGATGCCGTGCGTGTAGTAACGGCTTTGGCCAGACTGTTTCGCATCAGTCTCAGCAAAGGAAAGCATATCATCCCTGTGAGGGATGAACTGGAGCATGTGCGCAACTATCTGATTATCCAGACGCTCCGGTTTAAAGATACGTTTACATATGAATTTCAGATACAGGAAGAGGTAAAATCTCTGTCAATTATCAAACTGGTAGTACAGCCTCTGGTGGAAAATGCTATTTATCATGGTATGGACGGCATGTACGGCGATGGGCTTATTACCATTCGTGCCTACCTGGAAAAAGGGGATCTCTATATTTCCGTGAAGGACAACGGCATGGGGATGAAGCAAGAACAGCTGGAGGCCCTTTTGGATTACAGCCAGGAGGTAAAGACGGCCAACGGAAACGGGTTGGGCGTGCGAAATGTACATGAGAGAATCCGGCTGTATTTTGGAGAGGCCTACGGACTGACCATTACTTCAGAATTGGATGTGGGGACAGAGGTGCTGTTACATCTTCCGGCTGTGGAATATAAGGAGAGATAAGTATGGATGGGTGGAAAAGATGGGTGCTGGCTCTTGTGGCCGCGCTGATGGCGGTATTTTTCACACTGTCCGCTACGGATTTGCTGGTACGGGAAGAAAAACAGGAGATCAAGAGGATATCGGTTTTTATATCCGGGGAAAACTCGTCCGTATGGGAGCATTTTCGCCGGGGAATCCAGGAGGCGGCCAATGAGGATCGGGTGGAAATCAACTATGTAACCCTGGAAGAAGAGGGCTCGCTTACCCAGATGGAACTGGTGGACCGGGAATACGAGAGAGGCGCTCAGGCCATGATCCTGTCTTTAAATGAAGGGGATGGTATGGAGCAGTTCCTGGAGGAAAAGGAGGACATGGTTCCGGTCATAACGGTAAATTCCCAAGGTTCTTTTCCCTGCCAGGCAGGAAGTGTGCTGTATGATACCGATCAGGCAGCACAGCTTTTGGCAGACATGGTTTTGAAAGAGCAAGCGGAGGACAGGCCGATCCTTCTGGTGGATGGGAAGAGTCAAATTTCGAAAAGAGCAAAAGAAAGCTTAAGAAAGGCCTTTACGGATCGGAAGGCAAACCTGGTGCCAGAGAAGATAAAGGAGGAAACCGGCATTCTGGTGGGATGTGACCCGATAATAACAGAGAAACTGTTAACAGAAGAATGGGCCAAGAAGGGATGGGATATCTATGGGATGGGATATTCGGAGACCATTTTAAGGGCCATGGAGGAAGGAAGCGTGCGGGGAGTGATTGCCTACAGCATGTATGCCATGGGGGTCCACGCTCTGCGGGAGGCGATCAAGGCGATCGAACATGAAAATACAAAAGAGCCTGTGTATGTGGAATACCGATGGATTACCGGAAAAAATCTGAGAGATGAGCAAAGCTATTTATTCCCCATTCACTGAATGGAGAAGGATGGAAGGGGATGTGGCAATGAAGAAAAAGAGCTGGCTGCAGGCGGGAATTTTGGCGGCGTTCCTGGTACTGTTGATTGTCCTGTGTACATCTTCCTGGGAAAAAAAGACAAGGACAGTTCGGGTGGGAATTGCGGTTTATAACCGGGAGGACGCCTATATTAATAACATCTGCGGACATTTGGACGAATTGATTTACGAGTACGAAAAGGAACATCCCAATGTGAAGATTGAGAGGGATATTGCGGATGCAGGGGGAAGTCAGCAGGAGCAAAACAGTCAAATCGAGCGCTATATCTCCCTGGAGTACGATCTGTTACTGGTCAATATTGTGGACAGAACCAATGCGGCTGTGATGATCGATAAGGCTTCTGAGGCTGGTATTCCGTTGGTATTTTTTAACCGGGAGCCGGTGAGGGAGGATATTTTTCGCAGCGAAGGTGTTTACTATGAAGGGTCCAACGCCAAACAGTCGGCGCTGCTTCAAGCGGATCTCATTGCACAGGCAATGGAAAAGGATCCGGACACCATAGACCGAAACGGGGATGGAATCATTGAGTTTGCGATGCTGGAGGGAGAATCCAACCACCAGGATACCCTGATTCGTTCTGAGTGGGTACTGAAGGGACTTGAGATGCATGGCATCCGGACGGAGAAAATTGTCAGCAGCGTGGCCAACTGGGAGAAGAACCAGGCAAAAGTTGTGGTGGGACAGTGGCTTTTGGAGTTTGGAGACGATATCGAGCTGATTATCAGCAACAATGACGATATGGTGCTGGGAGCGGTGGAGGCCTTAAAGGCAGAAAACTGCGGGAACATCCAGGTGGTAGGCATCGACGGGGTGGACGAGGTAAGAAGGCTGGTAGAGGAAGGAAGCGTCCTGGGCACCGTGCTCTGTGATACCCAGCTGCATGCTAAAGCTCTGCTGGATTTTATAGAAGCGCTGACGATTGTTCCGGAAAAGTGGGGAGAGTTGCCTTTAGAAGATGAAAGGTATTATATGATCCCATTAAGTACAATCACCAAATAAAAGAAAAAATACAGCCATATCGAATAAAATTATATGGCTATTTGAAGAATTTTTTGGTAGAATAGAAAAAACGGGTTTGACCGTTTGAAAGGTGAGAAAAAATTTTTGAGTGGAGATTGCCGGAAGGAGGAATAGCATGAAAGCAGGGAAGTTAAAGAAGCGTCTCCTGGCCGGAGCCTTGGCCGGAACGATGGTGGCAAGTCCAAACCTGTGCGCTCTGGGAGCCGGTACTGAAAGCGATATGTCCAATCAGGAGCTTCTCCAAAGTCAGATTGCCAGAGAGGCAGCCGCAGAGGGAATGGTGCTTCTGGAAAATAGAGGTCAGGCGCTTCCACTGGAACTTTCGGGGAACGTTGCGCTGTGGGGAAGCGGTGTCTGTCAGGAAACTGAAGGGAGCATCAGCGTCCTTCAGGCCTTTGAGGAAGCCGGTTATGAGATCACGACAAAGGAATGGCTGGACCGTGTGATGGAAGACAACCAGGGGCAGCATTCAGGTGAGAGGGCGCTTACTCAAAAGGATCTGGAGAATGGGGCCAGGGATGGAACGGATGTGGCCGTCTATGTGATCTCCAGGGCTTCCGGTGCGGAACAGTCGGCAGAAGAGGTTTCCCTGACAGAGACAGAAGAGGCGAATATCCGGAAGATGGCAGAGTCCTTTTCCCGTTCTATTGTTGTGCTGAATGTGGAAGGCGTGGTAGACACCGGGTTTGTCCGCCAGATTTCCAAGCTGGACGGAGTGCTTTTGATGTCCGATGCAGGGATACAGGGGGCAAAAGCCTTGGTGGACGTATTGAATGGCACCGTGGTGCCATCAGGAAAGCTGACAGATACCTGGGCGCTGAATTGTAAGGACTATGAGGAAGCGGACGGAATTTACACCGGGTATCGCTACTTTGACACCTTCGGTTTGGATGTGGCTTACGAATTTGGATATGGGGAATCTTATACGGATTTTGCTATTCAGGTGGAGGAAGTAACGGCTGATGAGAATTGGGTGGAAGCAGAGGTAACGGTGACCAATACCGGTGATCGTTACAGCGGGAAGGAAGTGGTTCAGCTTTATTACTCTGTGCCTCAGGGTGATTTAGAACAGCCTTATCAGGAACTGGGTGCCTATGCCAAAACGGATTTACTGGCTCCGGGTGAGTCTCAGAAGCTGACCGTGGGATTTCCCACTGCGCAGATGGCATCTTTTGACAGCAGAAGAGCTTCTTACGTAATGGAAGCCGGGGATTATGTTCTGAGAGTGGGTGACAGCTCCAGGAATACAGAGGCGGCAGCGGTTCTTTCTCTGGATAAGACGGTAGCTACCGAGATTCTCGGCAGCGAGCTGACCGGGGATGTTTCTTACCAGGAGCTTAGCAATCAGGATGCAACTCCCATTACATATCCAGATGAAGAACAGGAGATCGAACAGGCGCCTGTCTTAAAATTGCCCTACTCCAGGCTCCGATATTATGAAGGATATAATGAGTCCATATACGGAAATGAAGATGTGACCACCTATGTGCCGGAAGGAACAGACCCGTCAACTTTGCCGGTCAGCGGCAAGGCGGACCAGTATGATCAGAAAATCGAAGAGGTTTCTGTGGCAGAAGGAGCGAGCCTGTCGGATGTCTATCGGGGAGACCTGTCTATGGAAGCATATGTGGCAGGCCTTTCGGATGAAAAACTGGCGGAAGTGATCGCTTCTGAAGATATGGAAAAGGAGAGCAGAGACAGTACGGATACAGAATGGTGGCCTTCTCAGGCCCTTCTGGCCCGGACCTGGAATGTGGAGCTTGTGCAAAGCGTTGCCCAGGTGGTGGGAACGTGGATGGAAGAAGAACAGACGGCTCTTTGGATGGAACCGGATCTTAGCATACGCACCGATCCTTTAGAGAAGGGAGGCAACGGGGGTTTCTCAGAAGATCCCCTGCTAATCGGAACGATGGGGGCAGCCCTGGTCAGAGGAGTGCAGAGTGTTCCAGGCGTTGGCGTCGCACTAAAAGGATTCGGGTCCACGCAAACAGAACCGAACCGGGTGCTATCTGAGCGAGTTTTGCGGGAAATTTATCTGAAGGGCTTTGAAATCGCCGTGAAAGCCGCTCAGCCCATGGCGGTGGTGGCTTCCGGAGAAAAGATCAATGGGCAGTGGGGGGCCGGATCTTACGACCTTTGTACGGATATTCTGAGAGGAGAATGGGCCTTTCAGGGGATGGTTATGACGGAAGAAGACGGGGAGGTGCCCGCAGATGAGGCAATCCATGCGGGAAGTGATCTGCTAAGATGCGTGCAGAGTGCGGATTACGTGGTGCAGACCATAGACAGAAGTCCCTCCGGCAACAGAGACGGAAAATTGTACCTTGGAGAGGTGCAAAAGAGCGCGATTCATATTTTAGAGCTGTTTATGAACACGATTTTGTTCCGTGAGGTGGAAGAACAGGCCACCCTGACTCCCTATACGGAAAAGTATAGTTCAATTCTGAAGGATTATTTGAGAGTTCAGAAAGGGGATAATCCGGACGGAATAAATACTGCCGAGCTGGAGCGCTGGATCACCCTTTCAGAGAGTCTCAACGAGAGTGATTATAGTAAGAAGAGCTGGGAAGCGCTTTTACAGGCGCTGGATTATGCCAGAGAAGTCCTAAAACAGCCAGAGTCCCAGCAGCAGATTAACGAGGCAAGGCTGGCCCTTATGGAAGCCTATCTGGGGCTGGAATACGGGGCCGCAAAGGAGCATCTGCAGGCTGCAGTCCGCGCAGCGGAAGAAATTCTGAAGGTATACTGGAATTATCAGCCTGATGGAATCGCTGTCCTTCGGGAGGCTCTGGAAAACGGTCAGAAGGTATTGGATGAGACAAAGGCATCCCAGGAGAAGGTGGATCAGGCTGCAGAGGAGCTTATGGAAGCTATGGAGAGGCTGATCGTCCATGATGACGTATTCATGCTTCAGAATTTGATCGATGCCGTGACGGTGATTGATACCGGAAAGTATACCTCCATGAGTGCCAGAGAGTTTGAAGAAGCAGTGGCTCATGCCAAGGATGTGCTTCAGAATCCGGATCGGGGAGAGGAAGATATCAAAGACGCATACGCGAGACTGGCGGGCGCTGTGATGGGACTTCAGCTGAAGGGAAATATGGAGGCGCTTCTCTTTGTGATCCAAAAGGCTGAGGAAATTCTCTCCAGTGCATCCGATTATGTGGCAGGCAGTATCGCGGGGCTGGAGGAAGCCTTGGAGGCTGCAAGGGAGGTTTATGAGGACGAATACGTGTCTCAGAAGCAGATCGCAGCTGCCACGGAGGAACTGACCAGGACCTTTATGAATGCCATGCTGAAAGGGGATATGGACCTGGATGGCGTGGTAAGTTCCAAGGATACGGTGATTTTGCTGCAATACCAGGCAGAGCGCTTGGATCTGGACGAGCAGGAATTAGCCGGAGCAGATGTGAATCTGGATGGTGTGGTGGATACAAGAGACACCACACTGATCTTACAGTATGTGGCAGAAAAGATAACCTCATTTGCGGCATGAAGGCAGAAATGAAAAGAAATGACAGGAGGAAAGAATAATGAAAAGAAAGAAACAACGGGTGATGTGGCTGATGTTTGCAGTGGTATTTTGGCTGGCAGGAGCCGGGATGGCTTTGGCGGCGGGAAATTCTCAGGTTTATTTAAGGGTGCAGCCTCAGGCTGATGGAACGGTAAAGGTCAGCTGTGAGGGAACACAGATTGGAAATATTACCAACGGCAAGATCCGGGTTTATTACGAATTGGGACAGGCAACCCTGGTATCCGTACAGAAGGGAAGCGTGGTTAGCAATATCTCTGCTGAAATCAATGACTTTAACAGACAGAAGGGGGAGATTGTGGTGGCCTTTGCAGCCGCGGATGTATTTTCCGCAGAGGGAAGCTTCCTGGATATGACCTTCAGAACAGTGGGCGGTATTAAACCGGAAAATCTGAATCTGAGGGTTGTGGTGGAGGAAATGGCCAACAACGGAACCGATATCACTCCCGCAATCGGCGCGACCAAATGGGAAGCCCAGCAGCCCCAGAATCCTTCCGATGGAGGAAACACGAATCAGGGAGGCAATGGAAATACGAATGTGACACCGTCCACAAAGACGGACATCGCAGCTGCCACAGTAGGAAAGATTTCCAACAAAACCTTTAATAATAAGCCGAAAAAGCCTGCGGTAAAGGTTCGCGTTGATGGAAAGCTTTTAAAAGCCGGACAGGATTATACATTAACTTATAAAAAGAATAAGAAACCTGGAAAAGCTACGATAGTGATTACCGGAATCGGAAACTACACAGGTACCAAGCAGGTATCTTTCAACATTACTCCGAAAAAAACCGCGGTGAAAAAGGCCACATCTCCCAGCAAGGGAAAGATTCGTCTGACCTGGAAGAGAGATAAGATGGCAACCGGATATGAAGTTCAGTGTGCTCTGAATAAATCCTTTAAGAAGGGTAAGAAGACGGTTACGGTCAAGAAGAATAAGATTACTTCCAAAGTGATTGGCAAATGTAAGTCCGGAAAGAAGTATTATGTGAGAATCCGCTCCTTTAAGAAGATTAGCGGTAAGAAAGTATACGGTCCTTACAGCAAGAGATTGACTGTAAAAGTAAAATAGTATCAGGGGATAAAGGAGAACAAGCCTATGAAAAAACTAGTTAGTCTGGTAATGGCTGTATTGCTATGCCTCACCGGAATTACGGCAATGGCTGCGGAGGACGCCACGGTTTCCATAAAGGGAGCCAGCGTGTCAGAAGGAGCAAAGGAATGGAAGGTATCCTGTAACATCGCGGGTTCCGGGAAGATCACAAACGGAAAGGTGAGGATCACATATGATCCCTCACAGCTGGAGCTTCAATCCGATGAAATCGGAGCGGCATTAAGCGGCGCGACATCAGATATTAATGATTCTCTGGAAGGGGGCAATAAAGAGCCGGGCGAGGCATTGCTGGTATTTGCGTCCGCGTCTGAGCTTGACGCAAACGGTTCCCTGATGGATATGGTGTTTGCTCTGAAGGATGGCGTGAAAAACGGGGATAAGATTGAGATTCAGGTAAAGGTGGAGGAGTTAGCCTGCAATGGGGAAGATATCAACTTTACCGAGGAAGCTTTGAGCCTGGAGGTAGGCGACGAGAACGGAGGAAACCTCTCAGGGACCGGAGAGGAGTCAGAGTCCCAGAAAGATTCGGAGTCCACATCAGAAAGCGATACGCAAAAGCAAACTGACAGTGAAAAGCAGACCAATGCCGCTTCCTCCAATGGAGGCACAAGCCAGTCAGACTCTGTAAATCAATCTGATACGGACACCCGGAATACCCAGAGCAGCCAGACAAACAGTTCCTCTAAGACGACAAGTCAGGTAAAAACAGGGGATGAGACAAATATTTGGCTGCCGGTCGGTATGGCAGTGGCAGCGGTGGCAGTATTGGCAGCCGCCGGTGTGGGAATCGCAAAGAAGAAGAAAAAAGATCAGAATTAGTAAGAAACCCTGAAGGAATCCAAATGGATTCTTTCAGGGTATTTTTATACTAAAAAATAGTGGAAACATAAAAAAATTACAGAATATCCAAGAAATTTACATGGAAAATACTGGTAATACTTGGTAAAATATACAAAATAGTATAAAAATAAAGGAATAAATTGTAAAAAGCGCAAACAGATATCGTAAGTTACACTCTTCCGAATGGTCGGGGGAGGTGCTTAAATAAAGAAAAAGAAAGGGTGAAAGCAATGAAAAGGAAACATGTAAGACAGACACTGGCGGTACTGTTGGCAGCAGCCATGACCGTCGGCGGTGCTCTTCCGGCAGCAGCTTCTACCGGTACGGTGGATGAGGAGGCCTGGGAGGGGTCAAGAGTTGTTGCCAAGCAGATTGAGGCCGAGGGTATTGTGCTTCTGGAAAACAAGGATCAGGCCTTGCCCCTGGAGCAGAATGCAAAAGTGAATGTGTTTGGCACCAGTTCCCTGGATCCGTTCTTAGGAGGAGGAGGCTCCGGAGCCATTGCGGTGGACAATGAAGATCATCTGATTGATTTTTACGAAGGTCTTACCAATGCAGGCATCTCCTACAATCAGGATCTGTACGATATCTACGATGCCTGGTATGAAATCAATCAGGAAGATGAGAGTTTTGCGGGAGAAGGAGGAGCTTTCGGACAATTTGGAAGCCGTCCGACCCATGCAGAGATGCCCATCAGCGAGCTTTCAGATGAGCAGCTTGCCCAGATGAAGGCATATTCGGACACCGCTGTGATCGTGATTGGACGTTGCGGCACAGAGAGTGCGGATTTGACAGAAAACGTACTGAAATTAAGCCAGATCGAGGCAGATATGGTGGATAAGGTAGCCACCACCTTTGGAAAGGTTGTAGTTTTATTCAATATTGACAACGTGATGGAAATGGGATTTCTGGAAGACTATCCCAGTATCCAGGCGGCAGCTATTATCTGGGCGCCCGGGGAAGTTGGTATGGAGTCTGTGGGGAAGATGCTTTCAGGAGAGGTAAATCCCTCTGGAAGATTGGCAGATACCATTACTTATAAAATTTCGGATCATCCTTCCAATTCCAATTTCGGCAAGTATTCCTATGCAGATAATCAGGGTAACTTCGTAGAGTACGAAGAGGGCGTATATGTGGGATACCGCTATTTTGAAACCTTTGAAGGCGCGGATGAACTGGTACAGTATCCATTCGGCTATGGACTTTCTTACACGGATTTCGACTGGGAGGTAGGCGAGATCTCAGTGGATGACGATCTGGTAAAGGCAGAAGTGGAAGTGACCAATACCGGTGACAGAGCTGGAAAGGATGTGGTTCAGGTTTATTTTTCCGCTCCGTATACGGGCAAGATCGAAAAGTCAGCAATTGAGCTTGGCGGTTATGCGAAGACAAAAGAGCTGGCTCCCGGTGAATCAGAAGTGGTACAGGTTACCTTTGATACGGAAGATATGGCCTCCTATGACGTTTCCCAGGGAGCTTGGGTAATGGAAGCAGGAGATTATGAGATCAAGGTTAACCGGGATGTGAGAACCACCGAGGGAAGCGATGTCTATACCCTGGAAGAAGATCGGGTGTTTAAGCAGGATGACACGACCGGCAACACCATTGAAAATCGTTTTTCAGATGCAGACTATGGGCTGACGAAATTAAGCAGACAGGATGCGGAAGGGACCTATCCCACCTCTCCGGATGCGGAAGGTAATGCTGCGCCGGTGGACTTCAGCCAGTATGAGAAGGTTGTGGTTGAGGATACGGGGCTGGAAGTTCCCACCATCGGTGCAGAGTATGACGAAACCATAACGCTGCAGGATGTCTACCAGGCAGGAAAGGATGACCTGTGGAACTCTCCGCTCTGGGATCAGTTCCTGGATCAGTTCACTCTGGATGAGATGATTGAGCTTTCTTACAAGGGTGGTTTCCGCACGGCAGGCGTGGAGCGTTTGGGCGTTCCGGCAACGGTTGACAACGACGGCCCCGCGGCTGTGAAGGGACCGGGCGGCTCCAGCTATCAGAATTCCGGTATTGCCTGTCCGGGAGCAACCACTTTGGCCTGCACCTACAACGATGAACTGGCAGAAGCCATGGGTCAGGCAGTAGGCGTGGAAGCAAAAGCTATGGGAACCAATGTGTGGTATGCGCCTGGCTTAAATATTCACAGAAGCCCAAGAGGTGGAAGAAATTTTGAATATTACTCAGAAGACCCTCTGCTGAGTGGAAAGATGGCGGCAGGCGTAACAAGAGGAGCCCAGTCTCAGGGACTGATCGTAACCTTAAAGCACTTTGCCGTAAATGATCAGGAGCAGGGAAGAGAGCGGCTTTATACCTGGATTGGGGAGCAGGCTATGCGAGAGATCTATCTGGAGCCCTTTGAGATCGGCGTAAAGGAAGGAAATGCCATGGGCATTATGTCCTCCTTTAACAGAATCGGGGCAACCTGGGCCGGCGGCAGCAAGGCTTTATTGACCGATTTGCTCCGGGGTGAATGGGGATTCAAGGGATTTGTGGTATCCGATTACACCCAGAACTGGTCTGGAACTATGGAAGGTTACTTCGGACATGCCATCGCTATCTACGCAGGCAATGATACGATTCTCTCTCCCGACTTTATGGACGGGTGGCTGTATCCTGGTGTATTGGAGCAGCTGAAAGGATATTATGAGAACGATCCAGCAGGATTTGGAACAGCTCTCCGGAATCTGACCAAGAACCTGTGCTATATGAAGATGCATACATTGGCCTTTGACCGCGGAACCTCCGAAGAGGTGACGGCATCCGGTTCCTACACCATGCTGGTGGAAGGATTTGACTGGGGTCCCGGCGTGACAAAGATCATTCTGAACCTGGATAAGACTGTCAACGCAGGAAGCGTATCACCAGAGAAATTCCAGGTAGCAGTGGAAAAGGAAGGCTTCTTTGGAATGATTACATCCGGAAACAGAACCATCACAGACGCTTATGTAAGCGACAGCCAGGGAAATCAGGTGGAGACAGATTCCGCGTATGTGACTCTGGAGATGAGCGTACATCCGGACGATGCAGTGAGCAATCCATTCTTCTATGATTTTATGGCAGGCTTCAACGTATGGGCAGATCCGTATACCAATGCCATCACCCTGACGGAAGGCAATACGCTGACGGCCGGAGACGAGGAGATCACAAGCCTGAATATTGAGCTGACAGCCGCAGATATGATCAAACCTCTGGCAGAGGATTTTGAGAAGGATACCTTTACTTCCAATGACATTACTCTTTCCTATGCATCCTATGCGCCGGCAGAGGACAATGGAAAGAATCCGCTGATCATCTGGCTGCATGGAGCTGGTGAGGGCGGAACAGACCCGGATGTGGTACTCTTTGGAAATCCGGTATTGAATCTGGTTAAGAGCGATATCCAGGATATCTTTGGAGGTGCATACGTATTGACGCCTCAGTCCCCCAGCATGTGGATGGATGACGGATCAGGTTATACTCAGGACGGAACTTCCATCTATACAGAGACTCTGATGGATTTGATCCGCGATTATGTGGATTCCAACGACGATATTGATACCAATAGGATCTATCTTGGCGGATGCTCCAACGGCGGATATATGACGATGAACATGATCATGACCTATCCGGATTACTTTACAGCAGCGTTCCCGATCTGTGAAGCCTACACGGATGCGTGGATTACCGATGAGATGCTGGAGTCTATTAAGGATATGCCGATCTGGTTTACCCATGCTGCCAATGATCCCACTGTAAACCCGCAGGCACATACGGTAGCAACAGTGGAGAGACTGGAGCAGATGGGAGCTTCCAATGTACACTTCTCCTTCTTCGAGGATGTACATGACACCTCAGGAAATTACGACGGATATCAGTATAACGGCCACTGGTCATGGCTGTACACGCTGAACAACAAGTGCGAGGAAGACGGAGTGACCATTATGGAATGGTTGGCGGATCAGACAAAGGATCCGAAGGATCTTGGAAACTGGATTCGCTTTATGGAAAACTTATCTCAGGAAGACTATACGGCAGAGAGCTGGGGTGTTCTTGCGGATGCCATTGAAGCAGCTAAGGCGGTGGATGCAGATGTTGCGGCAACCCAGGCAGACCGGGATGCAGCCATTGCAAATCTGGTAACTGCTTTCGGCGGTCTGGAGTATGGTGTGCAAAAGACACATCTGCAGGTAGCGGTAGATACGGCAGAGGCCATACTGGCAGCAGCACAGAACTATGAGGATGAAAGTCTGGGAGCTTTGAAAGCAGTAATCGAAAGCGCCAAGGAACTTCTGGCAAACGCAGGGGCTACTCAGGATGCGGTAAACCAGATGACCAGCGATGTGATTGACGCCATTGTTCAGGTAGTCAAATTTGCGGATGTGGAGTCCTTAGAGAGCCTGATTGCAGCAGTGGAAGGCCTGAATGCAGACAAATATACCTCTGAGAGTTGGGCGGCTCTGGAAGCAGCAATCCAGGAGGCCAGGGAAGTGGTGGCCGATGCTGACAGAGGAGAAGATGCTTTGGCCAATGCCTACAGCCAGATTTCCACAGCAATTCGCGGACTTGTGATGAAAGGCAATAAGGCAGCCTTAAGTGCCATGATCGATAAAGCAAACGAGATTCTGGCAGATGCTTCCAGCTATACAGAGTCCAGTATCCGTGGCCTGGCCGACGCTCTGGCAGCGGCAGAGGCGGTTTACAACGATGCCGATGCTACCCAGACAGAAGTCAGCGCAGCCACAGAGGAACTGACAAACGTGGTTGTTCAGGCTCGTTTAAGAGGTGATGTGGACAGAGACGGTAAGGTGGATACCAACGACTCTGCGGAACTTCTCAGATACAACGCGGAGCTGTCTGATCTGGATGCAGAGCAGTTGGATGGCGCAGATGTAAACGGCGACGGAGTTGCCGATACCAAGGATGCAGTTTTGATTCTTCAGTATTCCGCAGAAAAGATCGCAGCATTTTAATTGCTGTAAAATAGGCAGAAGGTAACAGATAAGCAGGGCGGGGAAGCTAAGTTCCCCGCCCTGTCTGCGGCATAAATACTTGTCAGGCGTCTTTGTGACAAAAGAGATTCCGCAACAGGTCTTGACGAAGCAGTCCCTTGGCGTTAGGATAACAGAGAAAGCAGGCGTAAATATGTTTGTGCTGAAGGAGGTTTTGTATGAAAAAATGGAGATATGCCGGTTTGCTCTTGCTGTGTGCGCTGTTCTTTTGCGTCCCTATGAGCGCTGGCGCGGCCAAGGCCGTCAAGGGAATCGATGTGTCCGAGTATAACGGAGTGGTGGACTGGGAGAAAGTAAAGGCCCAGGGTTATACATACGCAATGATAAAGATCGGGGACGGCCAGGAACCGGAAGTATTCATGGAAGATGTGGATGAACAGTTTGAGGCGAACTATCAGGGAGCTAAGGCTGCCGGACTGAAGGTGGGAGCCTATCATGTCTGCTGCTGCAGGACTGTGGCGGACGCCAGGAGAGAAGCGGCGTATTGTCTGAAAATCCTAAACGGCAGACAGCTGGACTACCCTGTGGCCTATGATATGGAAATGCCGGGTAATTTTGTCAATGGAAAGAAGAATACCACCGCTATGGCCAAGGCCTTTTGCAACAAAATAAAAAGCGCAGGGTATACGCCCATGATTTATTCTTCTTCTTACTATCTGAATACCTATTTTAATTGGAACAAGCTTTCCGGTATCCCGGTTTGGGTGGCAGATTACGGCGTGAATAAGCCGGGATTTTCAGGTGTTTGTTATATGTGGCAGTATGACAACGCCGGAACCGTATCCGGTATAAGCGGGGCTTGTGATTTGAACCGTTCCTATCTGGAAAAGCCTGAGAAGCTGACGCTGAAGAAAAAGAAGATAACCCTGAAGAAGGGAAAAACCTATCGGATCAGGGCTTCGATTACACCTGCCACGGTCTATACAAAGCTCAGATATCGGTCTGGCAAAAAGGCAGTGGCCTCTGTAAATTCCAAGGGAGTGGTAACAGCCAAAAAGAAAGGAAAGACGGTCATCACCGTGCGGACAGTCAATAATAAGAGAGCGAAACTTACCGTGAGAGTAAAATAAGGGCGCTGATCAGATAGCCAGACAAAAGGAGGACCGGTACATTCGTGTACCGGTCAAGTTATGAAAAAGAAAAAATATGTGATTAAAAAAGATTGCGGTTGCTATGATGTTAGTATAGCGAAGAGATATGAATGTTTTATGTTGGAGTCTTGAAGGATTTGTGAATAAAGAGTAAACATTATTCACAAATTAATCGGAGGTAATGTCTCCCTCTGCCATTTGCAGAGCTTCATCGATCGCTTTTAGCAGAAGCATAGAAGTATATTTGCTGTCTTCGGAATAGCTGATGTTTTCAGTGGACTGTTTTTCACAGACCTGTTCAGCCAGCTCTTCCAGGGCCGGCTCCACCAGCGGATACATGGTGGTGACGGACTCACTTAAGTTTACAAGGCGGATGGACTGAATGCTTTGGGCATCCACCGTTACTTCCACGTCGATGGCATTTTCACCGAGGGTAATCGGGGTGGTGTAGACGCCTGCCGTGTACTTTAGGGTGCTTGTGGCATCTTGTGAGGCTGAACCCTTTTCGGCATCGCCTTTTGGCCGGAACATCAAAACCATCAGGATAATCAAAAGGATACCCAGAACAGCAAAGACTCCGGTGTAAATCAATTCTCTCATGCGAAACACCATGATTTTTGTTTTAGAACCCATCCATTGTCCTCCTTACCATCGGTTTACTACATTCTATTTTGTACCGGATGGTTCTATGCATGAAAATTGAGGCATATTTTTGAGAAAAGCTTTCAGACAGGTCTTTCAAGGAGGGTTTCCTCGTTGCGAAAAACCGGGAAAAGTGTTATGATAAAAAATAATGATACAGGGAGGGAGAAGGATGAGTGATTACATCATTACCACTGACAATACCGCAGATTTGCCAGATGATTATATAAAAGAACATGGTCTTGGAGTCATGTCGCTGACCTATACTATAGATGGGAAGACTTATAACAGGGAAAACGGACTTTCCTGCGAAGCGTTTTACGCAAAGATGAGAGCGGGTTCCATGCCTACCACTTCCCAAGTCAATCCCCAGGAGGCAAAGAAAGAATTTAAAAAATTTCTGGAAAAGGGAGGAAAAAACATCCTGCACATCGCTTTTTCCAGTGGCCTGAGCGGAAGCAGCAACAGTGCCAGGATCGCGGCGGAGGAGCTGATGGAGGAAAGGCCTGATTGCCATATACGTGTGATCGACTCTCTCTGCGCGTCCCTGGGGGAGGGACTTTTGGTTCACCATGCCCTGAAATTGCAAAAAGAGGGGATGGGATTTGAAGAGCTGGCAGAGTGGCTGGAAGCCCACAAGTTAAATCTGGTTCACAATTTTACTGTGGATGATCTGTTCCATTTATATCGGGGAGGCAGGGTCTCCAGAATGACGGCAGTTGTGGGAACGATGATTAATATCAAGCCGGTACTGCACGTGGACAATGAGGGACATCTGATTCCGGTGTCCAAAGCCAGAGGCAGAAAGAAGTCTCTGATTCAGTTGGTGGACAGTATGGAGCGTCAGATTGGAAGCTGGAGGGACAAGAATGACTGGATCTTTATCAGTCATGGTGACTGTATAGAGGATGCCCGTTTTGTGGCGGATCTGGTGAAACAGAGATTGGGATTTGAACACTTTTTAATCAATCATGTGGGACCCACTATAGGCGCCCATTCCGGCCCCGGGACCGTGGCGCTGTTTTACTTGGGAGATGTAAGGTAAGAAAACGGAGCCGGAAGCTAAAACTTCCGGCTCTGATACGTTTGAAATAAAAAAGGAAAGAGAACCAGAACCCACAATACCAGAAGAAAGTATTGAAGGACACAGGCAAAGATACCCTCTCCCAGTAAGAGTGAGAGCCCTTCTTTCAGGGCCAGGGCGCCCAAAAGACCGACGATGCATTTTAGAATCTGAAAGGGCAGGGAGCCTTTGGGAGAGAAATCCAGATAGGTTCGCTCCAGATACCAGCCCAGGGCAAACCCCAGTCCTGCCCCTGAGGCGCTGCAGCAGTCTTTGGCGTAGACGGCATCCAGCTTCCCCAGACGCATCAGAAGAAGGGTATAGCAGATCACGGCCAGGGAAAGGATGCCAAGTGCCAGGCTAATCCGGAAGTTTTCTTTCTTTGATCCGTCGCGTCTATTGTAAAATCTGTGAATCAGCAGAGAGCAGATAAGTCCCACAGCGATGGCAGCCAGCACATCCTTTGGGGTGTGCACGCCGAGGTACATCCGGGAAAATCCCACAAGGCAAAAAAGCATGACACAGATCACCTTAAGCCACCGCTTTTTTGCATGAAGACCCAGGACAGAAAACAGAGAGGTGGCTGACTGGGTATGCCCGCTGGGAAAGGAATAACCGGTGGCGGCTGGCAGTGCGGAAGCTACCGGATGAAAATCCGGGTCCAGGATCCAGGGCCGGTCGATACGAAAGGTGATCTTTAAGCTTTGCAGCAGCAGACCTGCGCAGAAGAAGGAAAGGCCGATTTGATAGGCCAAATCTTTATGGACACACCAGAACAGGACGCAGATGACAATCAGGATAGGCAACTCCTGCCCCAGGTAGGTGCACCACTGAAAAAATGAATCTAAATAGGGAAGTCGAATGCCTTCCAGAAATCGTAAAAAATCCATAGAAACCTCCTGACAGAAAAGCGATATCGTAAAGTATAACATATTTTCCAATGTTTTGGGAAAGCTAAATGAAAAAGATGGAAGGAGGGTATTTATGGATCCCAACATATCCTCAGATTTGAAGGAAAATATGCAGTATTTTCACAAAGCCCTGGATGTGAAGAAAAATTTTGATATCATCTACCGCATGACTCTGGTGGCTGACCGGCAGGCATGCATTTATTTTGTGGACGGGTTTGTGAAAGATGATATTATGGAGAAGCTCCTGGAATATTTTTATTCCATTACCCCGGATGATTTGCCGGAGGATAGCAGCGGTCTTTCCAGGGACTCTATGCCTTATGTGGAGGTGGACCTGCTGGAGGAAAAGGAGGGGATAGTCACAAGCATTCTTTCGGGAGTGCTCTGCCTTTTCATCGATGGATATTCCAAATGCTTTGCCATTGACTGCAGAACCTATCCGATGCGAAGCGTGGCCGAGCCGGAGAAGGACAAAGTCCTGCGGGGCTCCAGGGATGGTTTTGTGGAGACCGTGGTGTTTAATACCGCCTTGATTCGAAGGAGAATCAGAAGCCCTAAACTGTGTATGGAGATGATGAATGTGGGGGAAACCTCCAGGACAGATGTGGTGCTCACCTATATGGAAGACCGGGTGGATCAGGATTTCCTGGAGGTGGTAAAGGATCGGTTAAAAACTGTAAAGGTGGATGCGCTGACCATGAATCAGGAGAGCCTGGCAGAGTGTCTGTACCGCAGAAAATGGTGGAATCCTTTTCCAAAGTTTAAGTTTACGGAGCGCCCGGATGCGGCGGCTGCCAGTATTCTGGAAGGAAAGCTCGCAATTCTGGTGGACAACTCTCCGGCGGCTTTGCTGCTTCCGGTATCGATTTTTGACATCATCGAGGAGGCAGACGATTTTTATTTCTCACCAGTGACAGGAACGTATCTGAAGCTAACCAAATATCTGATCGCCTTTCTGACGTTATTTTTGACCCCGGTTTGGCTGCTGTTGATGCAAAATCCCCAGTGGATTCCTCCGTGGCTTTCCTTTATTAAAGTGACGGAGCCAGTCAATATCCCATTGATTTTTCAGCTTTTGATTTTGGAGGTGGCCATCGATGGGCTAAAGCTGGCGGCAATCAATACGCCATCCATGTTATCTACGCCCTTGAGCGTGATTGCGGCCCTGGTATTGGGAGAATTTGCGGCAAATTCCGGGTGGTTTAACTCGGAAACCATGTTGTATATGGCCTTTGTGGCCATTGCCAACTATACACAGTCCAGCTATGAGCTGGGGTACGCATTAAAGTTTATGCGTATTCTTCTTTTGGTGTTGACGGCGCTGTTTCATCTCTATGGTTTTTTGGCCGGTGTGGGATTGATTATCCTGTTTGTGGCTTGCAACAAAACGGTGGCCGGAAAGAGCTATCTGTATCCGCTGATTCCTTTTAACGGAAAACAGCTTTGCCGCAGGCTGTTTCGGACAAGAATAAAGTATGATTATGAATAAAAAGTGTAAAATAGCACATATTAACAAAGAAGAGAGAAGCAGCCGCTTCGGTGGGAGCGGCTGG
>CABSEG010000009.1 GCA_902476645.1 uncultured Lachnospiraceae bacterium | reverse complement strand
GCTCCCTTGCCATTTTCAAAGCTTCTTCCCCGTCGTAGGCACAGTCCACTTCCATTCCGTCCTGCTCCAGGCTGAAACGGATTCCCTTCACAATTAATTTTTCATCGTCTACCACTAATACCTTTTTTCCCATCGTTAGCTCCTTATCTATGCCAAGGCGGCTTCGCCGCCATCCATCACGATACAGTGATCTGATCTTTGATTTTTTCGAAAATTGCCTCCTTAATACCGCTGATGTTCATAATCTCCTCAATGCTTTGAAACCCGCCGTTTTCTTCCCTGTAAGCAATGATGTCGGTAGCCCTGGACTCACCGATTCCGGAAAGGGTCATCAATTCCGAGGCGGTAGCCGTATTGATATTTACCTTTTTACCTATCTGCTCGCCTTCTTCCTGCTGCCCTTTTACCTGGGAAACAATTCCCTTTTCCATTTCTTCCTTGGTCCACACCACCAGCTGCTGGCCATCACTTAGCACCTGCGCCTGGTTGACAGAGCTTTCCGCCGCCTCCTTGGTCAATCCCCCGGCAAGGGAAATCGCTTCAAAGGCTCTGGACCCCGCCGGTAGAGTAACGACTCCCGGTTTCTTTACTGCTCCGCAAACCTGAACGTAAATCATGCCAGTAGTCTCTGTCGCTTCCGTCTGCTCTTTCTCAGTCTCCTGTTCTTCGCTTTCTGTCGTCTTTTGCTCTTCCTTTGCGTCAAAAAGAGCGGCCTGCGGTTCTCTGTGGCATCCGCACAGTATAGGCAGACAACACATCATCAAAATAAAAATCATCTGTATTTTCTTAAGTTTCATCCTGTATTCACTCCTTTTGCCTCTGGCAAAGGCCCCCTGATACAGTCTGATTCTATTTTAATGGAAATAGTTCTTGATTACAATACTTTTTTCATATTTACCATTTGAAGATGATGATTCCGATAATTGCCAACAACATTCCCCCCGCTTTTCTCCACTCAAATGGCTGCTTATCCACTCCAAACACTCCAAACAGTTCTATCACATATGCCACAATCAGCTGAGAAATAACAATCAGCATAGCAGCTCTGGCAGGTCCAAGAGCGCTCATACTTTTAATGACCGTAATCGTGATAAAAGCCCCAATGACACCTCCAAGCAATGCATACTGGTTCGGCACTTCCAGAATCGTACGAAAGCTGGTTCGGTCTGTAAAAAACCAAGCCACCAGACAGACCGCAAGAGCAGAAAACTGAACAAAGCTGGTGGATACCCATAAGCTTGTGTTCTTTGTCACATCTGTGTTAAAGACCCCCTGAATACTCATAAGAGCACCAGATAGCAAAGCGGTAAGTATTCCTATCATCTTCAAAACTCCTTTTCCTGATTTATGGCAAACGAGATGAAACCCGCAAAACGCATTTCATCTCGTTTAGTTTTCTCCAAAAAAGGAGTTTTATTCTGTTAAAGCTCGACTTCCATTTTAAAAAGAGCACAGGCCTGGATCTGTTCTGGATCATCTGCCTTAATAGCTGTAATATCATCTGCCAGCAAAAACAGGCTCACCTTTGTGATGGTTTTACCTTCAATCTGGAAGGAATTCTCGGTAACATTTTCCAGCCTGTTTCCATCCTGGTCGAAGGCTGCAACGCCACAGTGCAGCTCATCCTCAGGCTCCAGCCAGGCGTCTGCATAAAAACGCTCTGCTGCCTCCTGCCCCAGTGCGCTTTGAGCTTGCGCCTTCACCTCTTGGTAGAACTCCCTCTTCTGCTGCAAATCCCAATCGGGCTGTATCAGTTCCACGGCTACCTCATAATCTGTCACAGTCAGAGTTCCAAAGCCAAATCCTTGCTCATTGGTTTTCTGAAGTGGAATCTTTTGCACATCTGTATCCGCCTGCGCCACATCTGAAACCGGGATCCTTAAATTCCATTCTCCTTCGCAGTAGCGGGCTGAACTATAGCTGCTGGCTCCTTCCTGCCCCTGATAGGCCTTGGTCACATCATTCCACCAGATCTGCTCTATACAGATTTCAAGTGTGAGATCCTCTTTCATCACATTCTCTGGCAGATCCATTGAGATCCTTCCCACGCCGGCAAATGTGTTCTCATCAGTCTGTCTTCCCTCCAAATCCAACTCCGCGCTCACCTCTTTTCCGTTGATCAGAATTCTCCCCATCATCTGAACAGTGTCGTAGGATTGGCGCTCATATCCATTATGATAAAATCCCATCTCTCCCATTTTGTCATATTCCATCGCAACGGTAAGGTTGATCTGGGTGGCATTCCAGTAAACCTCAGAAGCCGTCAGAGTCATTCCCTGATCAGATGCAGTGTAGACCGGTTCCTTATCCTTCTGATTTCCCTCCCTCTGTCTTTTTTCTGTTTTTCCCGGCGTCTTTTGCGTCTCCTGTAGCACGCTGGATTTGTTGGAATAATCTCCCGGATAGGGAATGGACTGTTCTACTTTCTGGAAAATATGTCCGATTAGCGGAATTTTTCCAGCGAGAGCCGGATTTGAATAGCAAATCCCAACAGACACGGCAAATACTGCCGCAACGCCTCCAATCCCTGCCAGTCTTCTCCTTCTTTTGCGAATCCTCTTTAATCTTTTTCCTTCTTCCAATCCTCTTTTCAGGGCATTATCCAATCCATCCGGAATCGGAATCTGATCATACGCTCTCTGACTCATATGCACTGCCTCCTTCTAATCTCTCTTTTAACATTTTTCTGGCCCTACTCAAAAAGCCTTTCACTGTTCCCTCTGGCATCTCCATCACCTGGGCGATCTCGCTGATTTTAAAATCATTGAAATACTTTAAAATAATGATGCTACGGTACTTCTGGGGCAATGCGTCAATAGCGTGATATAAATCCATCCGCTCTTCCGGCAAAATTCCCTCTTCCGCCGTTCTTTCCCACCCTTCCTCAAAAGGAACCTCCGCCCGCAAAGCGGCCTTCTTTTTTTCCTTTTGAACTGCATGGATTAGAATTTTGGTCAGCCAGGTTCGAAAATATTCCGGAGAGTGCACCTTCCCGATATTCAGATAAGCTGCCGTCACACATTCCTGTACCGCGTCCAGGGCATCCTCCTGGTTCTTGCAATGACAGTATGCAACCCGATAGAGATAGACCTTATACTGCTCCATCAATACCTCGAATGCCCGGTCATTTCCCCGAATCGCCCGTTTGATAAGAGAAATAGGTATCTCTTCCTTTTTTTCCATATCCAGGGGCCTCCTTTCTTTTCCTTTCTGACTATTAGAGGATAAAATCATGCAAAAGGTTACTGTTTTTTCAAAAAAAATACAGGGGCCAAAAAACTTTGGCCCCTCTGGTTTATCCTAAACATCCTGTCCAAATATTATGATTCTGAAAGCAAAAATACATCTCTTAAAATTTTTTCCATTTCATCAATGTGCTCTTTTTCGATCACAAGCGGAGGCACCAGCCGCAGTACATTGGTTCCCGCAGACATCACAATGAGCCCCTGTTCCAACGCTCTCGTAACGATCTGTCCCACCGGCCTGCCTTCGATAACCAGGCCCTGCATAAAGCCCATACCCCTTCTCGCTGTTATAAATCCAAAGTCCTTCACCAAGGCATCCAGTCTTTCCTCCAGATAAGGCGTCAATGACCTCACATGTTCCGGGATGCGATCCCCTTTGAAAATATCCAGCACTTTTGATACGGCTGCACAGGCCAGAGGATTCCCACCATAGGTGGTCCCGTGATCTCCAGGCTCCAGTGATGCCTTTGCCGTCTTTTCGTTCAATACAAAGGCTCCCACCGGAATCCCACATCCAAGAGCCTTTGCGCAAGTCATAATATCCGGCTCCACTTGAAATTCCTGCCAGGCAAACAGGCTTCCGGTTCTTCCCATGCCGCACTGAATCTCATCCAGAATCAACAAAATATCCCGTTCCTCACAGATCTGTTTTATACCCTCTAAAAACTCTTTTTCGGCCGGGTAGATCCCGCCTTCCCCTTGCACTGTCTCCAGAATAATAGCACAGGTTTTCTCCGTAAGCTGCTCCTTTACGCTATCTAGATCGTTGTATTCGGCAAAACGAACACCACCCATCAGCGGTTTAAAAGCCTCCTGATAATGGGGATTTCCGGTGACGGAAAGGGCTCCTACGCTGCGCCCATGGAAAGAATGATTCATAGCAATAATTTCATGATCTGTTCTTTGCTCCTTATTGTAGG
Source organism: uncultured Lachnospiraceae bacterium (assembly GCA_902476645.1). GTDB lineage: Bacteria > Bacillota > Clostridia > Lachnospirales > Lachnospiraceae > CABSEG01. The sequence continues at coordinate 54,753 of CABSEG010000009.1, read as the reverse complement.
CATATTTTCTGGCTGCCTTAATGGCTCCTTCCACAGCTTCGGTTCCACTGTTGGTGAAAAAAACCTTGGACATACCACTGGCTTCTGCCAGCTTTTGAGCCGCCTCCGCCATCGGCACACTGTAGAAAAGATTTGACGTGTGAATCAGCTTGTCAATCTGGTCCTTGAGTGCCTCATCATATCCTGGATAATGATATCCCAATCCAAAAACAGCAATACCGGCTCCAAAATCCAAATATTTTTTCCCCTCCACATCGGTTAAATAGACACCCTGCCCGCTTTCCAACACAACAGGAAACCGATTGTAGGTGTGCAACACCGCATTCTCCGTCTGCTGTATATATTCCCTGGCTGTTTTTTTCATGATACCTCCTCCTCATCCCCGATGATCACTGTCCCTACTCCTTTGTTCGTAAAAAATTCTAGGAGAAGGCAATGCTCAATACGTCCATCCAGGATATGTACCCTGGATACACCAGACTTGACGGCATCCACACAATTGCGAATTTTCGGTAGCATACCTCCGCCCACGTTTCCGTCACTCATCAGTTTCTCCGCCTCCGGTATCGTTAAAACCGAGATCAGCGTGGACTTATCCAGAGGATCTCGGTATACCCCCTCAATGTCCGTTAAAAATGCAAGTTTAGATGCCCCCATCGCCGTGGCTATGGCACAAGCCGCATCGTCAGCATTTACATTGTAAGAGTGGAAATGGTCATCCGAACCAATAGGACAGATCACAGGCACGATGTCGTTATCCAAAAGGATCTGAAGCAGGCTTGGATCCACATGCTTGACCTCTCCCACATATCCTATATCCTCTCCATTGGAAAGCTTTCTCTCTACCCGGAGGATAGAACCATCTTTTCCGCTGATACCCACAGCGTGCACCCCCACCTTTTCCATCATGGATGCTAAGCCCTTATTCAGCTTATTGAGCACCATCTCAGCCACCTCCATGGTAGGCTTATCTGTTACTCTAAGTCCATTGACAAACTGGGTTTCAATTCCCAGCTTTTTGGTCCATTTCGTAATCTCTTTTCCGCCACCGTGAACAACAATGGGTCGAAAACCTACCAGCTTCAATAAGGCCACATCCCGAATCACGCTTTTTTTCAGTTCGTGATCCACCATGGCGCTTCCCCCGTATTTCACTACAATGATTTTACCGTGAAACCTCCGTATGTAGGGCAGAGCTTCATTTAAGACGCCCGCCTTTTGCAGCCAATTCTCCATATCTTCCATGTTGTTGTACCCTCCTTTATCTGCTGCTTTCCCGAATCTCTTTCTTAAGAGCGGTAATCCGCATTGATTTTCACATAGTCATAGGTAAGATCGCAGCCCCAGGCTGTGGCCTGAGCCGTACCCATTTTCACATCCACAATCGCCGTTACCTGATTCCCGGATAAAATCTCTGTGGCCTTTTCTTCACTATAGTCCGTAGCCACGCCATCTTTGATGATCTGCAACGTTCCTGCCTCACTTTCAAAATACAGATCTACCCGCTCCGGATCAAAGAAAGCTCCGGAATATCCCATGGCACAGAGGATTCTGCCCCAGTTGGCGTCATGTCCGAAGATGGCTGCCTTGGTCAGAGTGGATGATACCACCGATTTGCTCAAAGTTACAGCCTGCTCCTTAGAAGAGGCTCCTATTACCTTCACTTCAAAGAGGGCTGTGGCTCCCTCTCCGTCACCGGCCAGCATCTTGGCAAGCCTGGTATTGACATAGTTCAGTGCTTTCCGAAAAGTTTGGTAATCTTCATTTTCCTCCGTGATCTGCGGATTTCCAGCCAGTCCGTTGGCCAAAAGCAATACCGTATCGTTTGTGGAGGTATCCCCATCCACCGAAATCATATTATAGGTATCCTTCACATCCTCTGACAGTGCCTTTTGCAACATTTCCTTTGAGATTGCAGCGTCCGTGGTTACAAAACTTAACATCGTACACATATTGGGATGAATCATACCTGAACCTTTACACATTCCTCCCACCGTCACTGCCTTTCCTCCCAATTCCACACATACAGCCACTTCTTTTTTCACCGTATCCGTAGTCATGATCGCCTCTGCCGCCTGGGAGGCCGCCGCCGGTGTATCTGACAAAAGAGAGGCCATGGTGGCTACTCCTTTTTTTAGCTTCTCTATGGGAAGCTGGGCGCCGATCACTCCGGTGGAAGCCACAAACACCTCCTCCTTTTGAATTCCAAATATCCGCGACACCGCCGCTGCCGTCTCTTCACAATACCGTTCTCCTTCCCGTCCTGTGCAGGCATTGGCTATGCCGCTGTTGATCACAATGGCCCTGGCTGTCTCATATTCTCTCACCAAACGCTGATCCCATTTTACAGGAGCCGCTTTTACCAGATTCGTGGTAAAAGTTCCTGCCGCGTGGCAGGGGGTTTTGCTGTAGATCATGGCCATATCTTTTTTATCCTTTTTAATTCCTGCAAAGATTCCTGCCGCCTGATACCCCTTGGCCGCAGTGACTCCTCCTTCTACTTCTCTCATATTCATTCTCCTTTTCACGGAAACATGGGAACCTGCGTCAGTCCCATCTTTTCATCCAATCCAAACATCAAATTCATATTCTGAATAGCCTGCCCGGCTGCCCCTTTGACCAGGTTGTCCATGGCACCCATAATGATCACCCGACCCGTTCTGGGATCTACCTGGTAATTAACATCCACATAATTGCTTCCCCTCACCCATTTTGTTTGAGGGCACACACCAGGTTCCAGTACCCGTACAAAATGTTCTTTCTCATAGTACTTCTCAGATGCGGCCCTTCCCCGACTCTCCGTGATCCCCGTCTTTAAAGACGCATAAGCCGTCACTAAAATTCCCCGGTTCATAGGAACCAAATGGGGAGTAAAGTTTAAGGTTACGTTTTGGCCGGCCGCATATCCAAGCTGTTCTTCAATCTCCGGGGTATGGCGATGGCTCCCCACTCCGTAGGCCTTTATATTCTCATTAACCTCGCAATACAAATTATCCACTTTTGCCCCTCTTCCTGCTCCGGATGTGCCGGATTTGGCGTCAATAATAATACTAGAAGGCTCAATCAGCCCTTCCTTTAACAGAGGGTATATGGATAAAATGCTGCAAGTCGGATAACACCCCGGATTTGCCAAAAGTCTCGCCTGTTTAATCTGCTCCCGGTTCATTTCGCACAATCCGTAAACTGCCTCTCCAATCAGCTGTGGAGAAGCATGCTTGATCTGATACCACTTCTCATAAGTCTTCACATCTTTGATCCGAAAGTCCGCGCTTAAATCAATTACTTTTACTTTAGAAAGAAGTTCCTCATTTATATGGGAAGCGCAAAATCCCTGAGGCGTAGCTGTAAAAATCACATCTACCTGATCCGCCAGCTTCTGCAGATTGTCATCCCTGCAGACGTCCTCTACAATCTGAAACATATTTTGATAAATACTCGAATATTTCTCATCAATATAACTTCTGGATCCAAACCACTTAATCTCCACTTCCTTATGGCCCAAGAGAAGCCTAACAAGCTCTCCTCCTGCATAACCTGTGGCTCCGATAATTCCTGCCTTCATTCTTTTCCTCCACTCCTTTTGTCTGATTTATCACGAAAGCGCCTATGCGAGAACTCATAATCATAAAGGTTGCCGTTGTTTTCTGCTTTGTCTTCTTCCACGTCTGCTTACCTGAAAAGTATATAATAACATATCTCTCAAGTAAAGCGTTTCTTGTTCCTTATGCTTTTCGTTCGCATAATTATACATTTTATTCAAACATTATTCAAGCCCTTTTTCATCTTTTATTCCTATATTTTCAAATATCATTCCTTATCGTCTCTTTTTTTGTACTTTTTTCGATCATTTTATGCTTGCATAATTATGATAGTTGATGTATAGTAATCCTAGTGCGTTTGTCCTCATCCGGGCAACTGCAACCGTGCATCGATACATTATATACACAGGAGGTTATTTCAAAATGAAAGAAAAAGTAATCTTAGCTTACTCCGGCGGCCTGGACACCACCGCTGTCATTCCCTGGTTAAAGGAAAACTTTGACTACGATGTTATCTGCTGCTGCATCGACTGTGGACAGGGAAATGAGCTAAACGGTCTGGAAGAGCGCGCAAAGTTGTCTGGCGCTTCGAAATTATATATTGAAAACATTATTGACGAGTTCTGCGATGATTATATTATGCCCTGCGTAAAAGCCGGGGCCATCTATGAAAATAAATATCTGCTTGGAACATCCATGGCTCGACCCGGTATTGCTAAAAAGTTGGTAGAGATCGCCAGAAAGGAAGGCGCTACTGCTATCTGTCATGGAGCCACCGGAAAGGGAAACGACCAGATTCGTTTTGAACTTGCTATCAAGGCTTTGGCTCCGGATTTAAAGATCATTGCTCCATGGAGAATGACAGATGTCTGGACCATGCAGTCCCGTGAAGATGAAATTGAGTACTGTAGAAAACACGGCATCGATCTTCCCTTCTCCGCAGATTCCAGCTACAGCCGAGACCGCAATCTTTGGCACATCAGTCACGAGGGGCTGGAACTGGAAGATCCTGCCAATGAACCAAATTATGACCATCTCCTGGTGCTGGGCGTAACACCGCAAAAGGCTCCCGACCAAGAAGAATATGTAACTATGACCTTTGAGAAGGGAATCCCGACCAGTTTAAACGGCGAAGAAATGAAAGTCTCCCAGATTATTACAAAATTAAATGAACTGGGCGGCAAACATGGTATCGGAATCGTAGACATCGTAGAAAACCGGGTTGTGGGAATGAAATCCCGAGGCGTGTATGAAACTCCAGGCGGAACCATTCTCATGGAGGCCCATCAACAACTGGAGGAACTGGTATTAGACCGGGCTACCATGGAAGTGAAAAAAGATTTGGGTAATAAGTTTGCCCAGATCGTATATGAAGGAAAATGGTTTACGCCTCTGCGGGAAGCAATCCAGGCTTTTGTGGACGTGACGCAGGAATATGTAACCGGAGAAGTGAAATTCAAACTCTATAAGGGAAATATTATCAAGGCCGGCACCACCTCCCCCTACAGTCTGTACAGTGAATCTCTGGCCAGCTTTACAACAGGTGACCTTTACGATCACCATGATGCAGACGGATTTATCACCCTGTTTGGATTGCCCTTAAAAGTTCGTGCTATGAAAATGGCTGAATTGAAAAAGAAAAATCAGATTTAAGAAATACTTTGGGACAGCGCTTTGCAGTGCTGTCCCAAACAATTATTCCACGTATCCTTTTACTTTGAGAAAGTCTAAAATCACCTGGGCCGCTCCATTCACCCCAAGAGTACCGGTATTTAACATCAAATCCTTTCCCTCTGTGGATCCCCATTTCTGATCTGTAAAAAATTGGTAATAGGATTTTCTTTGTTTATCCACTTTCTTCAGGATTCTTTCCGCAGCGGTGCACTCCTGTATCTGTTCCACCTCCATGATTCTTTTAATTCTCTGAAGTCTGGGTGCATAAATGAAAAAATGGAACGTATCCTCGTATCCCGATAGTATCTGATCGGAGCAGCGTCCTACAAAGATGGAGGAACTGGCTGCTGCCTTCTCCTTGATAATCCTGCGCTGAATATCAAATAACCTCTCACCAAGAGAACCGCTTTCCGCTCCAAATGGCACATAAGGCTCAAAAAGAGGATTTGTCAGACGTTCATCTTCTGACGCCAAATACTCCACGTCAATCCCGCTCTTTTGAGCGGCCATGGTCAGCATATTTTTGTCATACACTGGCATAGATAGCGTCTTTCCCAGTTTCTCTGCCACAGCTCTCCCGCCGCTTCCATATTCTCGCCCAATGGTGATAATTAATTTCCTTTTTAGTTCCATAGAAAGACCCCCTTTCTTCTTACTCATTTTAACATACTTCCCCGCCACTGAACAGGAAGAATTGAAAAAGAGTCATAAAGCTCTGTGCCTTACAACTCTTTCTTCCTTCTTATTCCGCTGCGGACTCTGTCTGTTCCTGTCCGCCAGATTCCGATTCTGTCTCAGACTGCTGTTGGGTCTCAGACTCAGATTCTGCTGCTTCTGATTCTGTCTGCGCCTCTGACTCACTCTCTGTCTGAGCAGCAGCCATCTCATTCAAGTACTCATCAACCGCAGTGGTATCCATAGAATACGTCTTAGAATCTGCTGCAGCTCCCGAAGCTATGGTATCATAAGCAGAATATCCGACCCATCCCACCAAGATTACGGCAACTAAAGTGCCTGCCGTCTTAAACAGAATAGATTGAAATCTCTGCTTTTTGATAATCTTTTTGCGGTTTTTCTTTTCCTCTTTGTAGCGGTCAACCTTCTCCTGACTCATAAGTTTCACTCCTTGCATGATTTCTCGTAATGTCTTTTAACATTATACTACAAAAAAAGAAATTAAGCAACTATGATTACGCCTCCATCATTGGCATACATACTGCTGATTCCTGCCGTATCCAGGACCACAATCTCCTTCCAGGGTAGCCTCTGAGCAAGCACCTCTTTTAACATTTTTGCCCGGTCAGGACAATTGCAGTGGGAAATTCCAAGGATTCGCTCTTGAGGGCGCTCTACTTTTTCTACGATGGCATCTACCATTTTCACCAACGCCTTATTCATCCCTCTGGCTTGATCCAACTGTATGATTTCTCCCTCGCTGGTGGCCCCCATCACCGGTTTAATTCTCAAGGCCGTAGCCACGAAGGCCTTCACCCTGCTCAGCCGACCATTTTTACGCAAGGTATCCAAATTCTCCAGCACAAACCAGGTGTTCTGCCCTGCAATATAGCGCTCTACGGTCTCCACCACTTTCTCAAAATCCATCCCCTGCTCCTCACATTCCTGGATTTTCAGACCAATCAAAGTCTCCCCAACAGAGGCCGATTTTGAGTTAAATACATAGACTTTTGCCTCCGGATGTTTTTCCAGATAGAGGTTTCTGCCAAGAACTGCGCTGTTATAGGATCCGCTCAGTTCTGCGGAAAGGGTAACGGCATAGACATGCTCTGCCCCACAATCGTAAGCCTCCAGATAACATTCCGGAGAAGGGCATGACGACTTTGGACAATTGGGACTGGCTGCCACTCTTTTTAAAAAGTCTTCCTGATCAAACGTCTCATCGTCTACTATCGTACAGTCATCCACCTGCATCGTAAGAGATGCGGTCTTAAAATGACCGCTCTGTTTCATTTTCTCCGTCAGTTCTCCGCAGCTATCCATCACAACCCGATAACTCATATTGCTAATTCCTCCAAACTATCGCTTCTATATTTTCAAAGGGTGGTTACTACACCCTAAAATGTGGTTTTAAATACTACATTATAATAACACATATATACTGCTTTGCAAAGGATTTTCTTCACTGCTTTTCAAAAATTTCATTCAATGATATACTATGTTTACGCTTTACTTAGGAGGACTTTTTATGATTGCCCTGTATATAAAGGACCTAAAACCATTTATGCATGAGTTATTCCTTACCCCAACATTTGACCATTTTCTGGTACCCGAGGCTTGTATTACCACCTTTTCCACCTTTCAGATAGATGGAAGCCTGGAAAGAGAATATTATACAACAGAAGAACTGGAACAAATCCCTGCTCTGCAAGAGCAAACCGCAACCTGGAGTCAGCTTCGTCCAATCTGTTTCCAACTCATCCGCGGGAAAAAAACTCCTTTAAATATGAAAATTATTTTCCGACTTCCGGTCATTCAACTGGAAAAGCTACTATCCCGCGGGGATTTCCATTATACTTCTGCAGATGTTGGAGGTCTTTATTTAAATATCCATTTTAACGGAACTTCTCTATCCTGCACTACCGGAACCTCCATGCGCATGTTTACGCTGGATAAAAGTCTGGAGCAGGAGTGGGACAGATTGATTCAAAAATTTTTTCTAACCCAAAATCTTTCTTTTTCCACCGAACCCTGACGGCACAGAAACTTTTCTTTCTGAAGCATAACCCCACAGCCTCGAACGTCACTCCGGGGCTGTGGGGTTATGGGTATATTCCGCGAAAGCGGTTTTTTATTTTGCAAGCATCATCAAAATCTCGTTGCTGCGGGCAATGAATTTTGTCATCTCATCTGGTGAGAGCTGTTTATGGCTCATGAGTGCCAAATCGTAAAGCTGTTCACAGATCATTGGCGCATTCTGCGCATCCTTATGTTCTGCCAAATACTGTACCAGCTTATTGTTCGCATTTAGAACCAGAGTCTCTCCGTTTCCGAACATACCAGGATCCATGCCGTACATATTGTACATTTTCATCATATCCTGCATACGACGGCTATCCTCAGAAAGCGTCATCATGGAGGAGATATTCTCATTTTTCAGTTTCTCCACCTTCACTTCCAGCTTTTCTTTTCCAAGTGCCTGTCGGAAAAGCTCTGTCAGTGTGTCTGTCGTCTCCTTTAATTCCTCTTCCTTGGTCTCCTCCTTAAACTCTTCCGTTACATCCGCATCGATTCTCTGGAATTTCACGTCCTCATTTTTCTGTTCCACATGGGAGATAAAGGCCGTGTCAATGTTATGTTTTAAGATAACGGCATCCAGCCCCTCTTCTTTAAACATATTAATGTACTGACTCTGCTGTACTTCATCCGTAACATAATAGAGGATTGTCTTTGGTTTTTCTTCCTGCTTTTCCTGATCGTCCTTCTTCTCTTCCTCTTTTTCTTTCTTCGTCTCCTCTGCCTTATTCTCCTCCTTTTTGCTTTCTTCTACGAAATCCTTAAAGGTCAAATACTTGCCGTCCAGGTTCTTATAGAGAATATAATCCATCATCTTGTCGCTAAACTTAACATCTTTAATGCAGCCATATTTGATAAACGGGCTAATATCATCCCAGTATTTCTCGTAATTTTCCCGGTCCGTCTTACACATACCGGAAAGCTTATCAGCCACCTTCTTACTGATGTAATCGGAGATCTTCTTTACAAAACCATCGTTTTGTAATGCGCTTCGGGACACATTCAGGGGCAGATCTGGACAGTCAATCACACCTTTTAACAGCATCAAAAACTCCGGAATCACTTCTTTAATATTGTCTGCAATGAATACCTGGTTGTTGTACAGCTTAATGGTACCCTCAATGGAATCGTATTCTGTGTTGATTTTGGGGAAATATAAAATTCCTTTCAGATTAAAGGGATAATCCATGTTCAGATGAATCCAAAACAGCGGTTCCCGGTAATCCAAAAATACTTTCCGGTAAAATTCTTTATATTCTTCCTCTGTACACTCGTTTGGATGCTTTGTCCAAAGAGGATGGATATCGCTGATTGAAACAGGGCGCTTGTTGATCTTTACTCTATCCCTGGCAGGAGAAATCTCCACGATCTCCTTTTCGCCCTTATCGTTTTCTCTCTCCTCTGTCTTGGCATCCTCATGGATGTGCTCCACAACTACGTCGTCATCTGTCAATTCGCTCTCATCGATGGTCTCGTATTCTTGCTCTGCATTAGCCTTACTCAGGAATATTTCCACTGGCATAAAGGAGCAATATTTCTCCAGAACTTCTCTCGCCCGATATTCGTTGGCAAACTCCACGCTGGCCTCATTCAGATAAAGGGTAATCTCCGTTCCCACCGTGGCCTTTTCTCCCTCTCCGATGGTATATTCAGAGCCTCCGTCACACTCCCAATGAACAGGCTTTGCACCTTCCTTATAGGAAAGCGTATCAATGTGAACCTCATCTGCCACCATAAATGCGGAATAAAAGCCTAGTCCAAAGTGTCCGATGATCTCATCGTCATTGGTCTTGTCCTTATACTTTTCCAGGAAATCCGTGGCTCCTGAGAAGGCAATCTGGGTAATATACTCTTCCACCTCTGCCTCGTCCATTCCTAAACCCGTATCAATAAACTTCATCGTCTTTTCATCCGGATTTACAATGACTTCGATCTTGCTTTTATACTTTTCCGGAAAGCTATACTCCCCCATCATCTCCAGCTTTTTCAGCTTGGTAATGGCGTCGCATCCGTTGGAAACCAATTCCCTTACAAAAATATCATGATCGGAATACAACCATTTTTTTATAATCGGAAATATATTTTCACTGTTAATCGATAAGCTTCCTGTTTTCGTGCTCATGTATCACACTCACCTTTCCATCATATTCTGTTTTCTAGTTTAATACTTGCTCTTGGAAAAGTCAAGAAAAAATTAGCACTCATTTCACGTGAGTGCTAACAAATTTTCATAAACTTTCTTAAGAAACTATAAACACAAAAGGATTGATTTTCTTTCCGATTTCCGCTATACTGGCCGTAATCTTAGTAACTTATATAAGAATCATAGCAAAATGCAACGTTTGAGGTAATTTCTATGAACACGACTACTTATTCCCCTAGACTGGCACCGAAAGCTTTCGGCCTCACCGGAAGCGCCTTAAAAATCATTGCGATTATTCTGATGTTCATTGATCATGTGGGCGCTGTCATCGTGGAACAGGGAGTGCTAAGAATGCCTGAAGTTACTTCCGTTCCCAGGCTCTGGGAACAAATCCGCAACATAGATCAGGTTATACGCGCCATCGGCCGCCCTGCCTTCCCCATTTTTTGCTTTCTTCTGGTAGAGGGCTTTTTGCACACTCACAACCGGGGCAAATACACCTTGCGTCTGTTTCTCTTTGCCTTGGTTTCTGAGATACCCTTTGATCTGGCCATCTATGGACATTTCTGGTATCCCGAAAAACAAAATGTATTTTTCACACTTCTGATTGGATTGCTGGTGATGATTGCCTGTACCAGATTTCAAAAACATGTATGGTTGCAAACTTTTTTTCTCGCCCTCGGTCTGTTTGCCGGGCATTTCTTAGGAACAGACTATGGATATAAGGGAGTTTTTCTCATTGAAATTTTGTACCTGCTGCGCAGCGACAGACGCATTCAGGCACTGGGCGGCGCTCTCGCAATCAGTTGGGAGCTGACAGCCCCGCTGGCTTTCATTCCCATCTGGTTTTATAATGGACTGCGGGGAACTTCCCTGAAATATTTCTTTTACTGGTTCTATCCGGTACACTTGCTCTTGCTCGTCCTCGGACGGTATCTGCTCATCGCTTAATCCCTAAGCCTCCACCACCAGATACTGTCCGTTTGGCAGCTTAAACACTTCCGCTGCCTCCTCCAAATCCTCGTCTCCCATATCAGAAGCATCCATGCCACTTTGCTCAAAGTACTCTCTCACCTGCTCCGGGGAATCCAGCACAACGGCCATGCAATCTTCCAGGAAGGCTTCTGCCTCCTCCGGTGTCTCAGCCACCTTTTCATCAAAAAGCTGAAGCTGATTATCCAAAAAACACTTTAGACATTCTTCACTGTATTCCTGCATTCTCTTCTTCCTCCAATTTTTCCAGTAGTCCCTTTAAAACTTTCAATACCCCGTCACGGTTATGTTCATCTGCAAGATGTCTGGCAGCCTTTTTGACATTTTCCTTGGCATTTGCCACTGCATAGCTCTCCCCCGCAGTCTGCAACATGCCAATATCATTGTCATTATCTCCAAATGCCATGGTCTCCTCTTTTTGGATATGAAGAACCTGCTGAATATTCCTCAATGCCTTTCCCTTGTCTGCCCTGTAATCCATAAAATCAATCCAAGGCACTCCGGCCACCACCGTATTCAGTCTCCCCTTCCAATGGTCAATCACACCCTCTGCAATATCCTTTACGCCGTCCGGCTTATAGACAGAAGCTTTTATGATCTCAATCGGCTCGGCCAGTACGTCTGATACTACACGCACGTCATTGTGATATCCCTCCCTCAGGAGCCGCAAAAATCCCGCATCCTGATCCTCCACATACATGAATTCTTTGGTGGATACCGTCAAAAAGCACCCTTTCAAGCTCCTCATATAGTGCACCAGCTCCTCTGCGTCTTGACGGTTTAATACCGTCGATGACATCTCATAACCGCGGCAAATCACATTGGAACCATTTTCACAGATAAAGATCATTTCGTTGGCAACAGGCAAAAACAGCCTTCTCATGCTAGCAAATTGCCTGCCGCTGGCAGCTGCAAAAAGGATTCCTTTTTTCTTTAGCTTCAAAATCACGTCAAAAAGCTCTGGATTTAAGGCGTCGTATCCCTCTGGCAACAGTGTTCCGTCAATATCAGATGCGATCAGTTTTATCATGACAGCCTCCCCTCTAAAATGTTCAGGATTTCTTCCGGCTTACTCACCAAATATTCCGCTTTGTTTTTCTGAAGCTCCTTCCTGTCCCGAAAGCCCCAGAGCACACCTACGGTATGCATGCCCGCCCCTCTCCCTGTCTTCATATCGGTATTCGTATCTCCGATATACAAACATTCCTCCGGAGAGACCTGAGCAATGGCTGCCAAATGCAGTGCTCCGGTGGGATCTGGCTTTCTTGGAATCCCCTCCTGCTGCCCCTGTACAAACTCAAAACTGCCATCTGTAAACAACCTTCCGATCACTTCCTGCGTCTGCCTATGGGGTTTATTGGATAAAACGGCCCTCATCACGCCTCTTTTCCCTATTTCCCGAATCAGCTCCGGGATCCCCTCAAAGGGTTTCACCTGATACATACAGTACTTGGAGAGATACTGCCGGTAAAGATGCAAAAAGTCCTCATAATGCTTGCCCTCCACATCTCCTACTTCCGCCAGACACCGTCTTGTCAGCTCACCTACACCGTCTCCTGCAAAATAACGAAACTTATCCACGGGCTGTTTTGGGTAGCCAAACTTTTCCAGTGTCAAATTAGCGCTGTAAGCAATGGATGCCACGGTATCCGCCAAGGTTCCATCCAGATCAAAAATGCATAACCGAAACTTCATCTTGCTTTCTCCTTTTATGGCCCAATCGGGCCTTTTTCTGTCTGTGATACTTTTCCGTCCAAGCCTTCTATAAGCATAGCATGAAATATTTCCCCTGACAATGCATTTTAAAACTTACGGCGGGGTTTTTTCAAAAACCCCCGCCGTCCTGTATCCTGGCCCTGTTGTCGTACTTTCTCCTTCTTCTATAAGAGCTCTGAAAATGTCTCCCGAAGAGCAGGATATAACTTTTTGAACTTGTGATACTTTTCTTCATATTTTGCCGCCAATTCTGGCGTCGGTTCTATCGTTTCCTTCACCTTTACGATCTGCCCTGCAGCATCTTCCACACTGTCGTATTCCCCGCAGGCCACAGCAGCCAGCATAGCGCCCCCGAGACCCGGTCCTTCCTCATTTTCCAACACATCTAATTTCATGTTTAACACATTGGCAATCATTTTTTTCCAAAGAGAGCTCTTCGCTCCCCCTCCGCAGATCCTGCTGCGCTCCACAGGAATCCCCAAAGAAACCGCTATTTCAAAAGAATCCCGGATAGCAAAAGCCACCCCCTCCAAGATAGCCTGAGTCATCTGAGCTCTTGTAGTGTCCATGGACATTCCGATAAACGCTCCCCTGGCATTGGGATCATTGTGTGGAGAACGCTCTCCCATCAAATAAGGTAGAAAAAACACATGATTCTCACCCAAATCTGTAATTTCTTTCTGTTCTCTCTCGTATTCCTTTGTGCGCAAAACCTCCTCCATCCACCATTTATTACAGGAAGCAGCGCTTAACATACATCCCATCAAGTGATAATGTCCGTCCGCATGGGCAAAAGCGTGGAGAGCATTATACTCATCCACCCGAAAGTCCTTACTGGAGATAAAGATGGTTCCCGAAGTTCCCAGAGAAATATTACATCGTCCATCTCCTACCGTTCCAGTCCCAACTGCCGCCGCCGCATTATCCCCGGCTCCGGCAGCCACCACTACTGTGGAGGGTACTCCAAGTTCTCTGGCCACCTCCTCCTTTAATGTCCCCACAGACTGGCTACTCTCAAACACCTTTGGAAGCTGTTCCGTTCGAATTTTACAGATTTTTAACATATCCTCTGACCAGCACTTCCTCCTCACATCAAACAGAAGCGTCCCGGAGGCATCGGAAACATCCGTACAGAACCTTCCTGTCATCCGATAGGCCAGGTAGTCTTTGGGCAACATGATTTTTGCAATCCGGGCAAAATGTTCCGGCTCTTCTTCCTGAACCCACAAAAGCTTCGGCGCTGTAAAACCGGCAAAGGCAATATTCCCCGTGTTTTCAGACAGACATTTCTTTCCGATTACCTGATTTAAATAGTCTGTCTGTTTTGCCGTCCTGCCATCGTTCCACAAAATAGCCGGGCGTATCACAAGATCCTGCTCATCCAGGATAACAAGTCCATGCATTTGACCGCCAAAGCTGATACCTGCTACTTTAGAAGCGTCAAAGGGAGCCAGCAGCGCATGCATTCCCCGCCTCACCGCCTCCCACCAATCTTGAGGGTTTTGTTCAGACCATCCAGTCTTTGGAAAGGATATGGGATATTCCTCTGAGACCACGTTTTTTACCGTCCCGTCCCTCCCCATTAAAAGTAGCTTCACCGCAGAGGTTCCAAGATCAATTCCTATATAATTTTGTTCCTTTGACATGGTTTCCTCCTGTATCCACTGCTCTCGTCTATGCAAACGGATTCTCTGTTTTATAGAGCATGCCCTTTGGTTGATTAAATCCGATTTCTTCCACGTTCACGCCTACATATTTAAATACCTCATACAAGGCTTTTCCAAAATGTCCGAATGCTACGGCACCGTGATGAGGATAATTGCCCTCGATCAACACATGGCGGTAGAATCGTCCCATCTCAGGGATAGCAAAAATTCCAATGGATCCAAATGAGCGGGTGGCCACGGGAAGCACTTCCCCATGAGCAATATAAGCTCTCAGCTTGTTGTCTGCGGTACTCTGGAGACGATAGAAGGTGATATTCCCCGGCATGATATCGCCTTCCAGGGTTCCCTGGGTTACTTCCTCTGGTAGGGTTCTGGCCATGATCAACTGATACTTCATGGAGCAGAAAGAAAGTTTCTTTGTATTTGTATTACCGCAGTGAAAGCCCATAAACGTATCCTTCTGGGTATAGGGGAACTTTCCTTTGATTTCTTCCTCGTACAAGTCCTTTGGCACCGTATTGTTAATGTCCAGCAGTGTCACAGCATCTTCGCTGACACAGGTTCCAATAAATTCACTCAACGCTCCGTAGATGTCTACCTCACAGGAGACCGGTATTCCCATTCCGGTCAGACGGCTGTTCACATAACAGGGTACAAAGCCAAACTGCGTCTGGAAAGCCGGCCAGCATTTTCCGGCAATTGCCACATACTCCCGGTATCCTCTGTGCCCCTCTACCCAGTCCAGCAGTGTCAGTTCATACTGGGCTAACTTTGGCAGAATTTCTGGTTTCTTATTTCCTTCCCCAAGCTCCGCTTCCATTTCCTTAATTTTTTCGGGAATTCTAGGATCATTCTCATGCTTGTTAAAAGCTTCAAATAAATCCAGCTCTGAATTTTCTTCAATTTCCACTCCAAGATTATATAACTGCTTAATGGGGGCATTGCAAGCCAAAAAGTTCAGTGGACGGGGTCCAAAACTGATAATTTTAAGCTTCGACAGACCGATCACAGCCCTGGCAATCGGCAAAAATTCATGGATCATGTCTGCACATTCCTGTGCGTCTCCCACCGGATATTCCGGTATGTAGGCTTTCACATTCCGAAGTTTCAAATTATAACTGGCATTGAGCATGCCACAGTAGGCATCGCCTCTCCCCTGGATCAAATTATTTCCGGATTCTTCCGCAGCTGCCACAAACATCACAGGGCCGTCAAAGTGCTTGGCCAACAGCGTTTCTGAAATTTCTGGTCCAAAATTTCCAAGATACACAGCCAAAGCGTTACATCCGGCTTCCTGTATATCCTTTAGCGCCTGTACCATATGGATCTCACTCTCCACAATACAAACAGGACATTCATAAATTTCCTGTGCATTATATTTTTTCGTATAAGCTTCCACTAATGCCTTTCTTCTGTTTACGGAAAGGGATTCCGGAAAACAATCACGGCTTACAGCTACAATTCCCACTTTTACCTCTGGTACATTTCTCATTTCGTATCCTCCTTTTGCCAAATTAGTTTAATGACTAAACTTTATATTTTAAGTATACGTCTTTCCATCAGAAATGTCAATTCCTTTTTATACTGGACTGTCCGAGAATTGACATTCCCTCCTTCATTGGATAAAATGTAAAAAACAGCCCTGGAAGGAGAATTTCAAATGGATTTTTATGATGCTCTGACTGATTTTATTTTTGTAGAACAAAAACCCCAGCGATCGGATATCATCTTTGTACCAGGGGGACCCTGCGGAGAAATTGCCTGGCATGCAGCCGACCTTTATCATCAAGGACTCGCCCCAAAAATCCTGGTATCCGGCCGACATAGCGTCCTCTCTGAATCTTTCTGCGGTCCCCTCTCCCCTTCTTCTTATCAAAATCGTACCTATCAAACAGAATGTGCTTTTCTCTGTGATGTGCTAAAGGACCTGGGGGTACCGGATGAGGCCATATTGCGGGAAGAACAAGCCTCCTATACTTATGAAAATGCCATCTATTGCAGAGACCTGACAGACAGGCTTAAACTTACCGTTTCTTCCGCTATCCTCTCCTGTCAGGCTTTCCACGCCAGAAGAGCCCTGCTATATTTTCAGTTGCTCTTTCCCGATACCACCTTTTATGTCAGCCCTGCGATCACACTTGACGTGTCCAGGGATAACTGGTTCTTAGATGAAAAGAAAATTGATTTAGTTTTGGGGGAGGTGGAACGCTGCGGCAAACAATTCCATGAAATCTTGAAAAGTCGCCTTTCCCATGTTATACTGTAAAAGATTTAGGGTTTAGGACAGCAGACGAAATGCCTGCTGTTTTGAACTGTTATCAGGTAAATGCGAAAAGGAGAAGAGACCAATGATAAAAAGTGCTCTAAAAACAGCCTTTCCAAGAACTCTTCCGGTGATGGCTGGCTATCTGTTTCTAGGTATGGGCTTTGGAATTTTGCTTGAGAGCAAAGGTTTTTCCTTTCTCTGGGCTTTTTTTATGTCTGTTATCATTTATGCCGGATCCATGCAATATGTAGCCATTGATCTGCTGGCCGCAGGAGCCGGCTTAGTCTCCACAGCAATCATGACCGTCATGATCCAGATCCGGCATCTTTTTTACGGTTTATCCCTGATTGATAAGTACAAAAACACCGGTAAGAAAAAATTTTTGCTGATTTATGAGCTGACGGATGAAACCTATTCCCTGGTAGCTTCCGCCGCCGTACCGGAGGGTGTAGACAAAGGATGGTTTTATTTCTTTATCTCCATTCTGGATCACAGCTACTGGGTCATTGGCTGTACCCTGGGTGCTCTTCTGGGATCTATGGTAAACTTTAATACAAATGGTGTAGATTTCGTGATGACCGCCCTGTTTCTGGTCATCTTTACAGATCAGTGGCTGAGTACAAAGGAGCATCGGCCTGCTCTGATCGGTCTTCTTGCCTCTTTTGTCTGCCTGCTGATTTTCGGAAGCCAGAATTTTATCATTCCATCCATGATTTCCATTCTGATATTCCTGACGCTGCTTCGCAAACCATTGGAGAAAGGAGAAGACAAATATGAGAATTCCTGACAGTCAAGCTCTGGCTATGGTTCTGATTATGGCAATTATCACTTTTCTAATCCGTGCCCTTCCCTTTTTACTATTTCCGGGTAATAAAAAAACCCCCGCCTACATTACCTACCTTGGAAAGGTGCTCCCTTATGCCATTATCGGTATGTTGGTCATCTATTGCTTTAAGGATACCCGGGTTCTTTCTTTTCCCTTTGGGGCACCGGAGCTGATCGCTACAATTGCCATCGTGGCCGTCCATGTATGGAAGAGAAATACGCTTTTAAGCATTGGTGGGGGAACGTTATTGTATATGTTTCTGGTGCAGGTTATATTTTAAAAAGTTTTTTCTCAAACCCCTTTTCTTTTCCTGGAAAAAGTATTACAATAACTATATTATTTTTTGAAAGGAGCCCATGATGTCAAAGAAAGCCGGTAAATTTTTATTTGGCGCTGCCCTGGTGGGAGCTGCCGTTGCAGGTGGAATTGCTTACTTAAATAAATGTAAAAATGAAAAAGATACCTTTGAGGATGACTTCGATGAATTCCAAGATGATTTTGAAGATGATCTGGATGAGGAAGAGTCTGCTTCCTCTCCCTCAAGAGAATATGTAACAATTCCAAAAGAAGAAAAACAGGAGAGCGCCACTGCTGATCAGACTGAAACCTCTTCTGAAAAAGGGGAAGCTCATACCACTGTTTCTGATGAAGAGGCATAGAATCTTTTAAAAACATCCTCGCCCCTCCTGGGATGCATCATCCTCCGGGAGGGGCGTTTTGGACTCATTTCCCGGGACTAAAAACTTTCCAAAGAAGCTTTGTCGCCTGGATGATCTCCTCCTCTTTCATATTGGCAAACCCCAGAATCACAGTAGGCATGGGGCAAGACTTGGGGGGTTCCACATAATAGTCCGTGAGGCCGTAGATGCGAATCCCTTGCTTCCCGGCTCTGGCAATCGTCTCTTCTTCTGTTAATCCATTGTGCAGTTCCACCAGCAAGTGCACGCCCGCCCGCTCCCCCAAAATGCGTATATCCGGAATTTTTTTTAACTCCTCCAACAGCACATCATGCCGCCCCTTATAGATGGCTCTCATCCTGTTTAGATGACGTTCATAATGTCCTTCCTGCAAAAAGGCTGCCACAATCATCTGATCCACCCGGGATACGGTGGAAGAAAAGATCTTTCCCTTTTCCAGATAACATTGATACAAGGGCTTCGGAAGTACCAGATAACTGATGCGGATAGCAGGCGCAATGGATTTGGAGAAAGTTCCAAGATAAATTACCTTTTCGGACCTGTCGTACCCCTGCAGGGCCGGTATTGGCTTCCCCTTATATCGAAATTCGCTGTCATAATCATCTTCTATGATATAACGCCCCTCTTTTTCTCCGGCCCACTTTAACAGCTGCATTCTCCTCTTAATAGGCATTACTGTTCCCAGGGGAAATTGATGGGATGGCATCACATAGGCAATTTCAGCCTCCGACTCTTCTAATGCCTCCACGTCCATCCCATCTTTATCCATATCCACAATTTTCATTTCATTAGACAATCCCAGAAGAACGCGGTATGCCCGTTTATATGTGGGATTTTCCATAGCAATCTTTTTTCTCTTTCCCCACATAGCTTGCAAAAGCATCAACAAATAGTCTGTTCCCGCACCGATGACAATCTGAGCGGGGTTGCAGTTGACGCCTCTGGCCTGGTGCAGATACCTGGCAATCGCTTTGCGCAAAACCTCTTCCCCCATGGGAGCTCCCAGCATGAACAGCTCTTTTTTATCGTCCAGAAGAATCTTTCTGGACAGCTTTCTCCAGACGTTATGGGGAAAGCTGTCCAAATCCACACCGTTTGGAGAAAAGTCAAAGGCATATCTGGGGGTGGGCAGATCATCCGCAACCACCTCCTGGTCTTCCTGTTCTATCCGATAAAGTCCGTCCAGTTCGCTGACATAATAACCTCTGCAGGGAATAGACTCAATATATCCTTCGGACAGAAGTTGTTCATAGGCAAGTTCTACCGTACTGCGGCTTACCTGCAGATATTCAGAAAGCTTCCTGGTGGAAGGAAGCTTTTCTCGAAAGGAGAGACTACCTGCCTGAATCTCCTTTTTCATATATTCATAAATCTGTTCATACATAGGTCTGGAGGAATGGGCATCCAGACTGATGGTTAATTCTGTCATATTATCCCTGCTTTGGCAATTTAAAAGAACTTTTTAGCGATACAATTCGGTTAAAAACCAGATGTTCCGGCCTGGAATCTCTAGAATCTACGCAGAAATATCCTTGACGTACAAACTGGAAACTGTCATAAGCCTTTGCTTCTCCAAGCGCCGGCTCCAGATAGCACTCCTTAAGTACCGTCAGAGAATTGGGGTTCAAATTCAAACTTCCGTCCTCATTATATACCCCCTTCTCTTCATCAATGATGTTCTCGTACAACCGAACCTCTGCTTTAATGGCTGTGGGGGCCGCAACCCAGTGAATCGTCCCTTTCACCTTTCTCTCTGTGAATCCGCTTCCACATTTCGTTTTGGGATCGTAGGTGCAATGAATTTCGATCACTTTACCGTTTTCATCCTTTACATAGCTTTCGCACTTCACAAAATAGGCATTCATCAGGCGGACTTCATTTCCCGGAAACAAACGGAAATACTTCTTGGGTGGATTTTCCATGAAGTCTTCCCGGTCGATATACAATTCCCGGCAGAAAGGCACTTTGCGTTTCCCAAGCTCTGAATTCTCCAGATTGTTATCTGCCTCCAAATATTCCATTTCTCCCTCCGGATAATTGTCGATAATCAGCTTAATGGGATCCAAAACGGCCATCATTCTTGGACGCTTCAGCTTCAGATCTTCCCGGATACAGTATTCCAGCATGGCATAGTCTACAGAACTCTGACTTTTGCTGACTCCACACAGATCCACAAACAGTTTGATCGACTCCGGCGTAAAACCACGACGGCGAAGCGCAGCGATAGACACCAGTCTAGGATCATCCCAGCCATCCACAATGCCCTCTTCCACCAGCTTTTTGATATAGCGCTTTCCTGTCACCACGTTGGTAAGATACAGCTTAGCAAATTCAATCTGTTTGGGTGGATGCTCATATTCTAACTCTCTGACTACCCAGTCATAGAGAGGTCTGTGATCTTCAAACTCCAGCGTACAAATGGAATGGGTTACTCCTTCTATGGCGTCCTCTATAGGGTGCGCAAAGTCATACATAGGATAAATACACCATTTATTTCCTGTATTGTGATGGGTCATGTGAGCTACGCGGTAAAGAATAGGGTCTCTCATATTCATGTTCGGAGATGCCATATCGATCTTGGCCCGCAGTACTTTCTCCCCGTCTGCATACTCTCCTGCTCTCATTTTTTCAAACAGGTCGAGATTTTCTTCTACGCTTCTCTCCCTGTAGGGACTGTTTTTGCCCGGCTCTGTCAGGGTTCCCCTGTATTCCCTAATCTCTTCGGGAGTTAAATCACAGACATAGGCCTTTCCCTTTTTAATCAGTTTGATTGCAGCTTCATACATTTGCTCGAAATAATCCGACGCAAAATAAAGCCTGTCCTCCCAGTCTGCACCCAGCCATTGGATATCCTCTTTAATGGATTCCACAAATTCCACTCTCTCCTTGGTGGGATTTGTGTCGTCAAATCGCATGTTAAACTTTCCATGATACTTCTTGGCGAGTCCGTAATTTAATAAAATTGCCTTTGCATGGCCAATATGAAGATATCCGTTAGGTTCTGGTGGAAAGCGCGTGCAAACTGTCTCGCACCTTCCCTCTTCCAGATCCTTCTCTATAATCTGTTCAATAAAATTTTTGGAAACTACCTCATTTTCCATAATCTGCCTCCCGATCTTTTGTTTCATTCGTGTTAATCCATCTTAGCATAATTTTCCCCAGGAGACAAGATTTTCTTGTCGCTTCCTCATAGCCATCTACCTGATATTATGGGAACTTTTTAATTAAATCCGAAAAACTTTCGTGTGATTTTATAACCCACTACAGTAAACTGGCGTCCTCCTTTGCCTTTCAGGTTTACCGCACGTCCTAACAGCCCGGTGCGAATCTTATAGTATAAAGCCAAATCGCTCTTTTTCAGATACTGCCAAAGCTCCTTTTTCTTTTCTAAGGCCTCCTCGCTCCCCGCCCGGATCAGCATCACAGAAGAGACTGTCATAATGATGTCTAGATAGCTGGTCATATAATTTTTCAGCTTTTTATCTGTAAATTTCTTTCCGGCCATAGCATCGATCATCAGGCGGTTGACCCGAAGTTGCTGGTCGATTCTGCGTATCATCACTTGCTCATTGACGGATTGATCTTCCCTTCCGATAAAATAATGGTAGAAGTTCACATCTAGATAGTACATCTTCTTCACATGGGGAAGGGGTTGAAATACAAAGAGATTGTCCACATAAAAGGTATGCTTTGGAAGCTCCAGACCGCACTCTCTGAGAAGCTCTGTCCGGTAAATGACAGAATGCATAAGAATATAATGTCCCTTTCGAAGCTTTTTTGTCATCTCCCAAGTAAACACCTCGTTCTGAGGAAAAGCGGAACGATACTGCATGACCTTTTTGCGCTTTACACCCACTTTGTCATAAACGAAATTGCTGATCAGCATATCAATTGTATCCGGGCCTCCCACAAGAGCTTTCAGCGTCCTGAGAATCTCCTCATAAGCGGCTCCATCTACCCAGTCATCGCTGTCTACCACCTTAAAGTATAATCCTGTAGCATTACGGATTCCCGCATTGACAGCCTCTCCGTGTCCTCCGTTTTCCTGGTGTATGGCCTTTATAATACCCGGATATTTTTGTGCGTACTCATCCGCGATCCTGCCGGTACCATCCCGGGATCCGTCATCCACAATCAGGATCTCCACATCCTCTTCTCCCACCAGCAGAGAATCTACGCACTTTCTCATATAGTTTTCCGAGTTATAGCATGGAATTGCAATGGATAATATTTTCATCTGTTTCGTTCCCTTCTCTAAATTTTCTTATTCATTTGCGCCCCTATCCAGCTGTTCATACTTCTCCTGCCCGAGACGGATCTGCAGATAATCCGTGTAGGCACCAAAGGCGGCAGGGATAGGGTACTCCTTTTCTGTCCTGGATGGTTCCACAAACAGCATACCGTGATTTTCTGCTGACTCCAATTCCTCCACTTTCACCATGTAACCAATCATCTGCCATTCGATGTGACTAAAAATATGCTTCGAAGCCTCCAATCTCTGAATCCGAATGGGAGAAAGTCCCTGTTGCTTTAGATAATCCAATACTTCCACATCACTCAGATGTCCTGCCAAATTAGGAAGCTCATAAAGTCCTGCCAGAAGTCCTCTAGAAGGACGTTTACGAATCGCAGCCTTTTCCCCGTCCCGAATCACCAATACCGTTCTCTTTTCCAAACGCCTGGGCTTCTTTTTGGCTTTCTTGGGAAACTCCATGACCCGGTTTTCCCTTCTGGCCAGACAAAGAGCCTCCAGCGGGCAAACTTCGCATTTTGCCATCCCATTTGGGACACACACGGTGGCCCCAAGCTCCATCATCGCCTGATTGAAAGCTCCTGGCCTGTCCTTCGGAATCACTTTTAGAAGTGTATTCTCTGTCTTTTTCTTCATGCTCTGTCTTAAAATGTCTTCTTCATCCAAGGTTAGTCTGGTTACTACCCGCAGCACATTTCCATCCACGGCTGGAACCGGAATCCCATAGGCAATAGACGCCACAGCTCCGGCTGTATAACTTCCGATTCCAGGCAAAGCCAACAGTTTTCCGTAGTCTGCCGGCATTTTTCCTCCGTATTTTTCCATGATTTCCACAGCCGCTTTCTGCATATTTCGCACCCGATTATAATATCCCAAGCCCTCCCAGAGCTTCAAGAGCTGATCCTGTGGGCACTCTGCCAGACTCTTCACGTCCGGAAGGGCTCTCACAAACCGTTCAAAAAAGGGTTTTACCGCTTCCACCCTGGTCTGTTGTAGCATGATCTCAGACACCCACACCCGATAGGGCTTTGGATCCTCTCTCCAGGGCAGAATTCTGGCATGTCCGTCGTACCACGCTAAAAGCGGCTCTGTAATTTGTTCTAACATCCTATCCACTCTCCTACAATCCTACCTCAACCGACTGATCCAGACAGATGGAATCTCTGGTGACATTACAGTCATATGCCAATATCTGCACTCCGGACCCGGCCGCCTCTCTTAAGGCCTTACCAAATGCCGGATGGGTTTTATCGTTTGGTTCCAGTCGGAAGATGCCCTTCATCTGTATTACAAACATCAAATATGCTTCATAGCCTTCTTTTCTACAGGCAATCAGCTCTTGTATATGTTTTACCCCCCTCTGGGTAGGTGCGTCCGGAAATCTGGCTACTCCCTCTTCTTCCAGCGTCACTCCTTTGATCTCCATAAAAGCCTGCTTTCCATCCGCCTCCAGGTACAGATCAAACCTGGAGTTGGCATACCTGGTTTCCGGTTTCATAAAGGAAATCTTTTCAAACAAATTTCCCTTTCTAAGCCACTCTTCTACCACTCTGTTTGGTATCTGGGAGTCCACATTTACCATGCGTCCCTCTTTCTCCACTCCAATCAGGTCAAATTTCGTTTTCCTTCCCGGACGGTCGCTTTCTTCAAGATATACCTTGGCACCAGGCAAAAACAATTCCCTGCACCTGCCAGTATTCTTCACATGGCACAATTCTATTCCCTTGTCCGTCTCCACCCGGGCTATAAATCGGTTAGGCCTGTTTAAAAATATTCCCTCTCTGATTCTTTTATATTTCATATTTCCTTACCGATAATAGCATATGATCGGAAATCCTTTCTCAATATTTTCATAGATTTTCTTAGCTGACTCTGTGGGAAGGTTGATACAACCGTGGGAACCATTGTACTGATAAATACTTCCTCCAAAACTTCCTCTCCAATTTGCGTCATGCAATCCGATCCCTCCGTTAAAAGGCATCCAATAGGTAACCGGAGATTCGTAACTGTCTCCAGGCTTATTGCTTCGCAGCACAGCCGGAGATTTTTTATAGTAAAGGGTAAACGTTCCCGGTGGGGTGCGTCTTCCAGGCTTGGACATATCACCGGAGACGAAATCTGAAGAGACAATCTCCTTCCCATTCAGATACATCCAAAGATGCTGCCTGCTTAAGTCAATCTCCACATAACTGTCTCCCAGGTCACTGTTTTCAAAGCTTACGGCTGTCTGGGCAAACACAGCGGTGCGTTCCGTATTAGCGCCTCTTTTTATCAATTCCAGCAGCTGTGACGTTTCTTCCTCCTGATCGATCTTCCAGCCATAGCTGCCGCCATCCACTTCAACCTCGCTTCCATCATGGGTTTTCAGGTTTCTAGGCTTATCATACGTATCGTATTTTGCAGCCAATTCTTCCACGTACACTGCCACCTGCCCTTCATCCAAGGTTACAGTTCCTTTCTCATCATAGGACAACCAGTCTTTTATACGACTACCGTCCAAAATTTCTCTTTTCTCCCCAAAGCTGTATGTGATTCTTGTGCTGGCATATTGGTTGAGTTTTTCCACCAGACGATTTAGTTTTTTATTGGACTTTCGGACAGCGGGCTTTTCATAGCAGTCAGCTTTCTCCAAATCCAGTTGTGTCTCCCCTTCCGAGATCGCCTTTTTTAACACTTTGAGCAATCTCCTTTTCTTTACCTTTCTGCCTTCCACCTCTTTTGCCACTCTGTAAGTCGTCTTTTTAAACTTGATATAAGCATCTCTTGGTTCCACTTCCACTTGCGGTGAAAAGCACTTCAGAGAGGAAACCGTTTTTTCCAACAGGTTCTCATCAAAAGACGCATTGGCTGAAAAGGTATTAGAATATTCCCGCCAGGCAGAAACTGGCCATGTCCACAACTTCTGACTTTGTAAAAAGCCCTTCACCTCTCCCCGGGGCACATACTGATAATGAATTTGTGATGCCCGAATCCATTCTTTTGTACCGCCCCGTTCCTTTAAAAGGATTTGATAGGACTCCATTTTCTTTGCGATCGCTGCTTCCATATCCTCCACAGTACAGTGAGACGCTTCTATGCCATTGATTTTCGTATTCGGGAAAAATCTCTCTTGAAAATAAACGATACCTCCCACATAAATTCCCACCGCTATAAGGACCGCTGCCCCTCCTGCAATGCCAAAAATTTTCTTCCACGGAGCTCCGGTCAAAAAAGATGCTTGTCCCTGAGATACCGTCTCCTTCTTTTTTACCCCTGGATAATCCCCGGACTCTTGTTTCTTTCGATCTCTTTTTTTGTTCATATCATTTCCCCGCTTATACTCCCATATACTGATTCAGAATATCCCCAAGCTCTTTTGGCAGTCCTGCTCTCCCCTCATAATTTTCTTAAAAAGCTTGATATCCTGCGTATTATCATAACATTGAATGACAGAATGAGAAAGCATTTTTTTGAGAATTAAACTTTGCTTAAGAATTTATATGGTAATGTTCCTACTTTACTAAGATGAAATGAGCGTTTGTTTCTAGTTTGCACTTGATTCAAATTATCAATACATAGAAAGCCTAATGCAAAATCCATCTCCCAGCCCCGGTATATTCCAAACTACCGGGGCATTTTTAATAGTCACATGAGATATAAGCCTAAAAACCGGGAGATACCTGTGGAAATATAGGGATGCGAAATAGTATATTACGTAGTTAAAAAGGTGCTGTAGCCCTGCCTTCTAAGCACAGCTTCCATGCGAATAGCGTTATCCAATTTTCCAAACATGCCAACCTGTACCTTATAATAACCGTCTTCATTTATGATATAGGCCGGATAGCCCTGTTGCAGGAGCTGATAAAGCATATTTTGAGCATTCTCCTCTTGCTTAAAGATTCCTGTTTGTACACGGTAAATCGGGGGGGTTTCCTCCTGTCTGCCCTCTGGCTCATCTTCCACATCATCGCTTACCTCAGGTATGCGTTCCTCTCTGATCTGACTGATCCCCTGACTTTGCAGAGTATCCAAAACTCCGTCTGCTATGGCCTGGGCAATCTGTTCAAAGTTTTCATCAAAGGTTTGGTTATCTTCATCTGTATTAATAAATCCCACTTCCACAAGTAAGGCAGGCATCTGGGTTCTCCTTAACACCACCAGCCCTGGTCTTTCTTTAATACCGAGATTTCGAAAGCCAGCCTGTTCTAGCCTTACATTGATGTTTTCCGCCATCTCCGTTTTAATTCCTGAATCGTCATATACTAGAGTTTCTACTCCGGAGTACTGATTAGGCGTAGGGCTGGAATTCCTGTGAAGAGAGATAAAAAAATCTACTCCCTGTTCGTTTGCAAAACGTGCTTTTTCAATTGGGGACTGAGTAATGTCAGTTGTTCTGGTAAAAACCACATCTACTCCATTGTTCCTTAAGATTCGTCCCCCCTCCAGGGCCAGCCGTAACACATCATCTTTTTCCTGACGCCCTTCATAGACCGCTCCCGGATTTGTTCCTCCATGACCGGCATCAATCGCTATTTTTGCCATAAAAAACTCCTACATACCTTTTATTACTAAAGTATGCAGGAGTCCCTCTGATTGCTTTCCTATTGCGTTAAAATGGTTCTATTATCCGGATCATCTCATGGAGGTATAGCTCTTTTTTACCCTCCATATAATCCACCTTCTCACCCTTTCGCACCAATGTACAAATTTAAAAAATCCGTTCGTGAGCACCAATACCATACAAATCAAGGGAATCAACAATACCATTTCCCACCGAAAAATCTGATAAATTCCAAGCAAACCTGGGGCTATCAAAATACCTGCCACAAAAATCACAATTACGGATGTACTTAAGATCCTTCTCAAAGTGTTCATCGGATGACAGACACGCAACACCACCATCATAGAGACAGCCCCTCCAACCAGCAGATCATACGTATAAGTCATGTTTTCATCCATGTTCCAGAATGGACTTAACACCTGGATCACAATCAGGCTTAATACCATGCTCACCGCTGAAGGCAAGGCAACCCGAAGTACATGCCTTAAAAAACCGCTGGTGTTTACATCCTCCGTACGCTCCAAAGTCAGCACAAAACTAGGCAGGCCAATAGCCGTCGCGCTGATCCAGGAAAGCTGAATGGGTATGAATGGATAAGATCTCTGCCAGAAAATAAAAAGTACACACAGCAACACGGAGTAAATGGTCTTTGTCAGATACAGGGAACTAACCTTCTCAATATTAGTAATAATCATGCGGCCCTCACTGACAATATTTTTCAGACACGCAAAGTTGGAATCTAAAAGAACAATGTGAGCCACTTGTTTGGCTGCATCGCTTCCAGCCGCCATGGCGATGCCGCAATCTGCATCCTTGAGGGCCAGCACATCGTTTACGCCGTCTCCCACCATGCCTACCACCTTTTTATTAGCCTGATAGGCTCGAACAATATTCTGCTTCTGTTCCGGTTTCACCCTGCCAAACACGGAATACTGGTTGACCGCCTGACGCAACTGCTCAAAATCATCGGGAAGCGTATTGGCATCCACATACCGTTCTCCTCCCTCCAAACCAGCTTTCACTGCGATTTTTGATACTGTCACAGGGTTATCTCCGGAAATAACCTTGATGTCCACATGTTGTTCCCGAAAATATTCAAAAGTAGACATAGCCTCTGGGCGAATACAGTCGGCAATCACAATCAATCCGATGGGAGATACCCCGCTTACCGTTCCGTCCTCGCTGGAAATGTCCTCACAAGAGCCAAGTAACAGCACACGATAACCTTCCTCTGAATATTGATTGACTTGGTACGCCAGGGCCTTGTCATCTTGACTTAAAAACTCCGGTGCTCCCAGCACAAAGCAGCCTTCCTCGGCAAAACGTATCGCCCGGTACTTTCGGTCAGAGGAGAATGGAATTCTCTCTTGAATTCCCCAGGTCTTAGACTTGTGAAACCGTTTCATCAGTGCGCTTTGGGTATTGTTTACATCCTCAAATGCAAAGGCCATCTCATTCATCACAGCCTCGACCCGCTCTTCACTGGTGCCATTGACTCCGATCACATGGATAACTTCCAATTCTCCAGTGGTAATAGTTCCCGTCTTATCCAGACAGAGCACATTTACTCTTGCCAATGCCTCAATAGCTTCCATTTCCTGAACCAACGCTCGCTTTGCAGCAAGACGGCCCACGCCTAGGATAAAGGATACGCTGGTCAAAAGTACCAGTCCCTCAGGAATCATTCCGATGACACCGGCCACAGTGCCTACAAGTGAATCCGATATATTGTCGTGCTGAAGCACAAACTGGGAATAAAACAGCAAAATACCAATGGGGATAATCAAAAATCCAACCACTTTAATAATACGCTTGATCGTGGTCTGCATCTCTGAACTGGCCCGTTTTTTTGTCTTTGCTTTTCTGGCCAACTGAGTTGCATAATTTTCTTCTCCTACATGCTCCACTCTTGCGATTCCGCTTCCAGCTACAAGGTAACTGCCAGAAAGAAGCGTATCTCCCTGCTTTTTTTTCACCGGTTTGGACTCGCCTGTGAGCATGGATTCATTGACCTCCATACCGTCAGAAACCAGAACTACACTGTCGGAACAAATCTGATCTCCATTGGAAACAGCAAGGATATCATCCATCACCACATCCTCCACCGGGATGACAGATTCCTGGCCGGCCCGGATAACCCTGGCCTTGGAAGCTGTCATTACCGATAACTTGTCCACCTGTTTTTTCACCTTCAGTTCCTGGATGATTCCAATGATAGAATTGATGATGATGACTCCCATAAAGGTGATATTTTTAAACTGACCTGAGATCAGAATCAACACACCCAGAAACAGATTCAAAAAATTGAAATAAGTAAGCGTATGCGTCTTAATGATCTCTTTTTTGGTCTTAAAAATATCATGATCCGTAACGTTGACTAATCCCTGGCTGACACGCTGCTCCACCTCTTCCGGGGTCAGCCCGCTGTAATACTCTTCCTCCATATGATCCTTTCCATGATTTTAATTGAATCAAAAAATCATTTGATTTCTCCTATTGTATTTTCTATTAGTAAGCTTATGTTTATTATACAAAAACTTCTATTTTTTGTACACCCATTTATGGAAAACTTAATTAAATCCTAAGAGAGATCCTCTGAAAGATTCTCTGCTATTTCAGGATGCGGTGATTTTTTTGAAATTTTTTATTTACGTCCAGGAATTCTTTTGCTATAATAAGTGAGGAACTTTAGTATATTAAAGTATCCAGAGTAAAACTGAGGAGGAAAAACAAATGTCATACGTTGATGAAGTGATTGCCAAAGTAATTGAGCAGAATCCCGCTGAACCGGAATTCCACCAGGCAGTGAAAGAAGTTCTGGAATCTTTAAGAGTCGTGATTGAAGCTAACGAAGAGAAATACAGAAAAGACGCTCTCTTAGAGCGCCTGGTAAATCCGGAAAGACAGTTTAAATTCCGTGTTCCCTGGGTAGACGACAAAGGACAAGTTCATGTAAATACCGGCTACCGTGTTCAGTTCAACAGTGCTATCGGTCCCTACAAGGGCGGATTACGTCTGCATCCTTCTGTAAATCTTGGTATCATTAAATTCCTTGGATTTGAACAGATTTTCAAAAACTCCTTAACAGGCCTGCCAATCGGAGGCGGCAAGGGTGGTTCCGATTTTGACCCGAAGGGCAAATCTGACCGTGAAGTGATGGCTTTTTGTCAAAGTTTTATGACAGAGCTGTGCAAGTACATTGGCGCTGATACAGATGTTCCTGCCGGGGATATTGGAACAGGCGCACGTGAAATCGGTTATATGTTTGGACAATACAAGAGAATCCGCGGTTTGTATGAAGGCGTTCTCACAGGTAAAGGACTTTCCTATGGCGGTTCGCTGGCCAGAACAGAAGCAACCGGTTATGGTTTGTTATATCTGACAGAGGAAATGCTTAAAATTAACGGAAAAGACATCAAGGGTAAGACCGTAGTTGTCTCCGGTTCCGGTAATGTTGCAATCTATGCAACCGAGAAAGCACAGCAACTGGGTGCCAAGGTTGTCACCATGAGCGATTCCACCGGCTGGATCTATGATCCGGAAGGAATTGATTTAGTTGCCATTAAGGAGATCAAGGAAGTCAATCGTGCACGTTTGAGCGAATATAAAAAATACAGACCCAACTCTGAATATCATGAAGGCAGAGGCGTTTGGAGCATTAAGTGTGATATTGCACTTCCCTGTGCAACACAAAATGAGCTTCATCTGGAAGATGCCAAGATGTTGGTGGAAAACGGATGTTTCGCAGTGGCAGAAGGTGCTAATATGCCTACCACCCTGGAAGCTACAGAGTATCTGCAAAAGAGTGGAATCCTCTTTGCTCCGGGCAAAGCCGCCAATGCCGGAGGAGTGGCTACTTCCGCCCTGGAAATGTCACAGAACAGCGAACGCTTAAGCTGGACCTTCGAGGAAGTGGACGCTAAGTTAAAAAGCATAATGGTAAACATCTGCCATAATATGGCGGATGCCGCAGAGCGTTACAATGCTCCTGGAAATTATGTGGTTGGAGCAAACATCGCCGGCTTTGAAAAAGTCGTAGATGCCATGAATGCTCAGGGTATTGTTTAATCTTCACCTTTTTATATATACCGCCCGCAGCTGTGTCTGGCTGTGAGGCGGTATTTTGATTGATCAATATGTTTTCTGCTTTCTCCTTATCATTGCTTTTCCCTTTCTTCTACGGTATAATAAAATCAGAAATCAGAAGGAGGTGAAAAGGCATGAAGCGGGTAGTCCCCTTATTTTTGGCTCTGATTCTAGTTTTGGTTCCCCTACATATCATTCAAAAAGATGTAGACCAGACTTACCAGTCCATTGTTATGTTACAGTTACAGAAGTCAAATATTCCAGTCAGTCGTATCATAGCAGATACGGGAGCTCCTGATGATACCTTATTCACCGCAACGGAATCACGCCTGATTCCTATCTCCGTTCTCCCAAACCAGATCTCGGACAAAGAACTCATTCGCATATTAATGCCTTTGTTGCTGCTTCTTCTGTCTGTTCTGGTTGGGCCACCGGAGATTCTCCGATGGATTTCTAAGGTAAAGGTACCATATATCAGGAAACGAATCATTCGTTCCATTTATTTTACCCACGGACTATGATGCTCATTGCCTCAAACGCAGATTCTTTGCTAAGGAGGTGAGAAACATGAGCATCGTATCCATTTTGTTAATTGTCGTGATTGTTGGCATCTTTGTTGCAGCCATCGTTGCGGAATACAGAAAATAATCATAGGATATACAAAAAGACTGTCTGGTCATCGGGCAGTCTTTTCTAAAAAATTTTTCTCTCGAATTTGGTAAAGAAAGCCAAGTTTAAATATTTGCGCAGTATTAGCTATTGTATATCTAATAAAATGTAATAATGATGATGCTTAAAATCGTGCCCCAATCGCCTCTAAATGCGTAGGGGAAAACCATATCTTGACAACATATATGCTTAAAGCCGGTAGAGCGGCTACGGTTCCCCGCCCTGAATCTTGACAGGAGGGGATGCTTATGAGTACATATGAAGAGTTTATGGTAATCATATGTATAGGGTATGATTCGTCTAAAAAGAGGAAATTTAAGACCGTATATGGGCGCTCTATCGCCGAGTTAGAAAGGAATAAGTCAGAGATCCTTGCAGATCTTGCGCGAGGCACTTATTCGGACGATGAGGGATATACGCTTGGCACATATGCAAAAGAGTGGCTGGAGGCTTACAAATCTGATTTGTCCGCAAGCACGTATCAAGGATACCGAAACATAATTACAAATCATTTTTCCGGGATTCAAGACATTCGCTTAAAAGATCTGAAAAAGACAGATATTCAGGCAGGCATGAACGTGATAGAAGGATATGACCTAAAAAGACGTTACCGGCTTACGCTGAACCAGATTCTTGAAACCGCAATAGATGATGGATTGATCTATAAGAACGTCTCCAGGGGCATTCAACTTCCTAAAGCTTCCAGAAGGGGAAAGAGGGCTCTCACCGAGGAAGAGAAAAAGGCTCTTTTTAAGGCAAAGCTTACGCCGAAAGAGAAGGCTTTTGTCTGCGTCCTTTATTATGCCGGTTTGCGGCGCGGAGAAGCGCTTGCACTTACCAGGGCTGACATAAATCTAAATTCCGGAACCATCACCGTCAATAAGTCCTTGGAGTTTATCGGAAACTCTTCTGGTGCGAAAAGTCCAAAAACAAGTGCCGGCAACAGGGAAGTGCCCCTGATCGAACCACTGGGCACCGTCTTAAAGTCTTACATGCAGTACCAAAGAAATCTGGTTCTGTTTCCAAACTCTTCTGGCCAGTATATGTCCGGTACGTCATACAAAAGATTCTGGAATCAAATTTACCGGAAAATAAATGAAGCTGCAGGAGGAACGCATCATTGGGAAGGGAGCAAGGTTGTTTTCGATATAAATGCCATTCAGGGACTAACTCCTCACATATTCCGACATAACTACGCCACTATGCTCTATTATGCCGGAGTGGATTTAAAAGAGGCTATCAGGATCTTAGGGCATGCAGACAGCAAAACAACCCTGGACATCTATACGCACCTGGATCAAAATAAATCCAATTGCGGCCTAAAACTTCAAGAATATATGGCAGCCCAAAAATCTGACTAACATTTGACTAACATTTATCTCGATTTTGACCTATTTTTTAAGGTTTTTAAGCATTTTTTCTTTTCTAGCTAAAATGCGAAAAAAGGCCGCAACCCTTGATTTTTCCAAGGTTTGCGGCCTTTCCTAAGCCAAGCTGAAAAAGGGACTTGAACCCTCGACCCCTTCATTACGAGTGAAGTGCTCTACCAACTGAGCTATTTCAGCATCATCAGCGGTATCTTTCAACCGCTGACTTTGATTATTATATACTATCTTCCAATAAAATGCAAGTATTTTCTTTCCATTCTCCCATATTTTTTAGTAATCCGCTTGTTCTTCCTGCTCCTTGATTTCCTGCTTCTTTTCTCCGTCCTTTTGCTCTACTTCGTCGCCATTTAAAGTATAATTTTCATCACTGTAGCTTGTATTTTCATCATACCCTGTCTCTTCGATGATATACTGACTTCGCTCTTTTACTACTTCTGAGGGAGTGTAGTCTTCATCTCCGAACAAAAAGGTGTGTAGCTGATCCACATTTGACTCCAACGTAACCGGTATCTCATTATCTCCATCCTGAGATGTCTTGTGTGTAAATGGGAATCCGGTTGTCTCTCCTAATTTATAGGAAAGCATACTCATCCCCATAGACAAAATCTCTGATTTACTCAGATTGGTTTTGATCATTGGAAATACCGTATCCATAATCTTATTAAGCGTTGGCAAACTGGCCTTCTTCGCTTTCTCAACAATCTTCGCAATGACTTCTCTCTGCCTCTCAGTCCGTTTAAAATCATTTCCTGCCGTATAACGGATTCTGGTATAAGCCACAGACTGGACGCCATTCATCTGGTAAGTTCCCGCTCCTGGCAAAGGCTCATAGGATTTCCCGGTCACCTCTGAAGTTTCCACACAGTAATTATTTAAGTGTTCGGCCTCCGCATCATCTACCGTGATTTCCAGCCCACCTAACAGATCAATCACCTCCACAAGAGATGTGAAATCTACCGTTATATAGCTCTTAATATCCAAGTCAAAATTGGTGTTTAGCATATTGAGAGCCCACTCTGGTCCTCCGTTGGCATAGGCGGCATTGGCCTTTCTCCACAAATCTCCTCCGATATACAGATACGTATCCCGATATACAGATACCAGTTTAACCTCTTTTGTATCGTTATTTATACTTGCAATAATAATGGTATCCGTATTTGTCCTCGTAAGGTCTCTCTGTCTGGAATCTGCTCCGAACAGAGCGATATTCGTATATCCTTTGATTACCTGATCTGTTTCCACTGCCTCATTAAACTCAATTTTCTCACTGTCTAAGGTTTCCATTTGAATACTGTTTAGTTTCTTCTGTACCTGTATATAGAAGAATGCAGCCACACAAAGCAAAATCAGAAAAACCACTTCTACAATAAAAATAATTTTTCTTCTCCTGTACTTTTTATAGGATGCATTTGTCTTATCTATCTGTCTTTTTCCCATCTTACCTTTTTTCCTTTAATAGATTTACCACTTCCGGCAGTATCATATCCAGTACTCCATAATAGACCAGATCTGCCCGCTCGTCCTGATAGTGCTTTTCCGTGTTGATTAATATTAACTTTTTTCCCTGAAAATACTGAATCATGTCCCTTGTCAACTTACTGCCGAAATTCAATCCGCATAAAACCAGCAGCTCTGCCCGTGAAACCTCGTGAGCTGCCTGACTGATCACTTTATTATCCACCATCTCCCCCAGCAGGCTGGTTCCAGGATGCAGAGGGATATGGCACTCATCACACATGGGGATGTCTGTACTCCCCCGAATATAATCCATGGAAAACTCTTTCCCGCATCGGGAACAGTGACTGTTGTGGAATACAGTACCATGCAGTGCAAACACATTGGCACATCCGGCCCTCCCCGGTAGATCAAAAACATCTTTGGTGATAATGGACTTCAAAAATCCCATCTGTTCCAGATCCGACAGTGCATCATATGCCGGTCCCGGATCCCGGATTCCCTCCAGTATTACTTCCCTGTAAAACTGATAAAATAAATGCGGGCGCGTTCCAAACATTCTCGCACTATATAGCTCCTCAAGAGAGTAACCGTACTTTTGCTCCAGATCATAAGCTTCATCGCTGTCCCTCAGATAACGCAGCCCCGTTCTCTTCATCATATTTTTCCCGACAAGACATACGGTATACTCTGATGACAGGAGGGCCTGCTGCACATATTCCAGATTCATTCATCTTCCTCCTCAAACCACTGTCACTTAATAAAACGGTCAATCGCCTTATTCAGCTCTTCAATTGCCTGCGTATCCCCCGTTTCCACGGCTTCCACCAAACAATGCTGGATATGATCGTGAAGAATCACCTTTCCGGTATTATTAATCGCTGCTTTCACTGCCGAAAGCTGAATAAGGACTTCACTGCAATCTCGCCCGCTCTCCACCATTTTCCGGATGGATTCCAGGTGACCGATAGCCCTGGAGAGGCGATTCAGTACGGCTTTTGTATTCTCATGGGTATGGGCATGCTCATGAGAATGGGGCAAATACTCCAGATCATGGTTATGGACATGCACATGGGTATATACCGTCCCATCTTCTCTTACGTGCGTATGCGGCTGTCTCTTTTCTTCTTTCATGCTATTCCTCCTGGCCTAAGGGGCCTTTGTATGACGTTGCACGCTCCTTAATGGTCACCTCCAGTTGATTATAGGGGATCGCAATCCCTTCCTCATCAAATGCATATTTTATCTGTTCCGTAATCCGCCATCTTGCATTCCAGTAATCTTCCGGCTTCACCCAAGCCCGCCATCCCAATATCACGGCACTATCGGCCAATTGATCTACAAAGACCTCCTGCT
Organism: uncultured Lachnospiraceae bacterium; assembly: GCA_902476645.1. Taxonomy (GTDB): domain Bacteria; phylum Bacillota; class Clostridia; order Lachnospirales; family Lachnospiraceae; genus CABSEG01. The sequence goes on along the minus strand of CABSEG010000009.1, from coordinate 18,734 downwards.
CCTCTTCCTGTAATACCTGGGAATCCTCTTTTAAAATTTTTTCCAGGATATCCTTTGCTCTTCGGATATCGGCCTCGTAAGAAATTCCCACGCGCTCCCGAAGTTGGCGTTTATCCTGTTTTGAGATGTTCGTCATACTGGTATTAGACAAAATTCCGTTTGGCAGGGCAACGGTCCTGTTATCCGGAGTAATCAAAGTCGTATAGAATAAATCAATCCGGTCCACGGTTCCCTCATTGCCGCTGTCATCTTCCTTTATATAGTCTCCCACCACAAAAGGCTTCATAATCAACAGTATAAAGCCTCCGGCGATATTTGACAAGGATTCTTTTAATGCCAGTACAATACCGACTCCCATGGAGCCAAGGAGAGCCGCTATAGACCCTTCCTTGACACCCAGGTAAGTGGCCAGAGAGGCTACTAGGATGACATATAAAACTGCCTTGATCAGGGAATCCAAAAAATGGATGGAGCCCGTTTCCAGTCCCGCCCGCTCAAAAGATTTTCTCATGATCTTCCGAATAAGTTTTATTATCTTTTTTCCGATAAAAAACAGGACGAGAACGATAAAAATCTTAAACAAAAAGTCTAACATCGCAGGCAATTTTCCCTGTAAATATTCCAGAAACTGGTTTGCCTCCTGTGTATGCTCTTCCAACTGCTCTGTGAGCTGATTTGTCAGGTTCTCTGTAGTCATCCGCGTCTTCCCTACTCCTTAAAGCTTTCTTTCTCGAATTTTTCTTCCAGTTCTTTCTTCAAATCTTTTTTCAGAGCCGTATTCTTTCTCGGTTTTGCCTTGGCTGTCTTGTTAGTCCCTGTTTTTGGAGCAGTTTTTGTATAAGAAAAAATAATCACAGACATAGGAGGAACTTTAATGGTTATGGAATCCGGCCTGTCATCGCACTCATCTTTTTTGGATTGCTTTAATCTTGGATTTCCGGCTCCACTACCTCCAAATTCTTTCTTATCACTGTTAAAAATCTCCTTATATTTTCCAGGATAAGGCACGCCGATCTTATGATTCTCATAAACCAGAGGTGAAAAATTACACACCACCAGCAACAACTCTTCCTTCTTCCTGGTATTTCTTGTGAATACCAACATATCTTCATTGGCAGAAATCGCATTGATCCAGCTAAATCCCTTGGGATCATGATCCAACTGATACATGGCCGGATGTTTCCGGTAGAACGCAAGAAGCGCTTTTACATAGGCCTGCATCTGCCCGTGTTCCGGCACATCTAGAAGTTCCCAGTCCAGACTTCTCTCCTCACTCCACTCCCTCTCCTGAGCAAAATCCTGTCCCATAAACAACAGCTTTTTTCCAGGATGGGTCATCCAGAACCCGTAAGCGGCCCGGAGATTTGCAAACTTCTGTTCCCGCTCTCCCGGCATCTTCCCGATCATAGAACCTTTCCCGTGAACCACTTCATCGTGAGAAAGAGTCAGGATGTATTGCTCACTGTAGGCATAAATCATACTGAAGGTCAGTTCTCCATGATGGTAGGATCGAAAATACGGATCCAGACGCATATAACCGATAAAGTCATTCATCCATCCCATGTTCCACTTATAGTCGAATCCAAGACCGTCTTCCTCCACGTTTCCAGTCACCATCGGCCATGCCGTAGACTCCTCCGCAATCAGCAACGCACCCGGATATTTTTTCTTAAAAATGGAGTTCAAGTGTTTTAAAAACTCCACAGCCTCCAGATTCTCATTTCCGCCATAGATATTTGCCACCCACTCGCCGTCATTCTTTCCATAGTCCAGATACAGCATAGAGGCCACTGCGTCCATGCGGATGCCGTCGGCATGGTACTTATCCACCCAAAACAGCGCGTTTGAGATCAAAAAATTTTTTACTTCCGGACGGCCATAATTATAAATCAATGTACCCCAGTGGGGATGGGAGCCCTGTCTCGGATCCAGATGTTCATAAAGACAGGTACCATCAAAGGCACAGAGCCCAAACGTATCTCTTGGGAAATGAGCCGGCACCCAGTCCAGAATTACCCCGATTCCCTGTCTGTGCATATAATCTACAAAATACATAAAATCCTGCGGCGTTCCATACCGCCTGGTGGGGGCATAATATCCTGTCACCTGATATCCCCAGGACGCGTCGAAGGGATGCTCCATCACGGGCATCAGTTCCACATGCGTATAGCCCATCTTTTTCACATAGTCTGCCACCATAGGGGCCAATTCCCGGTAGTTATAAAACTCCTTCTCATCTTCCTCTGGCTTTTTCCAGGAGCCCAGATGCATTTCATAGATCACCATAGGCTCCTTGTTGGAATTTTTACGCCTGTGCTCTTTCTGCCAGGCCTCATCCATCCAGGAATAAGTGCTGAGATCCACAATTACAGATGCGTTATCTGGCCTGAGCTGAGCGGCATTTGCATAGGGATCCGCCTTCAGAAAGGTTAGTCCGCCCTTAGCCTTTATTTCGTATTTATACAACATTCCAGGCTTCAAGCCCGGAACAAAAAGCTCAAAAATACCAGAATCCCCTAGTCTTCTCATAGGAAGCCGACGACCATCCCAGATATCAAAATCCCCTACCAGGCTAACCCGCATGGCATTTGGAGCCCACACGGCAAAATAGACTCCTTCCTTTCCATGAATCGTCATCGGATGGGCGCCCAACTTTTCATAAATCTCATAGCAGATACCTTCGTTAAATTTTCTCGCCTCCTGCTGCGTAACCTGCGGTTCAAACACGTAGGGATCATCCCATTCTACCTGTTCTCCATTGTCAAAGACGATATCATACCGATAGGATGGAATCTTTTTCCCCGGAAGCAGCGCGGCAAAAAATCCTTCCTCATCAGCCAGCTCCATGGGATAAGTTTTCTTTTCTCCATCTATCTTTACTTTCACTTCCACAGCGCCCGGCATAAAAAGCTGAATTAAAACCCCGTCGTCCGTTACATGTGCTCCCAGCAATCTGTGAGGGTTATCCTCCTCTGAGTACACCAAGGCTTCAATCCCCGCCCAATCCATCAAATTATATAGTTTTTCATCCATCGCATACCCTCCTGTCCCAACATTATTTCATAACCTATTTTACCACAGATGTAAAGACAAGAAAAGAAATACCTGCTTGGAACTTTCAGTTTAATCCCTGTCCCTCAACGCATGAATAAACAGACCACTGCGCAGCTTTGGCTCAAACCAAGTAGATTTTGGCGGCATCAATCTGGCGGCATCCGCCACGGCAAACAATTCCTCAATGGAAGTAGGGTACATGGAAAAAGCCACTCGACAATCCTGCCTCACCCTCCGTTCCAGTTCCTCCAGACCACGTATCCCACCGATAAAGTCAATCCTGGAGTCCTGCTTTGGGTCCTGTATTCCCAGAACCGGTTCCAATATGTAATCCTGAAGTATGGATACATCCAGTCCGGCTACAGGATCCTTTGAAAGACATTCCTGGCATGCCGTCAGTTTATACCACTGATCGTTTACATACATGCCAAAGGTTCCCTTCCTTTCCGGAGATACGGCTGTATCAGACAGCTCTATTATAAAGTGTTCCCCTATCCGGTCTAAAAATTCTTCCATACTCAGGCTGTTCAGATCCTTTACTACCCGATTATAGTCCAGAATCATCAATTCGTCTCCCGGAAAAATCACAGAGAGAAAATAGTTAAACTCCTCTGTCCCGTCATAGCCCGGATGTTCTCTCCGTCTCTTCTGGCCCACCTTCACAGCAGACGCTGCCCGATGGTGTCCATCCGCAATATAAAGGGTTGATACTTCCGCAAAAAGCTGTGTCAGATTCTTGATCTCCTTTTCGCTCTCTATTCGCCATCCCCTGTGGGTCACCCCGTCCGGAGATACGAAGTCAAACAACGGTTCGGTTTGCTTTACACGGTAAAATATCTCCTGGATCTCAGGCCTCTTGCGATATGCCAAAAAGATAGGCCCTGTCTGGGCATCGCATACATCTACATGCCGGATTCTGTCCTGCTCTTTTTCTACCCTGGTATTCTCGTGCTTACGAATTACTCCCGATTCATAATCGTCAATGGAGGCACATGCCACAAGGCCTGTCTGAGAACGCCCATTCATGGTCAGTTCATAAAGATATAGGCTCTCTTTCTCATCCCAGACAAATTCACCTCTTCTCACCATTTCCCACAGAGTATTTTTCGCCCTCTCATAAACTCTCGGGTCATAGGTATCTACTTCATCTCCAAGCTGCGTCTCTGCCCGATCAATTTTCAAAAAGCTATAGGGCTCTTTTTCCACTTCTGCCTTAGCCTCTTGCCTATTATATACATCATATGGTAACGCTGCAATCCGGCTGGCCAGTTCCCTGGTTGGACGGATTCCTGCAAATGCCTTAATTACCGCCATAATTTTTCTCCTATCTTTTCCGTTTACTCCTGAAAGGCAAAAAGGCCGCAAACCATCGTTTTGCAGCCTGTCAGCCTATTTTATTTAATAATTCGAACTCTTAATACGCCATCAATCGCACAGATCTTCTCTAGCATTCCCTCACTCATTTCCTTTGTCAGGTCAAACAGAGAGTAGGCATATTCCCCTTTGCTCTTATTTACCATGTTATTGATGTTGATATCCGCGTCCCCAAACATCTTTGTAAACTGGCTAATCATATTTTTAATATTTCTATGATGGATTGCCACGCGGCTTGCGCTGGAGCAGACACCCATGTCACAATCGGGATAATTCACAGAGTGTGTAATATTTCCGTTTTCCAGATAGTCCATCAATTCCTGTACCGCCATAACTGCACAGTTATCTTCAGACTCCTCTGTGGAAGCTCCCAGGTGTGGAACTACAATACATCCTTTTTCCCCTGCTGTGGTCGGGTTCGGGAAATCTGTGACATACCGTTTCACTTTCCCGGTACGCAGGGCATCTACCATATCCTCCTCATCCACTAAAAGATCTCTGGCAAAATTCAATACAACCACACCCTGCTTCATCATATCGATGGCATCCCTGTTAATCATCTTTCTGGTAGAATCCAGAAGAGGCACATGGATAGTGATATAATCACACTCCCTGTAGATCTCATTGACATCCTCAATATGACGAATATTTCTGGACAGATTCCAGGCAGCATCTACGGAAATGTAGGGATCATAACCATACACTTCCATGCCGAGATGTGTGGCTGCATTGGCCACCAGAGCCCCAATTGCTCCCAAACCAATGATTCCCAGCCTCTTGCCCTTGATCTCACATCCGGCAAATGATTTTTTCTTCTTTTCTGTAGCCTTTGCAATCTCTTCATTCTGGCGCTCTGCCTGTACCCAGTTCACACCGCCAATGATATCTCTGGATGCCAGAAGCAAACCGGCTAAAACCAGTTCTTTGACTCCATTGGCATTGGCCCCGGGCGTATTAAACACCACAATTCCTTTCTCTGCACATTTCTCAAGAGGAATATTGTTCACGCCGGCTCCCGCCCTGGCAATCGCCTGGATACACCCCGGAAGCTCCAACTCATGCATGGCGGCGCTTCTGACCAGCACTGCATCCGCATGATCCAGACTGTCCGTTTTCTGGTAATCAGCTGTGAAATTATCTAGTCCTACCTGAGCAATCGGGTTTAAACACGTATACTGAAACATTTTACAGATTCTCCTCTTCAAATTTTCTCATAAATTCTACCAACTTCTCCACGCCTTCCACGGGCATAGCATTATAAATGCTGGCTCTCATACCACCCACAGTGCGGTGCCCCTTCAGATTTTCCAACCCGGCTGCCTTAGCCTCTTTTACAAACTTGGCATCCAGTTCCTTGTCGCCTGTGACAAAAGGAACATTCATCAGAGAGCGGTCTTCTTTCACTACGGTTCCCTTAAACAACTTACTTTGATCCAGAAAATCATAAAGAATAGCTGCTTTCTTCTCGTTCCGCTCCTTGATTGCTTCAAGGCCTCCCATTTTCTTCAGCCACTTAAATACTTTTCCACACATATAAATGCAATAGCAGTTTGGCGTGTTATACAAAGATTGAGCGTCTGCATGAGTCTTATAGGTCAACATAGTAGGCGTTCCCGGAAGGACGTCTTCTGTAATCAAATCTTCACGGATGATCACGATTACCATTCCGGCCGGCCCAATATTTTTCTGTACGCCTCCATATATAATTCCATATTTTGTCACGTCTACCGGCTCAGAAAGAAAGCAGGAGGAGACATCAGCTACCAGCGGCTTTCCCTTTGTATTGGGAAGCGTTTTAAACTTAGTACCATAAATGGTATTATTCTCACAAATGTACACATAATCTGCGTCTTCACTGATCGGCAGATCTGAGCAGTCCGGAATATAAGAAAAGGTCTTGTCTTCTGAAGATGCGATCTTATTCACCTTTCCATATTTCTGGGCTTCCTGATAAGCCTTCTTAGCCCACTGACCGGTAACGATGTAGTCTGCCACTCTATTTTTCATCAGATTCATAGGTATCATGGCAAACTGCTGAGAGGCTCCTCCCTGTAAAAACAGTACCTTATAATTGTCCGGAATCTTCATCAGATCCCGAAGATCCTGCTCTGCCTCCTTGATAATCTGGTCAAAAACAGCAGACCGGTGGCTCATCTCCATCACAGACATGCCGGATCCCTGATAGTCCAGCATTTCTGCTGCCGCTTCTTTTAAGACCTCTTCCGGTAATACTGCCGGTCCCGCTGAAAAATTAAATACTCTGCTCACTTTATATCCTCCTCCTTTTTGCATCCAGCTATAGCAACTATTCTATCTCTTTGTTAAAAATTCGTCAATAGAAGATTTAGCTGTCCTGGATATCGTTCTGATCAAAGGCCTCCTCAATGGGAGCTCCCGCAGGCACCATGGGAAATACCTTGTCGTCGCAATCAATCTGACAATCAATGACCACCGGTTTATTCATGGAGATCGCTTTGCGAATTGCAGGCTCCATCTCTTCCTTCTTTGTGACGCGGATTCCTTCTGCCCCCAGCGCCTCTGCCACTTTTACAAAATCCACCTGATCCTGTAATATAGTATTCGAGTAGCGCTTTCCGTAGAATAAGGTCTGCCACTGGCGAACCATGCCAAGCACATGATTGTTGATCACCACCTGAATAATTGGAATCTGATAACGGGATGCCGTGGCAATCTCATTCATATTCATCCTGAAGCATCCGTCTCCTGCGATATTAATCACCGTTTTATCTGGCTTACCGATCTTTGCGCCGATGCAGGCCCCAAGGCCATAGCCCATAGTTCCCAAGCCTCCGGAGGTGATCAGCATATGTGGTTTTTTATATTTATAGTACTGAGCTGCCCACATCTGATGCTGTCCCACATCCGTGGTAATGATCGCATCTCCCTGGGTTGCCTTGTAAATCGTCTCGATCACATAGGGGCCTGTCAGTCCGTCATGATTATATGCAAGCGGATATTTTTCCTTCAGCTTTTCTACTTCCTCAATCCACTCCTGATGATCCAACTGCTCCAGACGACTATTCAGTCTCTTCAGCACCTCTTTTACATCTCCGATGATGCTGGCATCCACCACCACATTCTTGTTAATCTCTGCAGGATCCACATCGATCTGTATGATCTTAGCATTTTTCGCAAAACGACTAGCGCTTCCCACCACTCTGTCACTGAACCTGGAACCAATCGTGATCAAAAGGTCGCTGGCTGTCACGCCAAAATTAGCGGCCTTGGTCCCATGCATTCCAATCATTCCGCAGTACAGCTCTTCTCTTCCATCATATGCACCCTTTCCCATAAGGGAGTCTGTCACCGGAGCGTTTACTTTTTCTACAAACTCTTTCAATTCCTCCGCTGCATCTGAAATTACCGCACCGCCTCCTACGAAGATAAAGGGACGTTTGCTCTTCTGAATCAGTGCAACCGCCTGTTCCAGGTCTTTCTCCTTGATATACTCCGTACTGCGCTCTACCTCATAGGGATTCCGGTAAGTATACTCACATTCGGCCGCTGTTACATCTTTGGTAATATCCACCAGAACAGGGCCGGGCCGTCCTGATTTTGCGATAGCAAATGCTTTGCGGATGGTATCTGCCAGTTTAGTGACATCCTTGACTATGTAATTATGTTTGGTGATAGGCATCGTCACACCGGCAATGTCAATCTCCTGAAAGCTATCCTTCCCAAGCAATGGCACACCCACATTCGCCGTGATAGCCACCATGGGAACAGAGTCCATATGCGCGGTAGCGATACCTGTTACCAGGTTGGTTGCCCCCGGGCCTGAGGTTGCCATGCAGACTCCCACTTTTCCGGTAGCTCTGGCATATCCGTCCGCTGCATGAGCTGCGCCTTGCTCGTGGGAAGTCAGAATATGACGGATTTCTCCCTCGTGTTTATACAGAGCATCGTAAATATTTAAGATTGTGCCACCCGGATATCCAAAAACCGTGTCCACTCCCTGTTCTTTTAAACATTCAATTACTATTTCAGATCCGTTTAACTTCATACGCTTTCCTCCCCCTTAATGTTTCGGTATTTCCAGTATGGCGCCTCGCGCGCCCGATGAAACCATGGAGGCATACCGGGCCAGGTATCCGGTCTTTACCTTAGGTTCCCTTGGCTGCCATCTCTCTTTTCTGGCTTTCATCTCCTCATCTGAAACCGCAACTTCCAGCTTCATCTCGGGAATATTGATCCTGATAATATCCCCTTCCTCCACGAGGGCGATAGGGCCTCCCACAGCCGCTTCCGGTGATACATGACCGATAGAGGCTCCTCTGGAAGCTCCGCTGAATCTTCCGTCCGTGATCAGGGCTACGGTAGAGCCAAGTCCCATTCCCGCAATTTCTGAAGTTGGATTTAACATTTCTCTCATCCCAGGTCCTCCTTTGGGACCCTCATAGCGAATTACCACCACATCGCCTTCTTTGATCTTACCTCCCAAAATAGCAGCGCAAGCGTCTTCCTCACAGTCAAATACCCTGGCCGGTCCCTCATGTACAAGCATCTCCTGGGCCACTGCTGAGCGTTTTACCACGCTTCCATCCGGGGCCAGATTTCCCTTTAAGACAGCAAGACCTCCTGTTTCGCTGTAGGGATGCTCGATTGGCCGGATTACCTCCGGATTTTTGTTGACGCAACCCTTGATGTTCTCTCCCACTGTCTTACCGGTCACAGTCATACAGTCTGTATAAAGCAGATTCTTCTTGTTCAGCTCATGCATCACTGCATACACCCCACCTGCCTCATTGAGATCCTCTATATAAGTAGGACCCGCCGGAGCGAGGTGACAGAGATTGGGGGTCTTTGCACTGATCTCATTGGCAAAACCAATCTCAAAATCCATACCAATCTCATGGGCAATCGCAGGCAGATGCAACATGCTGTTTGTGGAACATCCCAATGCCATATCCACCGTCAATGCATTTAAAATCGCTTTTTCTGTCATGATGTCTCTGGGCCGAATATTCTTTTCATACATCTCCATGACCTTCATGCCAGCCTGCTTGGCAAGTCGAATTCTCTCAGAATAGACAGCGGGAATGGTTCCATTCCCCTGCAATCCCATTCCCAGCACCTCGGTCAGACAGTTCATGCTGTTGGCCGTATACATGCCGGAACAAGAGCCACAGGTGGGACAGGTTTTACACTCGAACTCATCCAGTTCTTCCTCACTGATCTTCCCTGCAGTATAAGAACCCACTGCCTCAAACATGCTGGAAAGACTGGTCTTTTTTCCCTGTACATGACCCGCCATCATGGGCCCCCCGCTGACAAACACAGTAGGAACATTGATTCTGGCCGCTGCCATCAAGAGTCCCGGTACATTTTTATCGCAGTTTGGTACCATGACCAATGCATCAAACTGATGGGCCATAGCCATAGCTTCCGTGGAGTCAGCGATCAAATCTCTAGTTACCAGAGAGTACTTCATGCCAATATGCCCCATGGCAATCCCATCACAAACAGCAATTGCAGGAAACACCACGGGTGTCCCTCCTGCCATAGCAACCCCTTGTTTCACTGCATTTACAATCTTATCCAGGTTCATATGTCCCGGTACAATCTCATTATAGGAACTGACGATTCCCACCAGGGGTCTTTCCATCTCTTCCTTCGTAAAACCCAGGGCATTGAATAAAGATCGATGGGGTGCCTGCTGCACCCCTTTCTTTACCGCATCACTTTTCATAATAGCCGCCTCCTCTTTCTATATCTGTTCTGCGATCAGATCGCCCATCTGCTTACATCCAACCTGTATACAACCTTCCGACATAATATCCCCTGTACGATATCCTGCCTGCAACACTTTTTTCACGGCCGCCTCCACGGCATTCGCTGCCTCATCCAGATCCAGGGAATAGCGAAGCATCATAGCTGCTGAAAGGATGGTTGCAATGGGGTTTGCCAGGTCTTTCCCGGCAATGTCCGGAGCCGAACCATGGCTTGGCTCATAGAGACCAAACTTCGTATCGTTTAAGCTGGCAGAGGACAACATCCCGATAGACCCGGTTATCATGCTGGCCTCGTCCGATAAAATATCTCCAAACATATTCTCTGTCAAAATTACATCAAACTGCCCCGGATCTCTTACCAACTGCATAGCACAATTATCCACCAGCATATGCTCCAATGTCACATCCGGGTAATCCGTTGCCACTTCCTCTACGACCTTTCTCCAAAGTCTGGAGGAATCCAACACATTGGCCTTATCTACGCTGGTCACTTTTTTTCTTCTCTTTCTGGCAATATCGAACCCTCTCCGGGCGATTCTGCGAATTTCATTTTCATCATAGACCAGAGTATCCACAGCCTTTCGGATCCCATTTTCCTCTGTGGTTCTTCTCTCGCCAAAGTAAAGTCCGCCGGTCAGCTCCCGCATAATCATCAAGTCGAATCCATCCCCGATAATCTCATCTCTTAGAGGGCATGCCTTTTTCAGTTCCTCATACAGGTATGCCGGACGCAAATTAGCAAACAAGTTCAATGCTTTTCGGATCCCCAAAAGCCCCGCCTCCGGGCGCTTAGACGCCTCTAGCTTATACCAGGGAGAAGTGGCTGCATCCCCCCCGATAGATCCCATCAATACAGCCTCACTGGCCTTTGCCGTATTTACGGCTTCCTGTGTCAAAGGTACCCCATGTACATCAATAGAGGCTCCGCCTAAAAGGATCTCCGTATAATCCAGGGAAAAATCAAATTTTTTACCTGCTGCATTTAGTACCTTGACCGCTTCTCTTACGATTTCCGGCCCGATACCATCGCCCGGAATTAATGCTATCTTATGATTCATCTTCGTCAGTTCCTTTCCAGTCTTTATTTGATATCATAATGCATTTTCATACGGATTTCAACAAAAAATCGAAAAACAGCAACTGCTTTCGTTGAAATTCTGACCTTTTTGGGAATTTTAAGCATGTATTCAGGACAGAAAAAGTGCCTCTATTTTTCCGTAAATGGATACAATAACTTCTGATTTTCATCTTCATACATATTGGCTTTTGTAATAAGTTTACATCCGGAGTCCAAACTCTTCTCTGCCTTTGCGCCTTTCACTACCTTAACGGCCTGCTCGATACCTAAATATCCCATATTAAACGGTCTTTGAATCACAATTGCCTGAAAAATCCCTTCCTCCAGCAACTGTGTCTCCTCCAGAGAGCTGTCAAATCCCACAACTTTTATTTGATTCTTTAATCCACGGTCTTTGACTGCTCTGGCTACGCCCACAGAAGCATATTCATTTGTTCCGACCAGGATATCCAGCTTAGGATACGTATCGATCATTTCTCCGGCAATCTCGTAGGCTTTCTCAAAAGAGGAATCACAATATTGTATCTCCTGAATCCTGGCAGCATCCTCTGACAAACCAGCCTTCATTCCTGCCTCTCTCTCAATGGCCGTTGAAGAGCCTTCCACATGACCTACCACTCCGATCTGGGAGTCCTCTGTCACCAGGTTTTTCACATATTCACCCAGCAATCTCCCCGCAGCATAATTATCGGTCTCTACAATAGCATCCGCAATGTTCGGTTCGCTGACAGAATCCACAAAAATCAACCGAATATCCTTTTCTTTCACCTCCTGCAAGACTTCCCTTAATCCGGTCAGATGATTTGGGGAAACCAAAATTGCATCCGGGTCCTTCTCAATACTTTCCGAGATCAACTCAATCTGTGTCTGCACGTCATTTTCTGATTTTGGACCTTTTACCTCTAACTCCACATTGTGGTCCTGAGCTCCCATCTCTACCCCTGCAATTAGAGAGGTCCAAAATCCATTTTCTTCATCCTGAACCTTCGGAATGTAGACAAATTTGTAGGTCTTCTGCTTTCCCAAGTCTTTGGCAAACCACACAAGCGCTGCCAGAAATGCCACCCCTATCATAAGAAAAAGCAGACGTAAAAATACTCGATTTTTACTCATGATTCTTTCCCATACCTCCCCTCAAAGGCAGAACAACCGTGGCGATTGTCCCGCACCCTTCATCGCTGACAAAGGTAATTCCATAATCTTTTCCATAGTATAGCTGAAGGCGCCTTTGCACATTGGCAACTCCAATACCCTTATGGTCGCGATCATCCTCCCTTTCGTCAAAGATATGTTCCAGTGTTTCCTCATCCATTCCCACGCCGTCATCCGAGATACTGATATAGATGTTATCCTCCTCTATGAATCCCTGGATATCTACTCGGCCCTTTGTTTCTTTATATTTCAGCCCATGATAAATAGCATTTTCCACAAGAGGTTGCAGCGCAAACTTAATGATCATAGACTCTTCGATCTGATCATCTACATCTATAGAATACTCCAGTTTATCCTCATATCGCATCTTTTGAATGGTCAGATAATCTTTCACGTAGGCTAATTCCTCTTTAATTTTTACTTCTTCCTTCTCATTGCTGATGCTTTGATGCAACAATCTCGCCAATGCAGAGGTCATCAAAACGACCTCTTCATGTTTCTTAGCCTCGGCCATCCAAATGATAGAATCCAGTGTATTATAAAGGAAATGTGGCCTGATTTGAGCCCATAATGCCCTAAGTTCACTCTTTCTTTTTTCTTCCTGCTCCAGTCTGTTTTGTTTCATCAAGGCCTGTATCCGATCTATCATGATATTAAAAGAACTGCCCAAGCTTCCAACCTCATTTGACGGCAGAGACGGAACATCCACTTTTTCCAGGACTCCACTCTGTACACGGCTCATAGATTCCTTCAGCCTTAGAAGCGGCCTGATAATCTCCTTCGCCACCCCGTTGGAAATCATCATTACGATTCCGAGAAGTAACACGGCAACCATAACATAGCTCATCTGAAGCCGCCCGATTCCCTTTGTGATTTCTCTGGTATCCGCCACGCCAACCACAGTCCAGCCTGTCCTCTCTGATTTGGACATCACATAAATTTTATCCTCTTCTTTGTCTTTGATCTCCAAAAAGTCCGAATCGCATTCCAAGACTTCCTCCACATGTTCCGACAAAAGCCCTCCGTAAATCAAGTCCTGTTTAGGATGATAGATAACCTCCCCGTCGGAACCGATTATAAAAATATATCTGCTGTTTTTTCTGCTGTTATTATTGCAGAGCCGACTCAGTACGCTATAATTCAAGTCTACAAAGAACACCCCTTCCCGCCGTCCTGTTTCTCTGTTCACCAATGGTCTGCTCAGAGTAATCACCCACTGATAGCTATTTGCAATCGCATTTTGTACATGAGAAGAAGACAACGTAGTCTCCTGCCCCGACTGTAGTGCCTTCTGATACCAGTCAAGCTCCTGAATGTCTATGTAATCTGTCAGTTTCCCGCCGTGATTCACCAGATATCTTCCATTGTTGGCCACTGCGGCTACATTGGCAATATCCTCCCGGCTTTCCACAATAGTATCAAACTGACTGAGAATCCTGGTTCTTTCTCCCGCCTTTTTTGCCTCATCTTTGTCAAATAAAAACTGCTGAACCTCTCCGCCTTCTACTACAAGTGAAGAAATGTTCTCCATATAATCTATATACGTATCGATGTCGTAGTTCACCTGCCTGATAATCTGCATCGTATAGTCCATGGAGTTCTGATATACCATATCTCTTGCAAAGTAAATGGCAATCGTCAGAAAAATAAATACAGCAAAAAGGATTAATATGGAAAAAGACAGTGTTATTACACTTTGAATACTTTTAAATCGATCCGCTAATTTCCATTTTCTTTTCATACTCTATATCTCTCTCGCAAACTCTTTTGGCGTTTTTCCTGTCATTTTTTTGAACAATACAGTGAAATAATGGGGATCTTTACAGCCAATTTTTTCCGCTATCTCATAATTTTTCAAATCTGTATGCCTCAACAGTTGTTTTGCTTTTTCAATACGAATATGAGTCAACATTTCTTTAAAAGTCTTTCCCGTGCCTTCTTTAAAAATGTTTGTAAAATGACTCATGCTAATATTCAAGTAATCACAGAGCATACTCAGCGTTAAATCCGGATTTTCGTAATTTGCCTTCAGATATTCCATAGCCCGAAGCACCATTCTATCATTTACCGTATACCCTACCTCTGAAGCTTCCTTCATGCACGTGATAATATATTCTCTTACCTCCTTCATAGCATCGCGAAAGCTTCCCGCCTCAATGATTTTGGAAGCTCTCGTCTCCTCCCACTGGGCATTCATCTGAAGTTGGCAAAACTCTTCATAAGCGCTTCTAAGCAACTGAAACAGATAGGGGATCACCTTACTTTTACTTATATATATGGAGCTTACATACTTTTCAAAGTCATCCAGGATCTTCGCAGCAAGCTTTCTGTCCCTTTCCCGAATCGCCTGTGTTAAATGCTCTAACTTCTCTTCAAACTTCTCCAACTTTTCTTCCCCGTGGATTGCCTCACTGTCAAACACGCTTCCCCTTTCCTTTGTATACTGATATTCCAGTGCCTCTAAAGCCGAACAATAGGAGTTGGAGAGATCTTCTAATGTATGCACTGTCACTCCGATTCCAATGGATATGTCGATTTGCTCCATCCTACAGATTCTTTGCCGTATACCATTACAGATTCTGTTTATTTCACTTGAAAACGCCATAGGCCTGTTAGATCCGGCAAGTATAAAAATACCATGGTTTGAATTTTGAAATACACTCCATACTCCATACCCCTTTTGTGTCTCCTGTCTGACATATTGCAGTATATCATTTTCACTTCCATCCGCCATGGCCTGCCGATTTGTGGAAATGCCTAATACCCGGAAAACTTTAGCGGAAACATCTATTCCATATTCCTCCAGTTCCCGTTTTAATACCGGCAGATTACCCATCCCCTGTACCAATTCCTCCAGTGTTTTGGAAATGAGGGCCTCTTCATTTTTGGTAAACCTGACATACCCTTTCATCCATCTTTTCAGAATCTCTTCCTCTCTTTGACTTTCATGAAGCTTCTCCCGAATCTTTTCCAACACCTCTGCCAATTCTCTAGCCGTAACTGGTTTTAAAATATATTCGCTAACCCGATATCGAATTGCCAACTTGGCATAGGAAAAACTATCATAGCCACTGAAAATCACCACAATCGTTTTTGGAAAATGCTCATATACATATTTGCTCAATTCCAATCCGTCCATATATGGCATAGCAATATCCGTAATGACCACATCCACCGGATACTTCTCCAGGAACGCAACTGCATCCCTGCCATTTTCACAGGTCCCCACCAGTTCAAACCCCAATGCATTCCACGGTATAATCTCACTGATACTATCTCGTACAAGAATTTCATCATCTACAAATAAAATTCGGTACATTCCGCCTTCCTCCTGATTCTGTCCATTGCTACTGGTTATCCTCATCCTATTCTATCACAGATTCCATTTTTCGAAAAAAAAAGATACCGAAAAATTCCGGTATCTCTTTTTCTCACTCTGCATCCGCTTTTTCTACCTCGGCAATGGCTGACTTTCTCATGGGGATTCTGCAGTTCTTATTACTTCCAAATTCTACGATGACGTCTTCTTCCGTAATATCTATCACAACTCCATAGAATCCGCTGGTCGTAACAATGCTGTCTCCCACCGCCAGTTCCGAGAGCATGGCATTAATCCTCTTTTGTTCTTTTTTCTGCGGCCGGATCGCCATAAAGTACATGGCAACACCGATAATTAAAATGTAAACCAGCAGGATACTGAATCCTCCCCCTGCGCTGCCCTGAGCTAATAAATACATGTTCTTTCCTCCTGTATTCCAATCATATAGCCTATATATTACACAATTTTCCTCTTTTCATCAAGCTCTTTTTACTATTTTCTATAATTTTAATATTTCTTTCTTCCAGATCGATCACAGCCTTTTGCATCTTCCTTGGCGAAGCCTGCAAGTTTTGCCTTTTTATACTCCTGATATCGGCCTTCTTCGATGGCTCCCCGTATCTCCTCCATCATTTTATTGTAAAAATACAGGTTATGAAGTACACAAAGCCGCATTCCCAGCATCTCCTTGGCTTTTAAAAGATGCCGGATATATGCCCTGCTATAATGACGACAAGCCGGACAGGCACAACCCTCTTCTATAGGCCGGTCATCTAATTCATAACGGGCATTTAACAGATTTCGTTTTCCCTGGTTGGTATACACATGTCCATGCCGCCCGTTTCTGCTGGGATAAACACAGTCAAAGAAATCTACGCCCCGGTCCACAGCCTCCAGAATGTTGGCGGGAGTTCCCACCCCCATCAGATAAGTGGGTTTATCCAGAGGAAGATGTGGAACCGTCACATCCAAGATATGATACATCTCTTCATGGGACTCCCCCACTGCCAGACCGCCCAAAGCATAGCCATCCAGATTCAATGCCGCAATCTCCTCCGCATGTTGGATTCGGATGTCATCAAAAATTGCACCCTGATTGATGCCAAAAAGCATCTGCCTGGGATTGATTGTATCTGGCAGACTGTTTAGCCGCTCCATCTCCGCTTTACACCGGTGCAGCCATCTAGTAGTTCTGGCTACGGACGCTTCCACATAGTCCCGGCTGGCCACGCTGGAGGGACACTCATCAAAAGCCATGGCAATGGTGGAGGCTAAATTGGATTGTATCTGCATACTCTGCTCCGGTCCCATGAATATTTTTCGGCCATCCACATGGGAATGAAAATAAACACCTTCCTCTTTAATCCTCCGCAAACCGGCCAGAGAAAATACCTGAAATCCACCGGAATCCGTCAAAATCGGCTTATCCCAGTTCATAAAGGAATGTAAACCTCCTAAAGCCTTCACCACATCATCTCCAGGCCGCACATGGAGATGATAGGTGTTGGACAATTCCACCTGTGTGCCTATTTGCTGCAAATCCACGGTGGATACCGCCCCTTTTATAGCGGCCGCCGTCCCCACATTCATAAACACCGGAGTCTGAATCACCCCGTGGACCGTGTGCAATTCTCCTCTTTTTGCTTTTCCATCTCTTGCCAATAATCGATACATACGCCTTCCTTATATTCCTTCTCTTTCCGTGATTTCCCGGCATGAAACCGGAATTTTGTGCATATTGTCTTTACAGTATAGTCCCAAAGAGCTTTTTTTTCAAGGCTGTCATTTGATATTTCAAAAATTTTGTCGTATAATGACTTTTGTATGTATTAACAAGTGATCTTAAATTTAGTAAGGAGGCAGCAGGTAGAACCTGCGCGATTACATATGCAATCAAATCATTTACACACCTTAGGAATTGATATCGGTTCCACAACGGTTAAGGTAGCTGTGTTGGATCCTGACAGACGACTCTTGTTTTCTGACTATGAGCGTCATTACGCTAATATTCGGGAAACACTGTCCGCTCTGCTGCGAAAGGCCTACAGCCAGCTTGGAGAATTAACCGTCGCGCCTATGATTACCGGTTCCGGTGGTCTGACACTAGCCAAGCATCTGGGGATTCCCTTTGTCCAGGAGGTTATCGCCGTCTCGACAGCACTCCAGGATGCGGCCCCTCAGACAGACGTCGCCATTGAGCTTGGAGGAGAAGACGCTAAAATTATCTATTTTGAAAATGGAAATGTGGAACAGCGGATGAACGGCATCTGCGCCGGTGGTACCGGCTCCTTTATTGATCAAATGGCTTCTCTTTTACAAACGGATGCCACAGGGTTAAATGAATATGCGAAAAACTATCAATCTCTTTATGATATTGCGGCGCGTTGCGGAGTATTTGCCAAGTCGGACATCCAACCCCTGATTAACGAGGGAGCTACCAAGGAAGATTTATCGGCTTCCATTTTTCAGGCTGTCGTCAACCAGACCATCAGCGGATTGGCCTGCGGAAAGCCTATCCGGGGGCACGTGGCCTTTCTCGGCGGACCCCTGCACTTTCTATCGGAGCTAAAAGCCGCCTTTATCCGAACGCTGAAACTGGATTCGGAGCATGCCATTACTCCGGAAAATTCGCATCTGTTTGCCGCTATTGGCTCTGCTCTTAATTATAAAGAAGACGTACAATTTTCTCTCAGCACCTTACTTGAAAAACTTTCCCATAACCTGCATATGGAGTTTGAGGTGGCCCGTATGGAGCCTCTCTTTTCCTCTGAGCGGGAATACGATGAGTTTATCACACGTCAAAATCAATATAACGTGGTCACGGATGACCTGGCTACCTACGAAGGAAACTGTTTTCTTGGGATTGACGCCGGTTCCACCACCACCAAAGCAGCCCTTGTCGGGGAGGACGGAGCCCTCTTGTACTCCTTTTACAGCAACAACAATGGAAGTCCTCTAAAAACTACGATTCGCGCCATACAGGAAATTTACGAGCAAATGCCCC
>CABSEG010000008.1 GCA_902476645.1 uncultured Lachnospiraceae bacterium | reverse complement strand
ATAGCGGATTGCAGGTACAGGGCACCGCTATCTCCCCGGCTGCGTGGAAGTGTTATGACAATGTCTGATTGCACCGCACAGACGGTGCATCACTAACTATAACCTGAAATGGCATATTTGTCAATATGTCCTTTACTGGCCGTAGTAAGCGTTTGGTCCGTGCTTTCTCATAAAGTGCTTGTCCTGCATAGACTGAGGCGCCTGAGTCACTCCCGGCTTTAACAGCTCCGTGCGGCAGGCCATCTTTGCCACCTCTTCCAGCAC
Source organism: uncultured Lachnospiraceae bacterium (assembly GCA_902476645.1). GTDB lineage: Bacteria > Bacillota > Clostridia > Lachnospirales > Lachnospiraceae > CABSEG01. Next base: position 59,537 of record CABSEG010000008.1, on the reverse strand, counting down.
CACTGCGTTGTGTACGGCTTCTGCCGCATCCTTGCCCCAGGTAAAGGGACCATGGTTTGAGCAAAGCACTGCGGGAACATGCATAGGATTAATTCCCTGGAAAGTCTCAATGATCACCTTACCCGTATTTCTCTCGTAAGCCTCCTCGATCTCTTCTTTGGTCAGATTTCTCGCGCAGGGAATGTCTCCGTAGAAATAGTCTGCATGAGTCGTTCCATAGCAGGGAATGCTTCTTCCCGCCTGCGCCCAGGAAGTAGCCCAGGGAGAATGGGTGTGTACAACGCCTCCCACCTCAGGAAATGCCTTGTACAGCTCCAGATGAGTGGGCGTATCCGATGAAGGCTTGTAGTCTCCTTCCACCTTATTGCCTTCCAGATCCATCACTACCATATCTTCCGGTTTCAGCTTATCATAGTCCACGCCTGAGGGTTTGATGACAAATAAACCCTTTTCCCGATCGATTCCGCTGACATTTCCCCAAGTATAGGTAATCAGCCCTCTTTTGGGCAGTTCCATGTTTGCCTGATACACTTGTAATTTCAGTTCCTCTAACATAATCTTCTCGCCTCCGCTAAATCCGGGCCTTTGCCCTTTTACTTTGATAATATTGTAAAGCTGGTTGGGCAAAATTGCAACTTGTATGTTCGAGATTTTGTCCCAAAAGTCATTCCGTCTCCCCCTCATCCTGCCTGATTTTCAGCCGCTTTTTCTTCTCCCGAAGCTCCCGGAAAAAGGAGCTTAACATCTGACTGCACTCTTCTGCCAAAACTCCCCTCACCACATGAACCTGATGGTTAAACTCCTCCATTTCCAGAATATTCAGCACAGATCCTGCACAGCCGGCCTTGGGATTCATGCTGCCGATGACTACATTGGTAATCCTGGCCTGCACAATGGCTCCCGCACACATCTGACAGGGCTCCAGGGTGATATACATGGTGCAGCCCTCCAGCCTCCAATCCCCCAGCTTTTTGCTGGCCTTTCGGATGGCATTTAACTCCGCATGGGAAAGCGTGTTTTTATCTGTATTTCTCCTGTTATACCCTCTGGCAATGATCTTGTCCTCATAGACGATCACGCAGCCAATGGGCACTTCCTCCAAAGCCTGGGCCTTCTTCGCCTGACGCAGAGCTTCTCTCATATACACCTCGTCCGGATCCTTTGTACCTGTTCTTTGACTCATGCTTCTTTACCCCTTCTTATCCCTCTTATGAATTGGCCACTGAAAGGTCCTTTACGACAACTTTTACCTTCTATTGCCCAATATAATATCTCATAGTATACCATACTTTCTATTCTTTGAAAGTTCTATATTGGATTTTTGCCGGGGATGCGATATGATGATACATATGATTCATTATTTCTAAAGAAACGAGGCGATTTCTATGAGGATACACGGTTTAAACCGACTGACTCTGCTGGACTACCCCGGCCATACCGGAGCCACTCTGTTTCTTGGCGGTTGCAATTTCCGCTGCCCTTTTTGTCAGAATGGAAGTCTTGTCTTAGCTCCCCATCTGGAACCGCAAATTCCCATGAGTGAGGTGCTTTCTTTTCTAAAAAAAAGACAGGGCATTCTGGAAGGCGTCTGCATCAGCGGCGGAGAACCTACCCTTCATGCAGACCTTCCAGCCCTTGCCCGTCGAATGAAGTCTATGGGTTATCTGGTGAAACTGGACACCAACGGAACCAATCCAGCTATGATACGCAGTCTCTACCGGGAAGGCCTGATCGATTACGTGGCCATGGACATCAAATCTTCTCCGGAAAGATATGATACATCGGCGGGAATTATGCCATCCATGGCCGCAATCGCCGAGTCAGCAGCCTACTTAATGGAAAGCGGAATCGATTATGAATTTCGCACCACCGTGGTGGCGGAACTACACCGGGAGGAAGATTTTATTCACATTGGAGAATGGCTGCAAAATGCCAAGGCCTATTATCTCCAGGCCTACCGGGACTCCGCAGGCGTACTTCACCCAGGACTTCATAGCTGTACCAAAGTCCAGATGGAACGATTTCGGCAGATTTTATTATCCACAATCCCCCATGTGGAAATTCGGGGTATGGATTAATTCTACCCTAATCTTCTGCACCAATACCCAAAAGGCCCCCTCCCTTGTCTCTGTTCTCTGGCTTTTCGAAACTCCGGAAATCCAAACATAGCAGCCATCATTTTTTCTTGATTTTCAAACACCCCTGGCACACCCAGAAAATAGCTGCCGTCTTTGCATTTGCCAAATAACAGATGACGATAATTATAATATCCATGCATCAGAAAACTGTTTCTGCCTACCGGGTATCTGCTTTGATAGAGAATCCCCAGCTCTCTGGGGGAAACCTGCAGGCAATCCACAATCTGTTCGCTGTCAAACGGCTGTACATGCCCCCTGCACCCGGAGAGCTGCTTCCATCTCTGATCCAATGCCGACTGATATTTATGACAGTTTGCGCAAGGATGGGGGCTTACGCAAGCTTCTGCGGCGCAGGCGCTTTGTGCCGCTTTCACGTCGGCCGCTTCCTCCGCGGCTTGCCGTTTTTCATCTCCCGCCTGTATCTCCACCTCCCGTTCCTGTTCTTCCGGTAAACCTTCATTTGATTCCGCCAAAGCTTCTGGCTGTTCTGTCTTTTTCTCTTCCCCTGCTTCTGCCCTCTCCTGCTCCGCAATTTCCCCGGCCGCCTCCTTTGAATCCTCATCCTGGTCCGTGGTATGCTCTGCCGCTTCCTCTCCTTCCTCCTGTTCCGCCACATCCGCCGTTTCCGATGGAAGTTCCTGCGGTATGCCAATGCTTTGGGATTCATCTAAAATTTCTTCCGGATTTTGTAAGTCCTCTGATGTTTCCCTCATCGCTTCTTTCTGCGCATTATTCGAGTCCTGCTCTTCCACCATGCTTTTCTCCACGAAAGGCCTCAATTTACCCAAATCAACCGGTTCCTCATCCCAGATGCTCAGGTATGTACCTCCACGTTCACTGCTTATCCACAATCCAGACAATTGATCCAATGAATAATTCACATTTCCTACGTGCTCTGCGGGTGTCATAAGCCGAATCTCACCGGAAGACGTCTGTAATCCGGTTTTCCCAAGCAAAATCCCCTCCAGCCATTCCCCTTCCCGGACAAAAGCATAAATCTCCAGAGCCCCCTCTTCTGCAGACATTCCCTGCATATGAATCTGAAGCTTTAGAATACCTCCCCTGGATTCTACTTTTGCAAATCCTGTATTTCGGGACTTACGTCCATGGTTATACTCATAAATATAAGAGACAAATCTACGGTAATCGGACATACCGATTCCTCCCTGTTTTTTAACCAATATATGCGAACATGAAAATATCTTATTCCCATGAATCCCGAAAAAAATCTCCGAATATCCGCTAAAAACTGCAGTCAGCATACGAAAAACGTATGCCTCCTGCAGTTTCTCTGACTTTAAGATCGCCGTTTACGCTTCTTTCATTGCCTTTGGTATCGGTTTATTTGAAACACCTTCTAATTCTTTTTTACAATAATCCGGTATTGTTTTGCCTTTGTCTTTTGAAGCTGTCTATCCAGATCCTTCTTTACCGTTTCATTCTTCACGTAAAAGCGAATCCCTTTTTTGGTTTTCCCAAAGGCCGACTCGTCAATTTTCGGCGCCTTCTTTTTGTTGTTGATGTACACCTTGGATAAGGAACGGCAGTTCACAAACGCATTTTTTCCAATCCGCTCCAAATTGGACGAGCAAACGACGGTCTTTAGATTTTTGCAGCCGTAGAACACGCCATAATCTTTTGCCTCCTCCATTACGTCGGTGCCTTCAATAAATTTCACCGTGTTAGGCATGACGATCTTTTCCACTATGTCGTTATTTCGGAATGCGCTTCTGGCAATCGTAACCGTCCCCTTGGGGATCTTAAAATTCTTCTTGTTTCCGAAAACCGCCGTCAGCATCTTCCCCTTATTTCTATAAACTCCATTCCCCTTAATCTGAATCCGTTTGCATCCGGGTTCCAACTCTATCTTCGCTTTTATAGATCCCCCGACTAACAGACTTCTCATAGATGCCGGCGCTACAATCTTCTTCAGATTCTTCCATTTATCTCCATGGATATTCAGATATCTGAGCCTCTTTGGTAAAATCAGCGTCTCAATCGTATCCCTGGCGGGGAATCCTTCATACTCCACCTCTCCACCTTCGTCTACAAAATAGCCCTCAGTAATGGTTTCCACCCAAAATTCGTAGCCATTGTAGGTAATGGTTTCCGGAATCTTTACTTCCTTTTTGTCTGTAAAGATATGTTGAATCGAAACTGAGCCAGGCTTTTTATTCTCCCAATCTTTAAAATCGAAGATGCATCCGTAGGTCACACCATCCACTTCTACATGAACCAAGTCATAATCTTCCCCGTAATTCACCTCATCTTCTGCCACAGCTATCATTCCAAACAGCAAAAGGCTGATTATTCCAATTATCATTATAAACCACGCTCTTGTCCTCATGAGAATCTCCTTTCTGCTATAATGAAAAACTTTATCCAGCAACCTCTGATCTTATTCTATGGTTATTTTTATACAAATCTATCAGTAGAGACGGAAGACCAATGGTTGATCGCCGATTCGGAACCTCCCGCCGCTTTAAAATAGCCTTTAAGATTATTAAATTTTATAAAATGCGTCCTTGGAATTAATTTTTTTCTACTATCAGCCAATGAATTGGCTTTTAACAACCTAGTAGATGCATTTTTTGTAATAGTAAATCTTACCTTCCCTCCCTATTTCCTTTTTCGCTAGCGCTTTCATTATACCATTCATATCTTTATTTCGTCTTGTATACATCATAAACGTACCGTTTTTCATCCGGAACGCACATTTTTACGAAAAATCATCGTACATTTTTTAACTACTATATGAGCCTTTTATAAGATCAATGTTTTTTAACTTATTATAGGTGATCCTCTTTCTTACATATGTATATCTATATATGCTTCTTGTGTCTCTTTTCGTTAGGAGTCATTAATCCCAACGATATCCTTTTACAAAATAAAAGATTACCATTATATTTTTTTCAAATTAATGCTAATTTATATACTACTCCATTATCTTCTAAAAAAAATCATATTTTTCTTGCTCTTTTCTGTTTTCGTGCTATAATGATTTTTGTACTAAATTTTAATCACTTACTTTTATATCATTGATATTATACTTTTTATTTACCTAAAGAGGATTTCTCTATGCATTACATATATTCACTACTCCACAGTGCACTCCTTTTGACCGTGTGCATCCATCTGCTTCCTTATCGGCTGAAGTATTGGCAAAGCGGAGTTTTATTTCTTTACTTATATGTGGCCGTCTGCTTTACAGCTCCTTTTCGTTGGCTTGGACCCTATCTCATCATGGGGGGAGCTTTTGCGCTTATTTATGTATTCAGCCCTTCAAGACTTTTAAATGTATGTTTTGCATCCTTCGGATATTTGTTTTACGTGGTAATCCGTCAGATCTACTTGCTTTCGGCGAAAGCCGTTTTGGGAATCCGTCCACCCCAGATGCACAGAGAATACCTTCTATATTTTACCGGATTTTGCCTTCTGACTCTTGGCTTGATAACAGGAATATCCGGACGGCAGCTTCGAAAAAGAATCAAAATTAATTTACTTTCCGTATCCAAAAATCTTGTGGTGTGTATCTTTTTGTATCTCATGCTTTGTACTTGCATGTTTATTTTTAATACGACTTATGCCAAAACCCTGGGGTACCCCCCGCACATTATTGGGATCAACGGAGTGCTCTTTGGGATATTCTTTTTATTCAGTGCCGCACTCCTCTGGAATACATCCCGGGTATGGAAAAAGGAGTTGGATTCCAGACGTAAGCTTGAGCGACAGGAACAAGTATTAGCATATACCAAAACCCTGGAGTATCTCTATCAATCTATGCGCAGTTTCCGGCACGATTATCTCAATATTCTGTCTACACTGCAAGGCTACATGATGGATAATGACATGGAGGGCCTAAAAAACTATTTTCGAGACAGCATCTTACCTTTAAACCAGGCCTGCGTGCCTCCAACCTTTGTCATCGGCAAACTCTCTAACATAAAGATTCCGGAGCTCAAAGGCCTGCTATACAATAAAATCATCTATGCCATTTCCCTTGGGATTCAGGTTCATCTGGACATTCCGAATCCGGTTACCCGTGTTTCCATGGATCATGTGGATCTTTGCAGGATTCTTGGGATCTATCTGGACAATGCTACAGAGGCCGCCTGCCAGTGTGAAAGAAAACAGATGGATCTGCTCTTTCTGGAGGAAACGTGCTCTACTTTTTCGATTGGTAATACCTGTCCAAGCCTTACGCTTCCGCTGTCTGCCCTTGCAGCTCCGGGCACCACTACCAAAGGAAAAGACAGAGGTACCGGATTATATACGGTTTCTCAGATTTTAGAAAAATACCCTACTGTGCTACGAAACATGTCCTATCATGACAATTATTTTGAACAACATTTAGAGAATTTATAGGAGATATTTATGCTTTCCATATATTTGTGCGATGATGAGAATAAACAAGCGGACTATTATTATAAAATCATAAAAAATTTTATTTTATTTAAAGAATGGGATGTCCAGATTCATCCACCTTTCTGCCTGCCCTGTGAGCTTTTGAAACAATTGCAACAGTCCAACCAGATGCCAGGGCTGTATTTTCTGGATGTGGATTTAAAGGACTCCATGGACGGCTTTTCTCTGGCGAAAAAAATCCGAAGCCTGGATCCCAGAGGTTTTATTGTTTTTCTCACTGCCCATGGAGAAAGTGTCGGTCTCACCTTTCATTTTCGTGTGGAGGCGATGGATTATATTGTAAAGGGGGATGCGGCTACTGTAAAAAGCCGCATAGAAGGATGCATAGTCGAGGCCTATCAGCGCTATCTGAGTCAGGCGGAAGTCGACGATAAGCTTTTGTGTTTCAAGTCCGGCTCCAAAGATCTCTATTTCCGAAGAAAAGAGATTATTTCCGTTTCCACATCCAATACCCCGCACCAGCTTGCTATTGAGACTTCCCACTGTCTCTTTACTGTATATGGGAATTTAAAGTCCTTTGAAGATCTTCTGGGCTCTGGCTTTGTAAGGATAAAAAAATCCTGTCTGATCAATAAAAGCAAAATTCAGGAGGTGGATTTTAAGGAGAGTAGCGTTCGTATGGAAAATGGCGCTCTTTTTCAAGTTTCTACCAGAAAACTGCGGACTCTCCGCCTGATGCTGGATGAGTCAGACTTAAATTAGGCCATTTTACCCTTCATTTTTCTCTCTAGGTGTTTCAATTCGAACATTTTCACGACAATCTTAATATTTTCTTCATTTAATGGTTGACACACAAAAATGTAACAATTACAATGAAGATATATAACAAATGATTACGGTACAACACAAGGAGGGACCTATGGATATTAAGTTAACTCAGGCAGAATCTGAGATCATGAATTACTTTTGGGCACAGAAAGAGGGCGTTACCTTTGGGGAGGTTCTTAACTTCTTCCAGAATGAAGGAGAGCGTGGCTGGAAAAAGCAGACATTAAATACTTATCTGAGAAAATTGATTGCCAAAGGGCTAATTGTCACCCAGAGGAAAGGTACCCGCCTGTACTACAGCGCTTCCGTAGGCAAGGAGAAGTTTGGTACCTTAAAGTCCAGAGAAGTGATTGACAAGTATTATGACGGGTCCACTGCCCGTTTCTTTGCTGCGTTTTCCGCTTCCAATTCACTGACTCAGGCAGAGGCGCAGGAACTGCTCAATATGCTGAAAGAACGATAAGAAGGCATGAAAATAGCCCTGAGATTGCATCAAGTCCAATCTCAGGGCTATTTGTTTTCTCTTTTCATATTTTCTCCATCTCTCCCATTTCAGGCGTATGCCGCTACCCGTTTTAACAGGTCCTCACAGTCCTTGGTATGAATCAGCATCTCCAGATGATCGGCCTTGCTCATCACAATGGTTCCAACGATGGATTTGGCATCTAAGGTACAGTCCTCTGATGCTAATTCAATGGAGTAGTCGTAGCAGCTTACAATGTTTACAAACCGGACCAGGTCATTTGCGTCTTTAAAATGTATCGGAATTCTTGTCATGGCAGCATCTCCTCCTTTCCCGATGTCTTTTTTTGCCATGCGACTCTTTCCCTCTTACGATTTTTATTATACCCCGTTTTTGTGTCTAAAATACCACCACTTTTTTAACTTTTTGTAACCATGCGAAAAATCCGGAGCGGTCCAATCATGATTTGCCGGAAGACTGGTCCTTTACATGATCAAAAAAGAGCGTGCCAAACCCCGGCACGCCCTCTCATTTTTACCTTATTTTTATAGATTTTGTCGCCGACCAGGACCCGTATACCTTTTTCCCTTTCACCATACGGTATGCCCGGATCTGTACATAGTATCTTTTCTTAGACTTCAATCCGCTCTTTTTATAAGTTCCGCTCTTGGCTTTCCTGATTTGAATGCTCTTGTAGCCGGATTTTTTCTTTAAGGAATAGCGAATCTGATACCCGCTGGCTCCTGTCACTTTCTTCCAGGAAATGAGCATACTGGAAGCGGCCTTTCTCTTTAGCTTTAGGTCCGGCTTGGCCAGTTTTGTCTTAGCCGTCAGCGTATTGGAAAACTCAGAGTATTCCACGCCGGACTTTGTCTTCTTAAATGCTCTTACCTTATAGGAATACTTCTTGTTGAACTTCAGATTTTTGTTCTTAAAGGTAACCGTATCTGCGTTTTGTATGGTCTTAAGCCTTCGATAAATTCCTTTTGGGGAAGCCGCGCGGTAGATCTCATATCCGGTGGCCCCTTCCGTCTTATCCCACTTAAGCTGAATCATACGATAACCAGAAGCGTTCACTTTTACTTTTGTGGATGACAGTCTCTGGTTCTGGGAATCCTGGGTTTTTAGCTGAATCGTGAAGGTTAGCTGTGTACTTTTACCTGACCAGCTTATGGTGACCTGAATCCTTCCTGCCTTGCCGGAGTCAAAGCCACTCACCTGATAATCCGCTATTTGTTTTATGCTTCCGTCACTATAAACCGCCAACACGTTCAGGGTGCTTCGGTCCAATTGCTCTCCCACATCGTAGATCGTTTTGGCAGCGCTTGCTCTGATACCTTCCAATGTAACAGGTACCTGCGTAGAAATCACCTCCACGGTAAAGGATGTGGTAACTCCCTGATAGGATACGGTTATTTCTTTCTTGCCCACCGCAGAAGAATCAAAAGTTCCCAGTGTATAGTCCTCTTCTGCAAGTCTCTTTTTATTGCCGTTCTGATCCACTGCCTCCACCTGCAGCCCTGTTGTATCCAGCCGCTCTCCTATATAGTAGACTGTCTTATCCGGGCCCTTTATAATATTGAGACGTTCTGCTATTCTCAGCTTCTGCGCCGCCCTTTCCAGTCTGGATAATGCCTGATTTGCAATCTCCTGGGTAAGACGCTCTTGAGACATCAAGTATTCTGCATTTGCCAATGCATCCAAAAATTCTTCCCATTCCTGATCCCCGGTCATCCCCTGTCCTGTAGTCCGGACATATTCCGCATATGTATCATATGTCTCTTTTAATTCACTTAGATTCCCATACGGCCAAAGAGTGGCCGCTGCTGTTTCCAGCTGATACAGCGCTTCGTTTATGGGGGCAATATTCGTCAGCTTTGCGCTCTGTTCCAGCACACTCCGCGCTTTCTTTAAAGCCTCTTCAAAGATACTCCAAGACTCCTCTGTATAATCCTCTTTCCGATAGGTTTCATATGCTGCCACGGCCTCCTTCAGCTTGGTATCGTCTGCCTGGCGGTAGATGCTTAAGTAGCTGACAACAGGCCCCCACTTTGCATTGTCCGCATGCCCGATCTGCACCTTCAGATTTCCGTTTTCATCTGCGGTAGCGGGAATGCGAATCACAAAAGGATTGTCAGAGTCATTGGAGGCTGTGAAATTTTTGTACTCCTGGCATAATACATCGTTAAGTACCAGCTTCATGGTTCTGGGATTTGCATCGTTGCTCCAAGAGACGGGCACATAAAAGCCCATTTCCAGATCATAGGTCTTACCGGGTTCCAGCTCAAACTGATAAACCACTCCCACATCCGAGGTCTCTTGATTTCTGGCATATCGGAAGGATTTTGTCTTAGGTGAAGCATCCGTAGCTCCGTCATTCTCACAAGGCCAGGTTTTTTCTCCAGTGAGCCATCCTGGATAGTTGCCGTCCTCTTTATAGGTATCTAACACACCCCACTGATAGCCTGTCCTTGCATCCTCTCCATAAAATTGATCTGTCACGCTGTTTCTTAAGCCGAAACTGTCTCCCTCGCTCAGGGTGCTGGGATCAATATCACCTGCATTCACCGCATATTCATAGTCTGTATTTCTTACCACTTCCTCTGAAGCAATCCTCGTAAAGTGAGCCGCCACATCCAAATTCTCTCTTACGTCATGGACTCTGTAAATTCCACCCAGGGCAGAAAGTTCTTCCATAATGTCCACACCGTTGACTTGTGCTGCGCTAAGCTCATAACCTGCTTCCGGCAAAAAGGTAAGACGCACACTGTCTCCAGCCTCTACCAGCTCTTTATCCGTGTCCACGCTTCCTCCCTGGGTGGTCTTGAGGGAAACTGTGTAGACCATCTCTGGCTCCTGTGCCTGACTCTCTCCTGTCACGGCATAAAACTCAAATTTGTCAAAATTAGGGGTTACATTTTCCAGTACGCTATAGTCTATATTTTCCGGACGATGTTCGCTCTGGCCTGGCTTTAAAACTCCATTGGTAACCACCTTTGAGTTATCGTTGTAAATTTTGATGGTGTTTTCTCCCTGCTTAAGCTCCACGTTCACAGGCTGAGGCCGGAAGGTCTCATCACTGTAGGTATTGCGGAACACCACTTTCACAGGTTCCTGGTCATTTACCTGAAAACTTGCGTAACGCTCCGTCATCTGGGCGTTATAACTATGTTTGCCAAAGAGTTCTCCATTCGACTGGTACACCAGCATCTTATAGCTTCCGGCTTCCGGAACTGTTACCTTCAGCGTCAGATTGTTAGCATCCACCGCCTTACCAAGATCCACAGGGCGCCCCAGTCCCAGAATCGTAAACTCCGGATCATCTTGTGGAATCAATTCCACTCCGTTGGCCGCTTTCAGGCCGCTTACATAGCTGCCGGAGGACGCGTATTGCCGTACGTCACCGTTTGTTCCAATAGCTGTTTCCCCGAACAATACTCCGTCTTCTGCTTCAATAGCTGCCACCGGCACAGAGTCCTTGTCCTGCCGAACTCTCATACTATTTAATTTTACAGCCCCGGCTGTATCAATATCAATTACGTTAATGCCTTTTTGTAAAAACAGACTCTGTGATACCTGTCCCCATTCATCATCCGTGGCCGGCATGGAAAGTACGGTGCGCAATCTATCCAAATTGGCCATATCGTTGTCTAGATAGATATTAGCAGAGGTAGGGGCTTTCGCCTGATAAGACAGGCTTAAATGATACATTCCGTTTTCCGGAACCACCACGTTAAAACGTACTCCGCCGCCTTCCGTCACAGCCCTCTGCTCCAACCCTGTGATATAACTTACGTTTCCATTTTTCTCTGTGGTAAGTGTGGTAGTCTCACCCTTAATTTCATTAAATTCTCCCAACTCCGCCTCGTAAGTTTTATCAAATCGAAGGCTGTCTTCTGTCTTTCCCCGATAGGTCAGATATATACAATCCGGAACTGCCTTTCCTGCGCTGTTGGTAGCCTCAATCTTTAAGGTGTGATCTCCCCGTTCCAGATAAAGGTAGGTACTGTACATGCCTCCCATGGACCAATGCAGGGTGCTGGGAAGCACCATTTCTTCCACCAGAGTGCCGTCTACGCTTAAATTCTGGACAGCCGTATAAGGCGTATGGTTCTCAGGGTCGTTGGTATTAACCCCTGTGGCGGCACAGTACACCATATCATACTTATAGTAGCCATCTTTTGGAACACTCACCTGTAACGACACACTATCCCCGGGATTGTCCACGATATGTACCTTCTTCCTGTTGGAGCAGGCATAGGAACCGTCTGCCTCAGCAACCACTGCGTTTCCCGTCAGAGCTCCGTCTTCGGCCTCGTACACGGCTTTCCAGGTGCCGGTCAGCATTCCCTCTGTCTCATCTGGGGCGGCCTGGGTTACGGTAATATGGTAAGCACTCATCTCATTCATGTCGCTCATGGGGATTGTAATATTTCCATCCTCCACCGCAAGCGCTCCCTCCATCACCAATCTGGGCTCCTCTGCTGATCCATGAAATCCGGTATAATCTGTGGCCTCTACTTTTACATGTACCATCTCTTCTTTCTGAAAGGTGTCTGTGGAGGAAATACCGTCCAATACGATTTGTGCATCTCCATCCCTTCCTCCAAAGATCACATTGGCATTCTTTTTATTTTCATCAATGGAAGCAGCCCCGTAAAAATCATCCTGAGACGCGCCTTCCACTGTCACCGGCAAGTAGCTTCCGGACATATCCCCATACCATTTGTATAGCCACCATGCCCCGTTTCCTTCATTATTATCTGCCGCAAGTCCGTTTAAATTATTGGAAAAATGCCAGAAGGGCAAGCAGCCTGCCACCTCATAGTCCTCCCACAGGCCAATCCAGCGCACCAGGTCTCCCGGAGAAGCGCACTCACTCTGGGCAGCATACTCATTAATGACAATTTCCCTCGGTTCTACGCCGTACTTTTCTTCCAGGCTCCGATAATGGCGATACTCTTCATCAAAAATATTATACTGCCAGGTAGCCAGATCATGCCAGGAGACAATATCCGGCATACAATCATGCTCTGCGCAGAATTTTACATAGTTTTCCATGACAGTCTTATCATAAACAGCCAGATTCAACCCCGCTGTCTTAGGCTCTGTCTCCACGCCTGCCTCCTGATAAACTTCCCTTAGTTTTTCCACCATATCCAGCCAGAACCAATACATGCTGTCCCAGCCGCTAACCGGATTCCCATCATGATCCTGATAGCTCCCCCCAATCCACTGGGCTGTTGGCTCATTATAAAGCACGTACACCACATCTTCTTCGATTCCGGCTTCTATGCAGGCCTTTGCCTGCATTTCCAGGATATCCAGGTAATATTCCGTTCCCGTAAACTCGTAGAACCACAGGGCATAATAGTCTGGCACATAAATCTGAATATGCTTTCCGCCGGCGTCCAAAAACGTCTTGGCAATATCCAGAACATCCCCATTTGGATGCTGCATCCCATTTGGCGCTTTCTGCACAGCAGTGTTTGGCTTCAGCGCTGTGATGGTGTTGGCTGTTGGCACCTGATCGTCACCCTGTCCGTAGAGCCATCCGGTTGCCCCATGATAAAGGTCTCTCTCTCCCGCCTTTGACATATCCACGGTTAAGGTGGGATCTGCTGCCTGCACGTTTTGCGCTTCCCCGGGCCAACCAATTCCCGTAAATACCATGGCCGCCGCCAGGGCGCCGCATATCCATCGTTTCCTGTTCTTTCTCATCTCATTCCTCTCCTTTTCCATTCCATAAAAATTAGTCTCCTAAACTGTATGTAGCATCAGTATAGCAGGTTGTACAATCCTGGGCAACTTGTACTTCCTCTTTTTATGAAAATTGTCATCCCTAATCTGCTGCTGTTGTTCTTTACAGAAAAAGCGCCAAAAGCAGCTCCTGTTGATCGCTCTGGATAGTCTGCTTTTGGCGCTTATTTATCTTGTCATAATTGTATCGATTTCCCCGGCGGGATGTCAAGAATGTGTTCCCTGTACGGCTTAGCCCATGTTTCGTTTTTTAATTTTGTTACAATCGTCTCATCTCCCCAGCAATGCATAGGAAGAATCCTCTCTGCCGCAACATGCTCCAGAAAATAACGGATTCCCCGGTCATAATTGTGTTCCTGTCTGGGATCTAAGACCACGAATGCCAAATCTATCTTTTTCCCCTTCAGCTTTTGTATCTCAGCCTCATAAGCCTTTCCCATGCGTTCTTGCTCCCTGGCAGGCTCTCCCTCCCAGTACCAGTCATTTAAATCCCCCGCATGATAGACCTTTATCCCATCTACGGTCAAAAGAAAGGCCACGCCCTGGTCCGTGGAGCAAAGGGTTTCTACACGCATCTCATCCATCAGGATATCCTGGTTCGGCCCAACCATGACAGTCCTGTCTCTTAATCCTTCAGGGACCCGCCTGAGGAAAATATCATCCGACAGGATGTACCTGATATTGGCGCAGCTTCTCTCCAGTTCAAAAACCCTTTCTGAAAAATGATCCCTGTGCCGGTGGCTCGCAAACACCCAAAGCGGCTTTTGGACATCCAAATCTGGAAGCATTCCTTTTACATAGTCAAACAGCAAATATCTGGAAGCTGTCTCGACCAGAAAGGAACTGTGGTGAATAAACCAAACTTTCATTTTACTTGCTCTCCCGGTATTACATAATCCCAGGACCTGCGCAGGGCATCCATCTGTTCCATAATGCGGATGGTCTCTTTATGGGGCATCTGAGGGCACTCCAGCCATCCCTTTTCAATGGCTTCCCTGCAAGCCTCCACCTCGTACTCGTATCCGGTAATCTGAGGAGGTACATCATAGGAGGCAATTTCCTGATAAGTTGCATCAAAGACCCGGAGCTTCTCAATGTTATTGATATTAGTCACCTCGATAAAGCCCTTGTCCCCGAAGATGCATCCTCTTCGGTCTGTTACCGCGCCCATGTTACTGTGAAGCACGGCCATTTTTCCATCCTCAAAGGTGAGGGTGATGCTGTTTTCCAAATCCACGCCCTTGTCTGATTTCACCACTGTGGACTCCACGCTCTTTACCTGATCTCCAAATACCATGGCCGCGAAATTCAAAGGATACACGCCAAGATCCAGCAGTGCTCCTCCGGCCAGCTCCGGTTCCTCCATTCTGGCAACACCTCTCAAAGAATAGCCCAGATTAGCAGTCAGGGAAGTGACCTTGCCGATCACGCCGCTGTCCACCAGCTCCTTCACCATGTTCCTGGAGGGCATATACCTGGTCCAAATGGCTTCTGTCAGGAGCAGTCCCTTTTTCTCTGCCATGGAAAGAACCTCCCTGGCCTGGTCTGCATTTACGGTAAATGCCTTTTCGCACAGAACATGCTTTCCATGCTCCAGGCACAGCTTTACGTGCTCATAGTGATGGGAATGGGGCGTAGCCACATAAACCAAATCCACCTGCTCATCTGCCAGCATCTCCTCATAAGATCCATAGGCTTTTGGGATGTTCCACTCCTTTGCAAAGGCCTCGGCTTTTTCCAAATTTCTGGATGCTACGGCATAGCCCTGGGCCTGCTCCATTCCCGCCAGGGTATTTGCCATCTTGCGGGCAATACCGCCTGCGCCTAAAATTCCTACTTTCATGTCAATTCCTCCATTTGCTATATTCGTTATGCTTTGCTGATTTTATGCTGACAATATCCGTTTCCGGATTACTCCTTCTCACGACGTAAGTATAGCACAGGTCACTACTTTTGGCTACCTTAACTCATCCTCTAAAGCCACCGGGCTTGCGGAAGACTTATTGCAAGACTCATTTCTGTATCACTGTCTTGCGCTATCCCATCCTCACCTGCGCAAAAACCTCTGCCCGATCACCAGCCAGTTGCATATCAATTCTGCCGTTCTCATCTTCAAATCTGCTTTTTCCCACTTCCAGCCATTCTTCAAAATCATCAAACACATAGACGGTAACAGACGATATGGTTTTCCCATTAACGGCAAAAACATCTTTTCCATAAACTCCGTCCGTAGGGTTACTAACGTCCAGCAATTCTCCATCCTGGTTACAGATCAAAGTATGGTACTCCATATTTGAATCCGCCAAAGTCACATAGGAGACCACCTGATAAGGAGAGATAAAGATTTTATCTATGGTATATCCGTTCTCTCCCTGACCTACTGTGATTTCTTTTGCGGATTCGGTATCCACGGTAAATGGTATCTCAAACTCCCACTGTCCCTCGACCCGATGGGACTCTGACAGATCTTCTTGTTGATTTAGCATGGTGACATCATCCCAGCCAATGGCTGACAAACTCAATACCAATGTCCCACGCTCCAAGTCATAGTTGTTTAAATCCAGCTTGACCATCCCAACAAAAGTGTGGTCGTCAGCCACTTTCCCTTCCAGAAAATTATTCATCAGCATCTGCGGCTCGTTCATCCCATCCAGTTTCCATTCTCCCCTTAAGTACATAGCATCTGCCGTATCTCCGGCGTCATTGATATAATGCCCTGGTATATTGGTTAGTCCCCCCTCCTTTACCTGCAACTGTAATGTCAAAAATATAGAAAGACCGTCGCAGTAAATTTCCGACGCGGTCGCCTTGATTCCCGCATCTGTCACAGAGATTCCAGCGTTCGCCTGTGTGTTTGCCCTTTCTCCCTTTTCCCGGTTGTTCGTCTCCTCCCCTCGGATTTCTGTACTCAGTGTTTCTGCTTTCTGGCTGTAGTCTCCTGAGAATGGGATTTGCTGCTCAACCTCTGCAAAAATTCCTCCTATAAGAGGTATTTTTGCGGCCAGCGCCGGGTTCGCCCAGCAGATAACCGCTCCTGCCATCAAAATACATGCTGCGGCAGCTGTTCTTCTCTTCCATTTTTTCTTTGGCCGCGCAGATACGCCTGATTTGGGAAGCGTCTTCAGAGTGTGGTCCAGACGCTCCCTCACATTTTCGGGGACATGGTTATCCCGTTTTAATTGTTCCATCATATGTTCAAGATGACTCATGATAATCTCTCCTCTCGCTTTTGCTCCCTTGCGTATACGCCTCCAACTTTATAGGATGGTCTCTGACAATACTGCTTTTCTATCTTTTCCCTGGCAGTCGCCAGACGTCCGCTTACCGTATTGGCATTTAACTCTAAAATTTCTGCAATCTCACGGATTTTAAACCCTTCCACATAATAGAGAATTGCGACAACCCGGTATTTTTCATCCAGGCACTGTAAAAATTCCCTCCATTCCACCGTACTGTAGTTTTCTTCCAAACCGCCCTCCTCCGGCATCATCTGATCAGAAATCACACGGCTTTTCTGTCGGTAAATTCCATTGCAGTGATTGATTAAAATGCGCATCATCCATGTTTTAAAATACCTATCTTTTTTCAGCGTATCCAACTTCATCCAGCAGGTAAGGGCCGTCTCCTGCATTGCATCCGCCGCGTCCTCA
The DNA here is from genome assembly GCA_902476645.1 of uncultured Lachnospiraceae bacterium. Lineage (GTDB taxonomy): Bacteria > Bacillota > Clostridia > Lachnospirales > Lachnospiraceae > CABSEG01. The sequence goes on along the minus strand of CABSEG010000008.1, from coordinate 42,333 downwards.
TCATTTTTTAAGATGGCCTTTGCCACCTTATACATATCCGGCGTATACAGTCTGATCAATTGCCCAAATGCTTCCTTGTCCTGCTTTTTCGCCTTACGAACCAGTCGTTCCATACCTGTTCCTTTCCGAGAGTTCCGGACCTCTCTTTTGTTTTACACTTATTAGATAAGAAAATGAGAGATTTTCTTTGCATTTTTTCAAAAAAAATACAGTGGCAGGCTTTTTCGCGCTGCCACTGCTTATACGTCTCTTATTCCAGAAATTCCAGGTGAATCTGTCCGTTTACAGTCTTTGCTGAGAGGGATTTCTGCTTTCCCTCCGTGGGTACGTTACGCAGGTTATTGGAACCATTCATAGTGCTGCTCTGGATTGCATAGTCGTTTACATTCCCAATGATCGTTCCCGTCACGGAACCGTTACAAGTCTGCATCTGAATCTGATCAGAAATCAGGTTTCGGCAGGATACGCTTCCGTTTTTTGTTTGCAGTACAGTTCTCTCCGGAAAGCTGCACTCTCTGGCGCTGACAGATCCGTTGTTGGTAACCGCCTCCAGCGTTCTTCCCTTTAAGCCCACCAGCTCCAATTTGGAATTGCTGGTGCGGATGGTGAAGGAATCTGCCTTGATGTTCTCTGCCTTGATCTTTCCGTTGCCGCTGACCAGTTCCGCTGCGGCCAGGTTTGTCAAGTTGGCTGCCCGTATGGGTGCATTGGAGGTTTTTAATTTCAGAGTGCCTCCAAAGCTTCTCGGTATCTCCAAAATCAGAATATTATAGTCCAAAAACAAGTTCAGCCAGTTTAAATGGAACAGCCCCTTGGTTCTGTGCACAAAGGAAAAAACACCATTTTCTTCCGTAAAAGTCACCTTGTCACTCCCTTCCTTGGGGTGAAACAAGACGCGGATAGGGCCATTCTCTACCGTCCGCACATTGATACGCAAATTGGATGCGTCTATTAGAACCGTGTGCACCATCTCAGAGGATTCATAACCGGTATCACTGCTCATTTTGGAAGTATAGGGAATCAATCCCCCGTACTCTCTACGCACCTGCCTGGCCACTTCCTCCGGGCTTCCAAACTTCTCCAAGATTTCCTCCTCGGAAAAGCCCTGTTCCATGCCGTCCAAAATCAGCTCTTCATAAAAATCCTCGATCTGCTGGGTGTCCTCTCTGGCGATATCCCCCAGCTCCCTCTTTAGTCTGGCTAAAAATTCTTCCCGCTTCATATCTGTGATCCCTCCTTATTGTTCTCGTCCACAAACCGGTAAATCCGTTGCATCTCCTCCCATTCTCCCAGGAATTGGGCAATCTTTTCTTTTCCCATATCCGTAATCTTATAATATTTCCTGGTCCTGCCGTTGTACTCCTGTTTATAGGTAACAACACAGCCCGTTTGCTCCAGTCTCTTTAGTATGGGGTAGAGCGTGGATTCTGAAATCTCAATGCATTTGGAAACTTCTCCGATAATCAGATATCCATAAGAAGGACCTCTCTGCAACACTGCCAACACACAGATGTCCAATATCCCTTTTTTACGCTGTGTATCCATAAGGCTTCTCCTTTCTATACTACGCATTGTATACTATTTATAATATAGTATGTAATGCATAATATGTCAACCCCAAACATTCATTTTATGGTTCTTTCTATTCAATAAGCCCGTAATGTTTCATGGCACAAGCAATTCCATCCTCTTCCACAGACGCTGTAATATATTCTGTAAAAGGCTCCAGAGCCGGATCATGCTTTTTCATAGCAATTGCGTGGGGCACACACTGAAACATAGCCAAATCATTGTTGCTGTCCCCAAATACATAAGCGTGATCCAAAGGAATCTGAAAATGGTCCAGCACTCTCCGGATAGCGGTGGCCTTAGAACACTCTTTTGGGACGATTTCATATAGCCCGCCTCTGCGATCGATGATCGCCATATCCCTTTCCATTCGGGCAAATAACGTCTCCTGATCCGTCTGTCTGTCCACATACACGATAAATTTATCAAAATCCACCTCTTCCCTGTCAAAATACTTTTCAATGCCAATTCCCATTTTTCTAAAATATCTCCGTAAACTTTCTACCTGCTCAAATCGATATCTCTGACTGGAAAAGTAACAGTCCTCTCTTCCCTCCAGTACAGCCTCCGCTTTGCAGGATAAGATACATTCCACCAGTTCTTTCCTCCTCTCCCTTGAAATCCTATGGGAGTAGAGTTGTTCATCCCCGTACATAATCTGGGTTCCGCAGCCGCACAGATACCCGCTGAATGGAATTCCTTTCACCTCCAACGGCAGACTGCACCGGGTGCGCCCTGTGTTGATAAAGCAAAGATGTCCTTTGTTTACCGCCTCCTCCACAGCCTTTCTGGCACTTTCCGGTACCTTTCCCGTTACCTCGCTGAGCAAGGTACCATCTATATCAAAAAACAATGCTTTTTTCTCCATGATTTCTCTCCTCCTACCATTCCAGTTCTCCTGCGTGCTCCCGCAGCCAGGTCCTCTGGCTTTCATACTCAGGCAGTAAACCTTTTACACAACTCCAAAAATCAGCCGAATGATTCATATGTTTTAAATGGCAAACTTCATGAACCACCACATAATCCAGAATCTGTGGTGGTGCTAAAAGCAGCTTCCAGTTAAAGTTGAGATTCCCCTTTTCGCTACAGCTTCCCCACCTGGTTTTTTGTTCCTTGACGCGGATCTTCCCATAAGATACCCCCAGTTTATTCGCGTAGTATGCCACACGACGGGCAAAGATTTCCCTGGCCTGCCGGATATACCACTCCCGTAACAACTGTTTTACGGAATTCCTTTCCAAAACTGGCCCTTCCAGAATTACATGATCCTTTTCGGTGTAGATCCTTATACATGTGAGTTCTTTGGGGTGAACCTCCAGTACATAGATCTGACCATACAGAGGGTATCGCTCTCCGGAAGTGTATCTGCGTATGGGCTTGTCCTGATTCCGTTCCTGTAATTCCTGATACTTTTCTAAAATCCATTTCTCTTTTTCTTTTACAAGAAGCTGAATCCGCCTGTCCGAGACCCATCTGGGGGCACGTACAATCACGGCCCCGTCTTCCTTGATTGTGATCGAAATCGTTTTCCGGTTGCTTTTCATAATGCTGTATTCCATGGGTGTTAACTGTTTCATTTGCTCCCCCTTCACTGCTCAGAAATAGACCTGCCGGATCGTTTCAACCCGGCAGGTCTATTATAGAGTACTTTTCCTTCTGGCACAACCGTAGATTCACTCCGTCTGTACGTCCCTGCTTCAGATGTTTCCTGATTTTCCCTGAGAAAGATAAGCATGTATCCCATCGCAGATGGACTGAGCCACCTTCTGCTGATACTCCTCTGTTAACAGCTTTGCCTCCTCTTGTCGGTTTGACAAAAAACCACACTCCACAATAACTGTTGGCTTCTTAGTCTTTTTTAATAAATAGTACGTATCATTCGCCTTCACATCCCTGGGCCTTTCCACATCCAGCTCCTGATTCAAACTGTCCTGAATAGACTCTGCCACAGCCTTTCCCTGAACAGACTGGGAATAATAAAATACCTGGGGACCGCAGACAGATTCTGAGGAATAGCTGTTTTGATGGATACTCACCGTAAAAACCGGGTCTGTCTCATCAATGATAGCACATCTGCGCTGCATATCCTGTTGCTTTTTATTGGAGCTGGATTCATCATAAAGCCCCAAATCCTCCTCACGAATCATCACAACCCGGATGCTCTGATCTTCCAGACAAGCCTTTAGCTTCTTTGCAATCCCCAGATTGATATCCTTTTCTATGGCCCCGTTTACCCCTACCTTTCCCGGATCTCTTCCTCCGTGTCCTGCATCAATCACTATGGTAAGTTTTTCTGTATCAGCTGATGCCTCCAGATGCTCTTCCCTATGCATCCCTCCTGAGGCCAGGAGCAGAATCCCCATCAGCATCAGAATCCCCAGATAGGTTTCCAGATTCATTTTTTCCCACATAACGACCTCGAACCCATTGATGTGGTTTATTTTATGTTTTCCCATATCTGATTATTACGTGTTTAACAAAAGTTGCAGGGCAGCGCCATCTCTTTTGAGATAGGGCTGCCCTGCTTGAGCATTCGCTTATTTTACCAGAATCTTAATGTTTACCTTTTTCCCGTTATAGGTTCTTGCCGTGATAATGGCCATCCCCTTCTTTCTGGCTTTGATCTTTCCGTTTGCATTTACGGTTGCAACCTTCTTCCGATTGGACTTGAAGGTCACCTTATAGCTGGTTGACTTAGCCGGGAATTTCACTTTCATCGTCCAGCTCTTCCCTTTCTTCAGGGTCTTAGTCTTACTTCCCGCTTTCAAAGTGATCTTCTTTGGAGCCTTCTTCACAGTTACCCGGCAGATTACTTTCTTTCTGTTTTCCGCGGTTGCTGTGATAATCGCTGTTCCCCGCTTCTTTCCGGTAATCTTTCCATTTGCAGTCACAGCCACCACAGACTTTTTGCTGGACTTCCAGGTCACCTTCTGGGAAGCCCCCGCGGGAAGTACGTTGGCTTTCAACTGTACTTTTTCCTTCACGCCGATGGAAATCTTCTTCTTCACATTCAGCTTCACGCCGGTGGCCTTTGGAATCTCAGGTTCGGAAATTCCAGGCGTCTCCGGTTGTGTTGTTCCAGGCGTTTCTGGCTGGGACGTTCCAGGAGTCTCTGGTTCTGTCACCGGTGGATTCTTAGTGAACTGCGCGGTCACCGTCTTGGATGCCGTTACATTTGTATCCGTCCTCTGGGCTGTTGTCACCCCGTCGCTCCATCTGCTGAAAGTATAGCCCTCCTTGGCCACCGCCGTTACCTGAGTAGTACTTCCTCCCTTATCGATGATCTGCTCTGTTTCTCCTTCGATTCGTCCACCCTCTCCGGCTAAATAAGTCACCGTTACTTTCTCCACCGGCTCAGGTTTCTCACTCCATTTTGCATAGAGTGTCAAATTCTCAGTTACGGTATCCGCATCAAAATCCCACGGATTATCCAAAGCTTCATCCTGATACCATCCCTCAAAACTGTAGCCCTCTTTGATGGGATCTTCCGGTCTTTCTGCTTTTTGTCCGGAAACCACATTCTGGGAAGCCACTGGGGAGCCCCCATTTGACTCAAAGTCCACACGATATATGGGCTTCGCCTCATCTTTTTTCGCGATTACGATAAAGCTTACCATGGTATCGCTATTCTCACCGGTCTTTAACGGCGCAATATTCAGTCTCACTTTTCCCGCCAGGGACAGATTTACATCTGTAAGCTGTACCATGTCTTTCTTTCCACTGATATGGTAATCACCATATACTGCAAGCTCCTGATCCTGATCGTCTACCAGCGTAATCTTCGCATGGCGCATATCTCCTGCCCACTCAGACCATGGATCATAGAATCCCACGGTCACATCATACAGACCTTCTTCCAGGCTAAACTGGTAAGTCAGTGTCTTTCCTGTGGTCTCAGAGTTAAAATTTCGGATTGTGGAGTAAGCATCACCGGAACCATTTACTTCCAGCTCCGAATCCGGATTGGTGTACCCCCATCCACTGGCCTCGTTGTAAGCCTGATCCGGTACGCTGTTTTTCACCACACCTTCGTTTGCATCGATCAGAAGCTGTCCATCTTCTGTAAATGCATCCGCACCACTGTCCACAAAATAAACAATGTTGTTGGGAGAAACGAAAACCTCCACCTGGATCTGGCGATCTTCCAGCGCTTCCAGGGCACCTGTTACCGGATAACGTCCAAAAGCTTCCGCATTGATTACAGCCTCCAATTCTTCATTATTCCAGGTCACATTTGTATCAAAGGTCTCCCCGGCGACGGTAATGTTAATGATTTCAGGCATCTCAAAAGACTGTCCCAAATAGCGCACGGGAATTTCCGTATTGACCGTGATCTCTGCTTCAGACCACTTCGCATACAGTGTCATATCACTGGTTACGATGTCGTTTTCAAAATCCCAGGCATGGCTCAATTCTTCATCTGAATACCATCCATCAAAATCATACCCTCTCTTGCTGGGAATCTCAGGCTCTTTCAGCTTGCCAGAAGTTGTCTCAACCTCCTGGGCAGGTACATCGGAACCTCCGTTGGAATTAAAGGTCACCCGATATGTGGTCCCTTCTCTCCAGTTTGCAGTAAAAGTCAAATCTCCTGTCGTTCCCCTCTCAACCTTCATAGAGGTGGTAGGTTCCGCTACGGACTCACTGGTCCATCCAAGGAAAGTAGATCCATCTTTCGTAGGATTTTTCAGAGTAAAGGTAGCCGTTTCCACAGTATAAGTGACAGGATTTCCGCTTACATTGCCTCCATCCAGTTCGTAATGAATCTGGTACTCCACAGGGGCTACCTCTCCGGTAATTAAAACAGGGTAAGATGGCATCTGGAAAGAATACATTCCATCCTGCTCTGTCACCTTGATCTGTGTCTCTTCCCGGTTATCGCTTCTTACAATTACGGGAACCTCAGTAAATGTATAACCTTCTCTTGCCGCAAAGGTGACTGTATCATTCGGTGTCACCAGACCGGCTTCCAATTCCACAAATTCGTGTTCAGCGGATACCAGATAGGCTTCTCCTTCCTGAGAGGTTGCAAAATTTATGGTATATTCCTGCTTTTTACTCTCATCACCATTTTCCGGCAGAAAGATCACCTTTGCTATTCCATCCACTGCTTCCAGTACTGTAACAGATGCGTTGTCTGTGGCTTCCGCCGTAATCTTGCCGCCCACAGCTTCCACAGTCAGCTCTTTGGTATCGGGATCGAACTGGTCCAACACCTCTGCGCCGTCGATCTGAATAGAAGTCACTTCAAAATCACGATTCTTTTGTATCGGCTCATAGTAAACTTCAAATTCTTCCAGACCCGTCCAGTTTTCTGCCTGGGGTGTCAGTGTAATACGAATTGCCGTAGTCTCCACCGGCTCAAAGGCCACATCCACCATCTGCTTAAAATTCTCCAGACTCGGGACGGCCGGCTTCTCACCGATATAGGTAACCTCCGTCCAGCCTTCATAAGCCTTAATAGGATTATCCGCTCCCCATCCTCTCGTGTTTCCACATTCTTTGGCAGAATTATTTACCAGGCGGTCAGCCGGAATCACACCGTCATTTGCGCTGTAATATTCTATCTTATAATCAGCAGGCAAACGCACCTTGCTGACACTGTCAATATCTTCCTCCATGAAACCGATAGAGACTTTATTTACTGTGTACTTTTTCTGGTCTGCGTTGTCTGTAGAACCATCCTCACCAAATGCCGTTACCACAAAAGGCAAGTGATCCGCAGCTCCTACCTCTGCATCTGCATTTGTATGATACTGTCCGCTCTCCCAGTCACACCATATCATTTTGCTGGAGCTGCTGTCAAAGGTCTTCTTTCCGTTTGTAGCATTGTGTACGGGATCCCATTCACTGGTCACATAGCCAAAGGTACGCGGCCACTCTGTCGGATGATCTACGCCGTCTTCATTCAACGCCAGGTTCTTTCCAATCGGTGTCTCGTTTGCATCTGCTGTATAGGCTTCCACACGGACGGTCGCCATGGCGGCTGCTTTTCCTGCTATGCCGGATACTTTTACCGTACCAATCTGGCTAAAATCCGCGTCCTCCAGGTTCCATTCGACTTCTCGCTCTGCCACATCACCGTTGCTATAATATACGGTAACTGTCTCCGGAAATTCCGGAGCCATGTTTTGCACGGTGGTCAAAGTCACCTGCTCCACGCCTATGACATCGCTCACGGTAACCTCTGCCGTAATTCGGGCATCCGTATCCACTACGGTTCCGTAAGTGGTAAAGGTACCTAAAGTATTTAAGATGGCGCTTCCCACCTTGTCCCAGCGAACCTCCATCACTCTCTGCCCGAAATTGGTATTGGCGATCACCGTTCCGGGGAATGCGGGATACTCACCTCTTGCAGTCGTCACGGAGACAGGCTCATAGCTTTCCACGACTTCTTGGCCTTTCTCCCGAATAGTAAAGCCAGTCTCCACAATACCGGAATAATTACCTTTCCCTTCCACAATGACTGTTGCCCGACCGGGCTCCACATTGTTCTTATAGGTAACTGTATAGTCGATATCCTTCTGAAGCGTGATCTGCTCCTGTTCGCTGTTTGTATAGATTACCACTGGCTCCGGTGTGATCTCCCTGCCAGTATAGTCCACCGTCTGATCTTCTTCCTTCAAGTTCACAGTGGTGTTGCCGCTGTAAATTCCTGTAGGTACACAGCGCACCCTCACCTCAGCGGCAGACATATACTTCTGAGGACTGCCGTCATTGGTTGCTGTCTGAACACCATAGAGACGGATAAACTTGGCTTCTGCCACATGATCAAATTTTGCCAGCTTCCATTCCACAGCAGTACTCCAGCTTCCCTGGGCCACAGATGTCCAATCCTGTCCATCCTTGCTGACCTTAATGTCATACTCGGTAACAATGCCGTTCTGATCTTTATTACGAGGCAGATAGCGCAGCCCGTCTACTCTGGTCATTGACGGCAGTTCGATCTCCAAATAACGGTTTTCCGGATCGTTCGTCAAATCTGTTGGGCCTGTACCTCCACCCCAATTTGTATGCCAGATGGTATTGCTGTCATTGTCATTGGCCCATGATACAGAACCGCCCTCTTCTACACTTGGAGCCCTCAACGTCATGTCCGCATAAGGATAATCCATGGAAGAATCGTTGGGATCATCAGATGTCGTATCTTCCTTGCCAAGCCTTACTGAAAAAATGCCTCTCTGGGAATGATCCTCAGACTCCAGCAGAATCCGAATCACATTTTCACGGTCTTTATCTAAAATCGTAACACTGGCGTTGTCCTTTCCTTCTGCCGTAATGTCCTCCACGCTCAGCTCCGTATCCGGAACATTGTAGGAGCCTTTCTCAAGGACCGCGCTAGATGCAATATAGCCGCCCACCTTCAGATAAGAAAGAGCCGCCTCAGATCCCACCGGGAATGTCGGAATCCTTGTATTCATCTCCAGTTCCACCAAAGTAGCCTGCTTCGTAAATTCCAGACGGAACCAAGTCTCAGAAACGGTCTCCGTTGGAGTATAAGTACGGATTGTCACACCGTCTCCTCGTTGGTTTGTTACTTTGCAGTCCACCGGATTCCAGCTGGCGCCATTGTTGCTGGAGGCGTACACCTTGATTGTATCAGACGTGGGTGCCGTATCCTTCAGGTAAAGCGTAAAATCCTGTAAATCAATGGCTGTATCCAGGCGGAAATCCAGCGTATTTCTTCCACTCCAGGCCACGTCATCTTTTGTTGCCTTATCGTCTTTTAATTTTGTCAGTACCTGTGCGATGCTGCTGTCTGTCTTACTGGAAACACCACCAATGTACATTTCCGGTACATTTGGAAGCGCCTCGTCTCCCTCATAATAAGAGCCGTTGGTCACACGCACAGAGGCGGTCACATCAAAGGTCTGATCGAACACGGAGGCCGTTCCCTTTACTTCGACAGTTCCCAGATTTGCTGTCACATTCTCCGGAATTTCCCATTCCACCGGGAACTCCGCCGCCAATACTGTGCCGTCTGCCAGTACTGCCGGCCGCATCTCAGGCAGGGACAGACTTGCGTCCTGGCCAATGGCTGCTGAATAGTTCAATACGTCTGCCACTTCCCCGATCATCGTCACATTGACGGAAACACGCAGGTTCACATCTGCCAGTGTGCCATAAAGAGTGTACGCATCCTGACCCTCAGGAAGTTCATCCCATGTCACCTTTTTGGTCTCAGAAGTGTCATCAGAGTAATGTACGGTCACTTCCTCCGGAAGAACTGGTTTTTCTCCCTGTTTTACATAGTAGTTACGTGAAATCGTGTAGCTGACCACTGTTTTTTCCGTAGTTTCCCCACTGTCCGGAGCTTCTGTGGTGATTATCGTCTCCGTAGCAGTGGCATATCCGGGCGCTGTAGCCGTTACCGTAAAGCTGCCTGCCTCTCTGGTAGACTGTACAATGGCCACCAGCTTCCCTTTTCCTGCTTTGCGGGTGGGCTCTGTATAAGTAGTTACATCATTTTGAATCCCATTATCTAACGCCAGAAGCTTCCCGTCTCCGTCTACGGATACTGTGATCTCAGGCTCTGCTCCATTGACCAAACGTCCGTCCGTATCTGTCACATCAATGGTCACATAGCTTAAATCCTTACCGTCTGCGGTAATGGTATCCCTGTCTGCTTTTGCCTGCAGCTTCGTCGCGTTTCCGGTAGTCTCTACATAGCTGCGGCCATCTGTATCGGTGATTGGCGTAATACCATCCGCTTCAAAGGCCTTGGCTTCCAGCTTCCCTTCCTCGTAGGGTACCCAGAAGGTTGCATAAAGAGAGGTGTGCCCGCTGGCCAGACTGGAATCAAAGCAGCCTGTACCGGAGGTATAATTCTGGTATCCTCCCGTCGGCGTATCGGTACGGGTGGCGGTAGCCGTACCCACTTCTCTGCCATTTAAGTACAGCTTTACCACCGGGGCATCGCTGTATACTACAACCTCCACGTTTCCATTGCTGTCAATCATAATCTCGTCTTCATTCCACACAGGAAGTACATGAAGCGTATTTAACTCCTCATTCCACTGGCTCTGATACAAATAGTAACTGTCCTTGGGAATTCCCGCCGTATCAATGATTCCAAAATAGGAACTTTTTGAGACATTTGGCCAGGTCCCGTTAGAGCCGGTCCCCTGCCAGTTGTAGGGCGTGGGTTCGCCGATATAGTCAAAGCCTGTCCACACAAACTCTCCCGAATTAAACGGCTGCTGCATGGTAATCCAAAGGGCATCGCTGGCTCTGTGTCCCCAGCTTACGTTGCTCTTATCATAGGAAGTCAGCCTTCTGTCTCCCACATTACCGTCACTGTTACTGTCTTTTCTATCGTATACGCCCCGGCTGTTTGTAGAAGATGCCGTCTCCGAACCATAGACCAGCCACCCCTGATTATGGCCATTCTGGATCTGCCAGGAACCACCGTAGTTGTAGCCGGGTAATCCTCCGGGCAGCCCATAGTCACTGGCTGACGCAATGACTTTAGCTGTCTGGGTAGCAACATTCCCCGAATTTCCTTCGTTTCCTTTAAACCAGTTATCGCCAAAGGTAACATAACGGGTATTATCTACCTCCGCAGTCCAACGAATCAAATTTTTAGCTACATCGGGATATTCCCATTGTCTGCTGGTATCAATCGTCTGCTGGAACACTTCATTTCCAAGGCTCCACATTATAATAGAAGGATTATTTCTTCCGCGCAGAATGGTGCTCTTTAAATCAAATTCTCCCCACTTTTCACCTTCTTCTCCACCGACAATCTGATTACCCGCCTCTATGGACTGATCAAACCATTTTCCATAATCCTCGGTATTTCCGGCTTTTCCGGAAAGCCAGCTGTCAAAGATCTCTTCCACCAGCATCATGCCTTCCCGGTTACAGATATCAATCAGCACCTGGGCAGCCGGATTGTGCGTAACACGGATGGCATTCACACCCATCTTCTTTAACATCTGTACCTGACGCTCAATAGAACGTTCCCAGGCTTCTGAACCCAGAGCCCCCTGATCGTGGTGCATACATACGCCCTGAAGCTTGATATTTTCACCATTTAAGAAAAAGCCATTATCCTTCGTGACCTCAACCCAGCGGAACCCGAATTCCGTATCATAGGAATCTGCCAGCTCCTCTCCCACGTACACTTCTGTGCGAACGGTATACAGATTCGGAGAGGTGGTAGACCACAGCTTTGGATCCTGAACCGTAACAATGCTGGGTATGTTCACAGAAGCCCCTGGCGCTACCGTCTCCTCCTGAGTCTTATCCCCTGTTGCCACAGGTTCCTGACTGCCCTTTTCGTAAACGGTCTGCGTCACACTTACAGAAGCTTCTCCTTCTCCATCGTTTTGCACCGTAGTCTCAATCTTGACGGTACCTTTGCCCTGGGCAATATCCGGGGTGGTCACCTGCGTGCCATAGTGGGCAATATGTACAGGATCAGTCACCGTCAGCTTTACATCCCGATAGATTCCGCTTCCGGAATACCAGCGGCTGGACGGCTGCTTATGGTCTACCTTCACCGCCAACACATTCTCCTGGCCTCCGTAATAGAGGCTATCGGCTGGCAGTTCAAAGGAAAACGGGGAATATCCGTAGGGATGGGTTCCCAACTGTTTTCCGTTCAGATAAACTGTGGCATTCATGTAAACGCCGTCAAAATCGATACTGACCTGTTTTCCTTTTAGCTCTTCAGACAGGGTAAAAGATTTGCGGTACCATCCTGTACCGCCCAGCACATAACCGCTTTCCTGCTCCGCGGGCGCAGCCGTGGTAAAGCCCTGGTCAATACTGTAATCGTGGGGCAGTGTCACATTGTCCCAAGCCGAGTCATTGTATGCTACTGCCTCCGCGCCGCTGGCATCCCCTAAAAAGAAACGCCAGTGATCATTAAAGGAAACCGACCGCTCACCGGCTCCGTAAGAATTTACATATACGGTCTCCTGCTCTGACTCTGTCTGGGTGTTTGCCGCATAAGGCTGCACATCTCCCGAGGCAAATGCCTCCATACCGCCGGTATTCAATACCATTGCAAAAGCCAGAATACCGCTTAAACACTTTTTTAATCGCATCAACTTCAAATCCTCCTCACATACTCTTAACCAATAACTACTACAATCCTTTGTTTTCTCCCTTTGAGGATCTCAGCTCCTTTCTGTGGCAAAATACCATTTGTATTCCTCATTATAGCGTTTTGTTTAGTAAAATACTAGAAACTTTGTTTACAAAATCTAAATATCAATTTTGTGCAACTTTCCCATAGAGCCTCGCCTTTTCTTTTGCGTCAAAAGTTATTCCTGTCTCTTCCCTTTGCATAATCAACCGGCAAACCCTGAGCATATAGCAAAATGGCACAAAATAAGACGGAATCCCGTGTATGTTAAAACAGGATTCCGTCTTGTCTAATAGTTACCATCCTTCACGCTGCCACGCTCCGTTAAAGACAGCGGCAGCACCACCTTATAGGGTAAGTGCTTAGGATCCTCGATGCGCTCCGCAAGAAGCTTCACAGCTGCCTCTCCCATATCGGAAAGATGGGCGTTGATGCTGGTCAGCGGCGGATCGATCAGTGCGGACAGAGGCGTATCGTTAAAGCTGATTATAGAAATGTCCTCCGGTATCCGAAGCCCTGCTTCCCGAAAAACGCCTGCTGCCGTCATAGCAGTTTCTTCATTATAAGTTAATAAAGCGGTAGGCAGCTTCGTTGTGTGTTCCAACCACCTTCCTATACAAGCCCGTGTCTCTTCCACCGTGGCACTGGTATCCACCATGCTGCCCTCGTCATATAACCCGGCTCGTTTCATATAATCTGCAAAATGCTGCCATCTCACTTCCATAGCCGGTCTCTTTTTCTGATCAAATTTACAGGCAGGTCCCAAAAATCCAATTTTGCGGTGCCCCCTGCCAATCAGATATCCCAATGCCTGCTCAACGCCAAGTTTGAAGTTTAAAACTACCGAATCAAACCTTTGTTCATCCGGACAGGAATCTATAAACACTACACAGGGACTGATACGGGTCATCTTCTGAATCTGTTCCTCTGAGAAAATACCGATGGCCAGAATGCCGTCTAACGCCACCTTCTCCAGAATCTGATACCCTCCCTCCTGCTCGGCCAGATAGGAGATATTAATGCCACGTGCCATACAGCTTCTGACCACATAGTTTTTCAGATACAGATAATAAGGATCCCACAATTGTTCCCTGTCAGACATCATCTGTGCGATGGCAACGTGCATGGGGCGATTTTTTGAAGAGCCTCTCAGCCTGGAAGTGGTATAGTTCAGCGTATCTGCCGCTTCCAGGATCGTGCTCCTGGTAGCATCTGTCACACTTAACGTGGGGTCATGATTTAAAACTCTGGAAATCGTAGTCACAGAAAAGCCCGTGTACTTGGATAAATCTCTGATTGTTGCCATAATATTTCCTCTCCACCCTCTTTTATATGGTATATTTTACCCAATAATTGCAATTCCTGCAAGTCATCTTTTCCGAAAGACTGTTTCGGGGCAAGACTACATACAAAGGCCGTTGCCGATCTGCTTTTGTCAAAACCGGCAACGGCCTGCTTTGGTTAACGGATATTCACCGTGTTACTTTGCCCTTTCTTGCGCAATTTCTTTGTGTATTCCTTCTTCTTTTGTTTTGGCACGCGAATCAACGCCTTTTTGTGGATCCCCTTCAGTGCATGTTTTCCTACCGTTCTAAGCTTCCGGGACTTAATCTGTATAGATTTTAGCTTGCCTGCCTGGGCAAAAGCGCCTCTTCCGATGGTTTCCACATTGGCCCCAATTACGACTTTGGTCAGCCTTTTACAATTTTTAAATGCGTACTTGCCAATTCCAATTACCCGGCACGTCACACCCTTTATGGTAACTGTCTTTGGGATCACTACATTTTTGATCTTCTTTTTGACAGCTCCCGTTACCAAAACGGTCCCCTTTGTCCCGGATATCTTTGTGACCTTGTACTTCAATCCCTTTTGTCTAAAGGTCTGACCTCTCCTTACGGCCTCTTTTAATCCTGCCTGAGCCTTTTTGCAAGCCTCCAGCGCCTGATCCATCTGTGTCTGGCTGGCGTTTAACTGTCCCAACGTACCTTTTAACACGTCCCTCGCTTTTACAAACGTTTCCCAGCTCTCCTTTGTATACTTCGTGTTGGTCCATTTCGCTATGGAGTCATAATAACTCTGGGCCGCCGTTTTATTCACTGCCTCCTTAACCGTAATCGCAAAAAAAGCCTCTTTTTTTACGCCTTTCTCCGTATAGGAGATCGTAATGGTAAACGTCCCCGCTGTGTTGGAACGGAAACCATCTACCCGGTATTCCCCGGAATTTAACCGCTTTTTACTGCCATCGCTATAGCAGGCTGTCACCTGCAGGCCTGTGGAGTCAAATACCTCTCCCACCTGATATTCCGTCTTGGCGGGCTTCGTCACCTCCAGATGTTCCAGCAGAACCGGTGCCGGTTCTGGCGCAGGTTCCCTTAAGATTACTGTAAATTCATCTATTGCTGTAATATCTCCCTCGGTATACGAAACAGTAATGATCTGCGCTCCTGCCTTGGCTGAATCAAAGCCAGAAATCTGATACTGGCCCTGCTCCAGTGTTCGGAAACTTTCATCCGTGTAGTATGCTACAACTTCCAGGCCTTCTTCCTCAAAAGCTTCTCCTACCTGATATTCCGTCTTTACCGGAGGCGTCACTTCTATTCTGTCCAACGCAGCCTCCAAAGAAATCTCTACCGGTTCCGGATTCTGGCTTACATAAACCCTGCGTCCGTCTACATAGACTTGAAATCCGCTGCCTGCTCCATATACCTCTCCATTTTTATCGTACAGTATGGTAATATTCTTTCCATGATATGGTACATTTTCCAGGCAAAAATGATCCCATTCTCCATCCGGAATCAACGGATTCAGAGTCAAAATCTCCCCTTCACTTGGTCGAATGCCAAACAGCCCGGATATCACGAGATCATTAAAGGAAGAATGATTGTAATTGGGACTCCTTCTCTCATCCGCAATCCATCTGCCCGTATAGCCATCCAGGTTTTCCGCAATCCAGGGTGCTCCATCCTTATACTGAGCTTGCGCATAGTTCTTCAGCAGATAAAAATAATCTTCATTATCGACCACATTCTGATGATAGTCATTTAAAAGATTTGCCATTCCCGTCAGCGTCTGACTGGTGGCAAAGGGCCAAACGGGTCCGTCCCATCTGCATATGCCTGTTCCATATTCTCCATCCGGCGTAGTCCGGGCATAGGCTTTCTCTGCAGTCATAATTCCATGTGGAGCCAGGAAATAGTCCTCGTCCATGACATACTTCCATGCCGCCGCATGCTCCTCATCGTCATCCGGAAGGTGGAACATCCAGGGGATATAGCCGATCTCTTCTTTTACGCTCTGCAGTTGCTCTCCATTTGTCAGCGTTCCATCAGCTCCGCAGGCGATGACCTTATAGAAATCATCCTCCGCGTCCCACGTCTTTTCGTCAAAGTTCTTTTTAATCGCTGCAGCCTTTTCCCCGTAAAGCGCTTCTCCCTCCTCATCTCCGGTGAGGGCGCACAGCTTTGATAAGGCCACGGCATCCCCATACATATAGCTGTTGATGGTGGGACGATAGCCAAAGGTGCTGGAGATGGAGTTTTCCATGCCATCCCGGTCATTATGCTGCCAATACAGTCCCAGCTCTTCATTATAATGATCTGACCAGGCCTCAAAGTTCGCTTTCAGCTTGTCCACATAGTCAAACACAAATTCGTCTCCGGTTGCCAGGTACCGGTTGTAATAGGCGTCCGCAATCCAAAAGCTGTAAGAGCGAACGGAGCCACCGTTATCCAGCCAGTGGGTCAGATAATCATCTAAATATTCGCTGTTTTGCAGCCATCTTCCCTCAGCCACATGAAGCCCCGCCGGGCAGTTAATACTGTTATGCTTGCCGGCCCAGGCCACATTTGGCAAAAATTCTGAGATAATATAGTAATCCTCCGTAGTTTTGCGAATGTGATTGCGGTAGGTATACCAGCGGAAATAATAGATCTGCTTTATGGTTTCATCCGGCACGTCCAGATAGGGAATGTTTTCGTTAAACCACTCTGAGAACTGACTTCTCTGGGTATCCACAGGGGCTTCATTAGAAAGAAACGCAGAAATCTTTTCCTGGTTTTCTTCCCCTGTCTCAGACAGGGCCATAACTACTTTGAAGCTGCTTTTTTGCCCCGGCTCCAGCGTGATCTGCTTCTTCAGCCGCGTCCCGCTTATCCGGAATCCCTCATCGCCCTGCATCCGGGCCTCCATTTCCACCAGAGTGCCGTTTGCTGCCTGTCCATCCGCCTCAAATCCTCCTGGAATCCCTGCGGATACTTCCACCACCGAAGACTCTTCTCCTTGATTCTCCGCTTCCAGAATGGACACCAGCATATTGTCCGGAGATATGTATTTATAGCCCTCTACAGAAATTTTCTGGGGTTTGGAGAGAATCGTCTGAATCAACTCCAGTTCATTTAAAGATACACATTTCCCACTTTGCGCTGTAAATACGATCTTAAACTCTTCTGCCGAAACAGTGTCGAACGTGAGCAGATTTTTCCCGGAGACATAGGTCTGAGGTTCCTGCTGGTATTCTACCTCCCTCCAGTCTTCTCCGGACCGGTACAGCAGACGCACCGCCTCCGGAGGCAGGGTATTTCCGCCATCTGAATACACATATAGTGCCAGAGTATCCACCTCTTTCGCTTCAGCAAAGGTTACTGTTATCCAATCTCCTTCCTGTGGAATCGGAAAATTCGCCTGATCATCTGCCTCACGATAGGTATTCCATCCCTGATTCGCAGAGGAAGCCGTGTCTCCGTCAAAAATGTATTCCAGGGACGCCCCCCATTTTTCCTGTGAAAAAGACGTATCTGCAAGTGGATCTCCATTTCGTCCAGCCCCTGCGGCATGATTCATTTGATAGGTCTCCAGTCCGCTTTCATCATAAGAATATTGAAGATATTCAATCAAATCCACACCCAGGGCTTTTCCGGTCTCCACCTCAAATGCCAGCTTAAATTCGGATGCCGTAACCGTTTCGGGCAAGGCTATTGTATACCAGCCATCCTCTGCCTTTCCTTCACTAACGAAAATTTCCTTCCATGTCTCCTGCTCCCAGGCGTATACGGTGATCTTCTCTGGATAAGAAATATTGGCATCCGCAAAAGTATGGATGCGAATCTCATCTACCTTCTCTGCCTTTTCGAATGCAATCGTAGTCCAGTCTCCTCCCTCCGGTACCGGAACTGCCGCCGTATCCTCCGGGGTTCGGAAGGTGTTCCAGTTAGCGGCATCTCCACTCTGCGTTCCCTGATAAGCCTGTGCAAGAGATCTGCCCCATTGCTCCTGGGAGAAAGAAGCATCCACTCTGGGGTATCCCTCTGCCTGCGCTCCATGATAGATAGATTTTGCATTTAATGAAATATTGGTTTTTACCAGCTTAGGCCCTGTATCCTCTCTGGGTGTATAGCTGGATGTCACAACGCTGGGCGTAAATTCCGCCTGGTCCACCGTTATGGGAATCTGATTTGCCGTCACAGTTACAGGCATTCCAAATCCCGACGCTATTCCGGTCCGATACACATCCGCTCTGTCAAATCCCCATCCCGGCTGATAAAGGGAAAATAAATCCTCACTATACCCTAAAGGAACATTATCCACATAATCCCTTTTTAACAACTGATCTATGTCCGTATCCGATGTGATAAAATCAGTCCTGTCACTCACTGAACCCTTTTCCTGTCGGTCAACCCCCGCCGACGCAACAGAAGAAAGGCACAAATTCCCTGCCATTACGCATGCCATTATCATACCCAAACTTCTTTTAAGCCTCATAAAACCCTCCTTTTACGTCGTTATACCTTCTGTTTTCCTTTCAAAACCACCCTAACTTTCGTATTTCTCTGTTTTCTTCTCCCTGTCTCCTTTCTTAACATACAGATATTGTTATTTGACTGCAACGCTTCAGGAACCCTCTGTTTTTTTCTCCGGTACGGTAAACATCGGGCCCGCAAAGTATCTTATCTTTTTATTATAATGAAATTCAAATGTGAAATCTTTATGATATTCTGACATTAATTTATAAAAATATGCTTTTTATCAGACTATTCTTCATACGCTATTTGCCTTCTCTGTCAGAGAACTTTAGGCTCAATTCTGACATTTTCGGCCTGATCGGCTGATGCCCGCAAATCCCGATGAAATCAAAAAAAACACCGTCCCCGCAGCTCAATGTCTGCAAAAACAGTGCTTTCAGTGCGCGATCAGGGGCTCGAACCCTGGACACCCTGATTAAGAGTCAGGTGCTCTACCAACTGAGCTAATCGCGCTTTTTGTATTTTTTTGCGTCTTCCTCAACGCAAGGGATATTATATTACAGTGTTTAGAAAAAAGCAAGTACTTTTTTAGAAAAATTTTAAAAAATTATTTTTTTCCAATTATTTATAAACCGGAAATATGTTTCATTACAGTAAGGCACACGTTTTGAGAGGGGGCGCTCATACCGTCCCCCTCCGGGCAGATGTAGGTTATGATTTTTTCTTCTCCGTCTTTAAAATCCCGCTTACCTCATCGAAGGATTTCTTCAGTATCATGATCTTTTTGTCCAAATCCGGCCGCTGGGCCATCATCCGCCCCAGAGAAGCCTGTATTCCCTTTCTCTTGGCCATAAGGATTCCTACACCTTTTTTCTTATTTTATGCTGGCTCCTGGCTAATGATCATTTTATAGATAGGATTTCCCAGAGCGGAAAACTTTTCCTCATATTCAGTCATCACGTTTCCCGCATTCATCTTTGCATCCCCATGCAAATTTCTGGTGCAGGCGTCCAAATTCCAACCTGCCAGTTCCCTCTGTTCCAGGGCAAAATCGAATAAGGCCTGGTTATCTGTCTTAAATTCCACCTTTCCCCCAGGTATCAAAATCTTTTCGTACCGATTTAAAAATTCAATAGAAGGAAGGCGTCTTCTGGCATGGCGTTCTTTGGGCCATGGATCGGAAAAGTTGAGATAAATTTTTGCCACTTCCCCGGCAGCAAAAATGTCCGGCAACAGTGTAGCGTCTATGCACAAATAGCGCAGGTTGGGGAACTCAAGGGCAAGTTGCTCCCGTCTTTGCAAAGCCCTGAGAAGTACGCTGGTGTATCGCTCAATTCCTACATAATTAATATTCGGGTTTCGCACTGCCATCTCCGTGAGAAATCTGCCTTTCCCCATTCCTACCTCTATATGAATCGGTTGGTCATTTCCAAATACTTCATGCCAACATCCTTTTTGCTTTTCCGGCTCATGTACCACATAGGGGCTGCTTGCAATCACGCTATCCGCCCCCGGAATATTTCTTAGTCTCATAGCAGGCCATTCTCCTTTACTTTTCCCAATTTTCACAAGGAAATTTTACCATATTTAGAAACAGGTTACAAAATGATTTTATAAATTTTATAAATCTTTTCATTTTCTAAATTTGCATCTGGAAATTTTAAAAAAAAGGTGTATGATAATAGAATAGCGAATGCATATGAACAATTATGAAGGAGGAACTCCAAAATGGATTTAGTTGTAAATCGGCTGTCTGAAATCGAAGCAGCCTCCGTGCGCATTCTGGAAGAGGCAACGGTACGAAACAAAGAATTGGATGAAGCCTCAAAAAAAGCCATGCAGGAATTTGATGCTAACATTGACAAGGAAACCCAAAAAAAATTGGAGAGCCTTCGGGCCAGCCTGGATCTTGAGAAGAAGAAAAAACTGGAAGCTCTTCAGGCTGACACGAAAAAGGCCATCGCCCAGGCTACCTCTTACTTCGAGGCAAACCACAAACGGCTGGCCAATGAAATTCTTCAGAGACTGACGAAGGAGTAACATTATGGGAAAGCTGCTTGCCTACAGCGGTACAACCACCAAAATCCGTGCGATCCGAAGCCGCCTATTGACCCAAGAACAATATCGGGAACTGGCTTCCGTGCACAGCGTCACCGAAGCCCTTGCGTATCTGAAAAAACAACCGGCATACGAAAAGGTCTTTGCTGATGTGGATGAGGCGGCACTGCACCGAAACGAAATTGAAAAAATGCTGACCAATGCAGTCTATATGGACTTTCAAAAGATTTACCGTTTTGCCACAGTCCGGCAGCGAAAATTCATGGATCTGTATTTTCACAGATATGAGATCGCCGCTTTGAAGACCTGTATGCGAATGGTTTTTGACCACAGAGATATCCAACTGGATCTGCGTATTTTTGAAGAATTCTTTCAAAAGCATTCCCAGTTGGATTTGCGCAAGCTCTCTTCCAGCCGAAACCTGGAAGAGTTTATGGAGCATCTGAAGGGAACTATTTATTATGATGCTTTAAACCGTCTTTCCAATATTTCAAATCCTACACTGTTTGACTATGAAATGAGTATTGATCTCTTTTATTTCAAATGGTTTTGGGACTGGAAAGATAAAAAGATTTTCGACCGGGAAGAACGACATATTTTTATGGACTCCTACGGAGTAAAAATGGATCTTCTAAACATCCGCTGGATTTACCGCTCGAAAAAATTTTTTCAGATGCCCGCCGCAGATATCTATGCCCTTTTAATTCCGGTACAATATCATCTGAAAAAAGACGAGATCCGGTCGCTGGTGGAGGCTCCCTCCCTGGAAGATTTCCATGAAATATTAAAAAAGACCTACTACGGCCGACATTACGACTACTATGATACGGATTCCCTGGATGAAACCTATAACCACATCCGGTCAGATATTCAACATAAAAATGCCAAACGGAATCCCTATTCCGTGGCAATCCTCATCTCTTATCTTTTCGAAAAGGAGCATGAGATTGACAAAATCACCATTGCATTAGAATGCGTCCGCTACGGACTTCCCCAGGAACAAATCCTGGAATATATGAACCACTAGACAAAGGAGGAGACGCTTGTGATTGTCAAAATGAAGTTTCTGAGCATTACAGGCCCCAAATCTGACATTGACCGGGTGGTAAACGAATACTTATCCAAGTATGAGATCCAGCTGGAAAATGCCTTATCGGAGCTAAAAACGGTCCAGAACCTCCGCCCTTATATGGAAATCAACCCCTATCGGGATTTACTGACAAAGGCGAAGGAATTTGCCGAACTGATTCCCGAGAGGGATGCCATCCCTAGGATTCGGCTTTCCGTGGAAGAGGCAGTCGACACGGTAAAGCGGCTGGATGATGCAATTGCAGACATCCGAAACCGCAGAAACGGCCTGGAGCAGGACTTGGCAGTGCTTCAGGAAGCAAAAGAAAAGATCGAACCCTTTCTGGACTTTAATTATGACATCCACCGGGTGCTGCAATTTAAGTTTATCAAGTATCGATTTGGACGAATTGAGGCAGATTTTTATGATAAACTGGAAAAATATGTCTATGATGATCTAGATACTATTTTTTACAAGTGCAGGAGTGACAGCCAGTACATCTGGGGCATTTATTTTGTTCCCGCCTCTTTGGCCACCAAGATTGACGCTGTGTATTCTTCCCTGCACTTTGAGCGGTTCCGTCTGCCGGATGAGTATGAGGGCACACCCCTGGAGGCTGCCGGAAAACTCGATGAACATATGAAACAAATCAAACAGGAAATTCAGAAGTGCCAGGAACAGACCTTGCGCTTGCTGGAAGATCAAAAATCGCAGATTTTAAGTGCCTGTGAAAAGCTGACCACCCTCTCCAGGAATTTTGACGTGCGAAAGCTGGCCGCTTGTACAAAGGAAGACAGTCAAGTCTTTTACATTTTGTGTGGTTGGATGACCCAGGAGGATGCCAAAGCGTTTCAGAAGGACATTGCCAATGATCCGAACCTGTTTTGCATTCTGGAGGATGAAAACAACGCCAACCTGTTGCCTCCACCACCCACAAAGCTGAAAAATCCCCGGCTGTTCAAGCCCTTTGAGATGTTTGTACGCATGTATGGACTCCCTTCCTATAACGAAATCGATCCCACGATTTTTGTTGGGCTAACCTATGCTTTTATCTTTGGCGCCATGTTCGGAGATCTGGGGCAGGGATTATGTCTGATGCTGGGGGGGGCCCTGCTTTATCGTTTTAAAAAGGTACAGCTGGCCGCCATTATCAGCAGAGCGGGATTTTTCTCTGCCATATTTGGAATCCTCTTTGGCAGCGTCTTTGGTTTTGAAGATGTGATTCCTGCTTTATGGCTACGACCTGTTGACAGTATGATTAACGTACCCTTTATTGGAAAACTAAATACCGTGTTCATCATCGCCATTGGTTTTGGCATGTTTCTGATTCTGATGACGATGGTTTTTCATATCATCAATGGTATTAAGGCAAAAGACCCGGAAAACGCCTGGTTTGATACCAACGGTCTGGCAGGCTTTGTTTTCTATGGGGCCGTGGTAGCCGTCCTGGCTCTGTTTATGACTGGACATACTGTGCCGGCAGCCGCTGTGTTGGTGATAATGTTCGGAATCCCATTGCTGTTAATTGCCTTAAAAGAACCTTTGGGAAACCTGGTGAAGAAAAAGCAGAAGCTCATTGAGGGCGGCAAGGGCATGTTTGTTGTCCAGGCATTTTTTGAAATGTTCGAGGTACTGCTAAGCTACTTTTCCAACACCCTTTCTTTTATCCGAATCGGGGCCTTTGCCGTTAGCCACGCTGCCATGATGGAGGTGGTACTGATGCTGGCCGGGGCTCAAAATGGAGGTTCTCCCAATTGGATCGTGGTCGTATTGGGAAATCTGTTCGTATGTGGTATGGAGGGACTGATCGTAGGAATTCAGGTCTTGCGTCTGGAGTACTATGAAATGTTTAGCCGTTTCTATAAAGGGAGCGGGAGGGAATTCACCCCATTTGCAAAGAAAAAAACTGCTGATATCTAACTTAAAGGAGGAAAATACTATGTCAACTACAACCGCAATCGTTCTGATTATCGCTTTAATATTAAGTATCATTGTACCTTTTGGAGCTTTTCTGATCGGAGAAAAAAATAAAGGCCGCTATAAAACTTCCCTTGGCGTTAACTGCTTCTTCTTCTTTGGTACCATGCTGTTAGCTGCTATTTTGGCTTTCTCCGGAGACTCCAACACTGCAATGGCCGCTGGTGAGGCTGCCGCCGGTGACGGCCTGGCCACTGGAATGGGATACCTGGCTGCAGCGCTGGTAACCGGACTTTCCTGTATCGGCGGTGGTATTGCCGTTGCCAGCGCTGCCAGCGCTGCATTGGGCGCCATCAGCGAAGACTCCAGCATTCTTGGTAAATCTCTGATCTTTGTAGGTCTGGCGGAAGGTGTTGCCCTGTATGGCCTGATTATCTCCTTCATGATTTTAGGTCAGTTATAAGCCTATGAAAATGTATTTAATCAGTGATAACGTGGATACCCATACCGGTATGCGTCTGGCTGGAGTCGAGGGCTGCGTGGTGCACCAGAGAAGCGAACTGAAGGAGGCTCTGGAACACGCCATTGCCGACAAGACCATCGGCATTATCCTGTTAACGGAAAAATTTGGCCGGGAATTTCCGGATATTGTGGATGACGTCAAGCTTAACCGCAGACTTCCTCTCATCATAGAGATTCCGGACCGGCACGGTACCGGGCGTAAACCGGATTTTATCACTTCTTATGTAAATGAAGCCATTGGACTGAAACTATAAAAAATGAGGTGAAGACTTTGACAACCGAAGAAAAATTAAAGCATTTCGAAGAATCTTCGATGGAGCGCGCCAGAGCCCAGAGCATGGAAATCATTTCCAAACACCAGGAAGCCTTAAAGCAGATTGAGAAGGAACACAAGGAAACAAAAAGGCGCCAGGCAGACCTGCAGATTCGAACGGAAACAGAAAGCCTGAAGCACCAGATCAATATGGCACTTTCCAAGGAACAAATCGAAATCCGCCGCCGCATTACGAGACACCAAAACGAGCTGAAAGATACCCTGTTCCAGGAAGTGCAGGAGCGTCTGGAGGCTTTTCGGAGTACACAGCAATATCAAAATCTGTTGCTTTCACAGATTCAGGAGATACTGAAGATGGCAGATCATCAAGAAGTTACCATCTACCTGGATCCTGCGGATGCGTCTATTCAAAAGTCTCTGGAGGAAGCCTGTAAGGTCCCCTTAACACTCTCTGCCTACTCTTTTCTGGGCGGTACCAGAGCCGTTCTTTCCGCCAGACATATTCTGATTGATAACTCCTTTGAGACCAGGCTTGCGGAAGAAAAGGAGGCGTTTACATTTGAGGGAGGTGCTTCTCAATGAATAAGACCGGCGTAATATATGGTATCAATGGTCCTGTCGTCTACTTAAAGGGCAATACCGGATTTCAGATGTCCGAGATGGTTTATGTGGGAAAAGAACGCCTGGTAGGAGAGGTAATTTCCTTGGATACGGAAACTACCACGGTGCAGGTTTACGAGGAGACCACCGGGCTGAAACCCGGCGAAATCGTGGAGGCCTCCGGGGACGCCATCTTCGTCACGCTGGCTCCGGGTATCCTTAATAACATTTTCGATGGGATTGAAAGGCCCTTAAGCGAAATTGCCAGGGCCTCCGGTAAATACATTACCAGAGGCGTTTCCGTAGATTCTTTAAATACTTCTAAAAAATGGGATGTGCATATCTGTGTAAAACCCGGGGATACCGTAAGCGGCGGGACCGTCATTGCCGAAACTCAGGAAACTCCTGCCATCCTTCACCGGGCTATGGTTCCCCCCAATTTGTCTGGCGTAGTGGTAAAGACGGTTCGTGACGGCTCCTACACCATCCTGGATCCTCTGATTACCATCCAATTAAAGGATGGCACGCAAAAAGAGCTCCCCATGGCCCAAAAATGGCCCATCCGGATACCCAGGCCCACGTCTTCCAGATACCCGGCCAGTGAGCCTCTGCTTACAGGACAGCGTATCTTAGACACCCTCTTTCCCATTGCAAAAGGCGGAACCGCTGCGGTACCTGGAGGATTTGGAACCGGTAAAACCATGACCCAGCACCAGATTGCCAAATGGTCCAATGCAGACATCATTGTATATATTGGCTGCGGTGAGCGCGGAAACGAGATGACCCAGGTTCTGGAAGAATTTTCTGAGCTGGTGGATCCCAAAACCGGTAATCCCCTGATGGATCGTACCACTCTGATTGCCAACACCTCCAACATGCCCGTGGCGGCCAGAGAGGCTTCCATCTATACGGGTGTAACATTGGCAGAGTATTACCGGGATATGGGGTATGACGTGGCCATTATGGCTGACTCCACTTCCCGCTGGGCGGAAGCCTTAAGGGAATTATCGGGCCGTCTGGAGGAAATGCCCGCAGAAGAAGGTTTCCCGGCTTATCTGGCCTCTCGCCTGTCCGCTTTCTATGAGCGTTCCGGTATGATGCAAAATCTAAACGGTACAGAAGGCAGTGTCTCCATCATCGGTGCCGTCTCTCCCCAGGGAGGAGACTTCTCTGAGCCGGTAACCCAAAATACCAAGCGTTTTGTCCGCTGCTTCTGGGGCCTGGATAAATCTTTGGCCTACGCCAGGCACTTTCCTGCCATCCACTGGCTAACCAGCTACAGCGAGTATCTAAACGACTTGTCAGCCTGGTACAGAGATCATGTAGATCCAAATTTTGTGGACTACCGAAACCAGCTGATGGCCATTTTAAATCAGGAAAGCTCTCTGATGGAGATTGTAAAGCTCATCGGAAGTGACGTGCTTCCGGATGACCAGAAGCTGACCATAGAAATCGCCAGAGTGGTTCGGCTTGGATTTTTACAGCAAAATGCCTTCCATCCGGACGATACTTGTGTGCCCATGGAAAAGCAGTTTAAGATGATGGAGATCATCCTTTATCTGTACCAAAAAGCAAAAGCTCTGGTCGCCATGGGAATGCCCATGTCTGTATTAAAGGAGAGCGATATCTTTGACCGTATTATCTCTATCAAGTATGACGTACCAAATCAACAGCTGGAGCTCTTTGACCGGTATTTCACGGCTGTGGATGCTTTTTACGAGGAAGTGCTTAAGAAAAATGCGTAAGGAGGAACCAATATGTCAATCGAATATCTAGGACTCAGTCAGATCAACGGTCCTCTTGTGGTACTGGAGGGCGTGCAGGATGCCTCCTTTGAGGAGATCGTGGAAATCACGGTGAACGGGCAGGAAAAAAAGCTGGGACGAATCATTGAGCTTTATGAGGATAAGGCCGTGATTCAGGTATTTGAGGGAAATGAAGGCATGTCTCTCAAAAACACCCATACAAGACTGACTGGTCATCCCATGGAAGTGGCTCTGTCACCGGAGATTCTGGGGCGTACCTTTAACGGAATCGGTCAGCCCATCGATGGCCTGGGCAAGATCGTCCCCCAGGCAAATGTAAATATTAACGGACTTCCCTTAAACCCCGTGACCAGGGAATATCCCAGAAACTATATCCGTACGGGAATCTCTGCCATTGACGGTCTGACCACCCTGATTCGTGGTCAAAAACTTCCCATCTTTTCGGGAAATGGTCTGCCCCACGACAGATTGGCTGCCCAAATTGTCCGTCAGGCATCTCTGGGGGAGGATTCCGATGAGGCCTTTGCTATCGTATTCGCAGCCATGGGCGTGAAATACGATGTGGCAGAGTTTTTCCGCAAGACCTTTGAGGAAAGTGGTGTTTCCGATCATGTTGTCATGTACTTAAATCTGGCTAACGACCCGGTTGTGGAACGTCTGATCACGCCGAAGGTAGCTCTGACAGCCGCTGAATATCTGGCTTTCGAGAAGGGTATGCATATTTTGGTTATCCTCACGGATATGACCTCCTTTGCCGAAGCCATGCGTGAGGTTTCCTCTTCCAAAGGTGAAATTCCCAGCCGAAAGGGATTTCCCGGCTACCTCTACAGCGAGCTCGCCACCATCTATGAAAGAGCCGGTATCGTTCGCGGAGTCAACGGCTCTGTTACACAAATCCCGATTCTGACCATGCCGGGTGATGACATCACCCACCCGATCCCCGACCTGACCGGCTACATTACGGAAGGTCAGATCGTACTGGATCGCTCCCTCCACGGGCAAGCTATCTATCCTCCCATCAATGTACTCCCTTCTCTGTCCCGTCTGATGAAGGACGGTATCGGAAAGGGCTATACAAGAGAGGACCATCAGGATGTGGCCAATCAGCTTTTCTCCTGTTATGCCAAGGTAGGAGATGCCAGGGCACTGGCCTCCGTCATCGGCGAAGACGAGCTGTCTGCCCTGGATAAAACCTATCTGGAGTTTGGCAAGGCCTTTGAGCAGACCTTCGTAGGCCAGGGAGAACAGGAAAACCGAACAATTACCCAGACTCTGGACTTGGGTTGGAAGCTGCTTGGTATGCTTCCCAGGGAAGAGCTGGACCGTATTGATACGAAGATTCTGGATAAATACTATCAGGCTGCAAAATAAGAGGGAGGTGGTTCGTTCTATGAATCCCAATGAATTTCCCACCAAGGGAAACCTGATTCTGGCCAAAAATTCACTGGCACTGGCCAAACAGGGGTTTGAACTGATGGACAAAAAGCGTAATATTTTGATTCGTGAAATGATGGGGCTCATCGACAAGGCCAAGTCCATACAGACGGAAATTGATACCACCTTTCGTACAGCCTACGCCGCTTTGCAGACTGCAAACATTGAATTGGGCATTAACCTGGTGGCTGAGATTTCCTTCTCCGTGCCGGTGGAGGATTCCATCCGAATCAAAACCAGAAGTATTATGGGAACGGAAATCCCCCTGGTGGAATACGATGAAGCGGTCAGCGCTCCCACCTATGCCTATTACAGCACAAAGCAATCTCTGGATCAGGCAAAGATGGCCTTTGAAAAGGTAAAGGAATTAACCATTCGCCTTTCTATGATTGAAAACGCAGCCTACCGCCTGGCTACCAGCATCAAAAAGACCCAGAAACGGGCCAATGCATTGAAAAATATTACTATTCCCACCTACGAGGCATTAAGTAAACACATACAGAATGCCCTGGAAGAAAAGGAACGGGAAGAATTTACCAGACTGAAGGTCATTAAACGAATGCAGGGAAAATAACCCTGCATTTTTTCCTGTTAAAATCGCTGAAATTTAAGGAAAATCTGGCAAAAATGCGCCAATCACTTGACTTTTTACTCAGAATCCGTTAGTATCTTTAATGATAGTGTAATATTTTTGTAAAAAAGCCTAAAGGTTTTGCAATATTTAAAGGAGTAGAGTATGAAAAGATCCGTTCTTGCGGCGCTTTCCCTTGTGGGTATTCTGGGAATTGCTGGTTGTGCCATACAGGCAGACGCAGCCTGGAAAGCCGACAGTCAGGGGCGCTGGTATACAACCAAATCCACTGCAAAAGGCTATTACGTCGGATGGAAAAAGCTTGGAAAACATACATATTATTTCGATAACAGCGGATATGCGGCCACTGGTTGGAGATACTTAAAGACAAAGACCGGAAAAAACTGGTATTTCTTTGATCCTATGGGACGTATGATTACTAATCGCTGGGTGGATGGTTTTTATTTATCTGGGGACGGTTCCATGGCTTCTAATACCACAATAGATGGAATTTTCATTGACGCCGACGGTAATCGGGTGCTCACGGAGACAGACGAGAATACTGAGGGTATTGTTCAGGAAACAGAAGAAGCGCTGGTCAATCGTTGGGTCAACCAAGGTGATGATTGGTATTATTACAATTATCTGGGAGAGATGGCCACCGGATGGCTGACCATCCGGGATAAGACCTATTATTTGGATCCTGAAACCGGAATCCGGCAATATGGCGTGGTAAAGGTGGATAAAAAATACTATTACCTGGATCCTGAAACCGGAGAACGACAGACCGGTTGGATTACAACTCCCAAGGGGAAAACCTATTACTTTAGTCCCAAGACGAAATGTGCGCTGACCAAATGGCAAAAGATCAATAAAAAATACTACTATTTCAACAAAAAGGGTGTTCTGGCCAGAAATAAGTGGGTCGGTAAATACTATGTAAATGAGGAAGGCCAGAGAGCCTACGGCTGGGTTCAGGTGGGGAAAAAGAAGTATTATCTGAATCCCAAGACCGGCCGTCGCTGCAAAAGCTGGCAGGAGATATCCGGAAAGTGGTATCACTTCGGCAAAGATGGCAGCATGACAAAAAACAAATGGGTTGGTAAGTACTATCTGAAGTCCAATGGAGTCATGGCCCGAAAATGCTGGGTCGGCAAATACTACGTAAACGCCAGCGGAAAACGAACCAAAAAAACCCGTCCCACAGGATTCTTTATCTCAAAGGGCAAGACTTATTATCTGAATAAGGGTTATAAGAAGGTAACAGACAACTGGGTGGAAGAAAACGGCAGACATTACTATTTTAACAGCAAGGGTATCATGGTAAAAAATGCCTGGGTCAATGATTTTTACGTAGGCTCTGATGGAGTACGGTATATAAACAAGTTCCTGACTCTGAACAATTCAGATGGAACCAAATCCACTTATTTCTTCCCCGCCAGCGGCATCAAAGCCACAGGGCTTATCAACTATAATGGTAAAAATTATTACTTCAATTCCCTGGGTGTGATGCAAACCGGATGGCAGACCGTTTCAGGCGCTACCTATTACTTTAATCCCAATGGGGGCGCAATGATTGTCAACGATACAGTGGAAATCAACGGTGTTTATTACAGTTTCGATTCTACAGGACATATGCAGGATCTGGATGCGGAAAACTCCGATCTTGCCCGTGGAAAAGCCATTGCGGATTATGCCTGCAAGTTTATCGGAAATCCTTACGTATACGGCGGCAGCAGCCTGACAAATGGTGCCGATTGTTCTGGTTTTACCATGAAAGTGATGGAGCACTTTGGTATCAGTATTCCCCGTGTCGCAGCAGATCAGGCTACCGGAACTTCCGCCTGGGCTACTACTACATATGCCCCTGCAAAGGTGATTTCCATCAACAACCTGCAACCGGGAGATCTGATTTTCTACTATAGTCCCATTTCTCATGTTGGAATCTATATTGGAAACGGGCAGATTGTACATGCCTCCAACAGTTCACCCTATCCGATCGGAGGAATTAAGGTATCTGCTTACGACTATACAACGATTACCAAGTGTGTTCGATACTGGTAAAAATAATTATAATTACAAACAGCTCCGAATGTTTGCACGTTCGGAGCTGTTTGTATTGTTATAATTTATCTTAATACTTTCATAGTTTTTCGAAATCCTGCTTTTTTTCCAAAGAGCTTTTTATAAGCCTTCAGCCGTTTGGCCGATACCTTGACCGTGAGCTTTGGGGAAGTGCCTTTGATCGCCTGCTTTCCCACTGTCTTAAGCTTCAGGGATTTGACTGCAATCTGCTGCAACTTTTTGCATCCCTGGAACGCTTTGTTGCCTATTTTCCGCACCTGTTTCCCGATTACCATCCTTTTCAGCGATATGCATCCGGAGAATGCCATGTCCCCCATCTGTGTCAGCCCGGACATCCCTTTTATGCTCTTTAACTTTTTACAGTTTTGGAATGCCTGCTTTTCAATGTTTCGGACCTGTTTTCCGATCGTTACCTGCTGAAGATGCCGATTGCCCTTAAATGCTGCCCTACCGATGGAGGTCACAGAATACCGTTCTTCTGTGGCAGAAGCGACCACACTCGCCGGAATCTTAAGAGTTTTGCTTTTCCTGGCCTTCATAGTAGCCATTCCCACAACGGCTACCTGGCCATTTTTTCCCGCTGCCGTCTGCTTTATCACCCGATATCTTAGATTGCCGCTACGGAATACGGCTCCCTTCTTCAAAGTGGAAGACTCTTGTGTGGGCACACTTCCATTTCCTGGCTTCTGTTCCTCCTGTGGCCTTTGCTCTTCCTGCGGTTCTTCCAGTTCCCCCGTCTGATCCTGATCTTCTCCCGGCAGAAGACTCCATCTGGCATACAGCGTACAGTCGCTGTAGATGGCAGTCTGATTGGTATATAATACGCCACCCTGCGGCGCGCTGTACCATCCCTCAAAGCGATAGCCAGCCCGTACCGGAATGGGTAAAATGGCTGTTTTTCCATCCTCCACTTTCAGGCGGGAACTGCCTGGCAGCGTTCCTCCATTTGCTTCCAGCACAATCACGTGGGTTGCCGCAGGCTCCGGTTCTGCCTGATCGTCTACTGTGACGGTGAGTTTCGCAAAGCCTCCCTTAGACGACATGTACGTAATGACAGCCGTTCCGGGTTCCAACGCGGTAATCTTCCCCGTTTCATCCACCGCCGCCACCTGAGGCTGATCGGATGCTCCATAGAGCGTTTTATCCACGGCCGTGTCCGGGTATATTCCTACCTCTGGCTGATACGTCTGTCCAGGCCTTAAGCGCACCGTATCCTGAGCAAGCCTCAGCCGCTTAACAGCCTCCGGCACGATCCGAAATGCCGCCTCGTTATCTCCTGTAGCGCTCTCCTGTGAACCAGAGGATACGCTTGCCCGGAGGAGATAGCTTTCAGATCCCTCTGTGAATGTGCGGAAGGCCTCATCGATAAAGACTTCAAACATTCTGCTGTCCCCGGCTCCAAGAGAAATCCCCTGCTCTTCCAAAAATACAGTGCCGTCCTGGCCCGAGACGATGACCCGGGCATCTGCCACATCCCGGCATCCTTCATTGGATACCTGAACCCTTACCAGGCCTTCTTCTCTTATCTCATCTCCGTCCAGCTCCACGGTCAGGTTGGCCTGTCCCAGCAGGGCTTCCGTCCGGTTATTCTCCATATTTTTCTCTTCCATTCCGGGAACGGATACCTGTACAGATACTTGCTGCTGCACAAAGTCCTCCGGAAGATCTACGGAAACGGTGACATACTCGGTCTTGCCGGGGGCGATGGATACCGGCTGCGTTCCGGAAAACAGGGTTTTGCAATCCTCCCCGGCGATGGCCACCTCCAGTTCCTCCAGCGTCTGCTCCGAAGCATTGGATACTCGGAAGGTTAGCTCTGCCGTTTCCCCCTGCTTTAAGGTTTCTTCTTCCGAATACAGACTGCTCACCGAAAGATCCCGGACGGGATCTGCCTGGGTCCAGACAAGCCTGGCATGCTCGGATATCTGCTGATCCTCTTCTCCCACTTCCACATCCGCAAGAATGGCTCCGATTTGCACTTGTCCGCTCTCATCCAGCTGAGCGCTCCAGGAGCGAATCTTCTCCTCGTAGTCCGTCACGGGAACGCCAGGAGTCCAACTGGAACCATAATCCTCGCTGTAAGAGGCGTACAGGTTGGAATGAAGTCCTTCCTCCACCAAATACAGCGCTGTCCGGCTTCCGTCCTCTCCTTCTAAAATCCTGACCTCATTGCCTCCCCAGGAGCCATTGGCATAAGGCGCCACAGTGCCCTGCATGCAGTCCATGCGCTTTACAGATCCATCCTGAGTAAAGTAAAAGTTCTGATTTTCATAGTACAGGCCAGAGATTTCACTTTCGGGACGATAGGGCTCTATATACTCTGACGATACATACAATACCGCGTCCTCTCCCGTCTGTATGTTGCGATCCTGGTCTGCGATATAGGCCACAATGCCACCCTCGCCTACGGCCGTCTCATAGACCAGGGGAATCTCCTGTGCGATCGTCTCGATTTCAGCCACTTTGCCATCCGTGACCGTGGCAAGATAGATGCTCTCCCTTGCGCCCTCTGTCTCAGGCATCAGACTATTCTGGCCATTTTGGATCCAGGACGCATAGATATTCGTACCGTCAAAATATGTCTTCGGGCTGTATTCATAAGCCTGGTTGGAAGAGGTAAGGGCCATAGGTTCTCCAAAAGCATTGCCATCAAATACGGCACAGGACAGTTCTATGCTCTGGGCGGCTGCTTCCATGGAGGCCTCCTCTCCCAGTTTTTCCCGCGTATTCTGCCATACGATGGCCGCTTGATTGTCTTTTGCGGCAAGAGAAAAATCAAAGTCTGCCGTACCGTCATTTTGCACTTGCGCAGGCGCGCTCCACACTCCCTGATCCAGAATGCTGTAATATAGCGCCGTCTTATCCATGAGCGGGCGTTCCTGATCATCGTCCAACCACACCAGCAGAACTCTTCCGTCCGCAAGCCTTGCACTCTGTACGCTTCCATAGGGATAAAGCTGATCTTTGATGGTATCTTCCGCAGACCGGCCCGTCCGGACATGGTTTAAATACTCTCTGCCGATGGGCTGCATCCCTTCCGCCAAATCCCCTTCCGTCAAACCGCGGCCCTCTGCCTGAATCTCCGGGTACAGTTGTACGCCGGCCAGATTCTTGCTAAAGCGCTTCTGAAAGGACAGGGCGGTCAGCTCCAAATATACCTTCGCCGTAATAGAAACCTTCACGCTCTCTTCCATGGTGGTAAAGGGCAGTTTCAGACTGGCTTCCAAAGGTCCTTCAATCCCCCCTTCTGCAGCCAGAATCTTGTCCACTCCGGCCCCTATTCCCACGGAAGGGGTCAGTGTAAAGGTCAAATCCGCCGTGGCAGCAAGTTTTGGATCTATGTAGGAAGCCTGCTCCAATACAAAGTTTGTCTCCCCGTTAAACTCGGTGGAAACCCCGAATTTTAAAAACAGATACGGAGCCGGTGGGATCGGCCTGCTGACGGAGGCCGCGCCGGATGCCTTGATCAGCAGCTTTCCATCCGTGAGCTGGAGTCCCTGGGCTCCCACGGCAAATTCCAGATAGCCGGATGCGCTCACGTCGCTTTCAATGCCAAAGCTCCTGTTGATGGTATTGCCGTAATACTGCTCAGCAAAATCAACAGCTGCCTGTTGGCATTCCCTGCGCACCTGCGCAAATTTTTCCATCCAATCCAGTGCCGTGGCATCCTCAATCTTCTCCTCCGATCCATCGTCATAGTCGCCCAGAATCACCTGATAGGAGCGTTTTTCAGGATCGTACGCCACGGCCACATCCTCCAGAAGATCCAGCTCAAACCCAAAGGGCAGCTCAAACAGGGAAAAACTCTGTCCTCCAAGGGTTACCTCCGGCCCGGTGATCACCGTGTTCCCTCCTGCGCCCAGAAGAATGTCCTCCACAGACAGATCCAATCCCTGCGCGTAAAGAGTATTCACCTGGTTGGGAACCGCCACATAGCCGGACTCCGTATGGATGACGGACCCTGCCACGGAAATCCGCAGGCTCTTTATAAGTCTGCTTCCAGTAACCACCGCGATTCCATTTTTGTCCGTAAGGTATGTCTTTCCGTCCACATACACCTGCGCCTGCTCCAGAGGCTGGCCCGTCATGCTGTCCATCACGCACAGCGTGTAGACATCCTGTTGATCCTCCTCAGGCTCCCACTCTTCCAGAGGGTTCTCCGGAACCGTCACATCCGGATTTGGACCGCCATTCTGCATGAAGCCCACGTTATAGCGGCTGCGCAGCTGGCTGGAGTCCGTCATCTGATCGCTGGAAAAATAGACATAATACGGAACCTCCTCCCCATAAGTGATGGTTCCAATGCCCCCGCTCTCTCCAGGCTCTGCAGTGGCCGAAAATCCGGGAAACTGCATGGTCATGGTGCCATTATAGGAAGAATTCGCGGCAGATGCATGAAGGTTTACCAGGGGCTGGCGGATCAGCCAGGAATTGCAGGCAGACGCCGGGGATCCATCCAGCAAAAACTTAGGAAGGCTGGATCTGGTGGCATCAATGAGCACGTCTCCCTCATAGACAGAGCCTCTGGCGCTTCCCTCCAGCAAATTCAGATCCATAGTATTGGAAAAAGGATTCACAAAGGCAAGTCGAAAATCCCCCTTTACGAAACTGCCTGCAGAATCAAAAATACCGCTCACAGTTTCTCCGGTCTCTGTAACGGGACCGTGATATGGATGATAGCCATCGGCATTCTCATAAATTTTGACAAGATCTGTATCTCCCAGGCTGCTGCTATCCCCTGTCCGGTATAGCACTGCAGTATCCAGATACTTGCCTTGGGCGCTCAGAGCCCCTTCCCGATAATTGCGATATCCCCCATAAAGACCGTAGGCATATGCCCAACTCTTAGCCTCAGAACGGACATCCCCTGCAAGATAATTATCAGACCCCAGATTGCTCTGATCCGATTCATCCCCATACAGATCGTATGACTCCATATATCCGCCATAAGCATAGCTGTTATAAGCTTCTGCCGTTACGTCACCTTCCAGACAGCACTGGGTGCATCTGCCGTAAAGCCCATAGGCATAGGCCAGGGCCTCTTCATTCTCCCCGCCAAGAGCAGTCACGTTTCCTTTGAACGTATGGCCTTTGTGGGAAACGGCGCTATACGGATCATCATCCCCCTCAATTCCTGAAGCATCGGCCCATCCCTGTGCAGATTCCACTGTAATGTTGCCGATAAACTGGCAATTCTCGCAGTCTTCTTCTGCCTTCTCTGCAATGTGAATTCCACTGGCACACGCATAGTCATCTGCTTTTGCATGAACGTTGCCGGTTACGGAAGACCCGCTCCCTCCTACGATTCCATAGCCGTAGACATAGTTCTCCCCTGCAGCAAAAACGTCTCCCTCAAACTGACAATTTTCTCCATTATAAACGGCAAAAAGTGAGACGCCTCCCTGGGGCATATTGCCGTCAATATTTCCCTCATATATGCAGCCCTTACTCTCTGCCATTCCATAAATTTCCGAACTTGCGCCTGAGATGGAAATATCCCCCTGATTCTCACAAGAAAGGCCATTATAAATTCCATACGCCTTCACTACTTGGGCCCCACCCTGACCGTTTTCCATGGAAATCTCCATGTCCACACGGCTTTCGCAGTCGCTGGCATTCGCCAAAATGCAGGCCAGAATGTCAACGGAATACAGGGAGCTCTGACCGGACACAGAAATATCTCCTGATACGGTACAATGCTCCACACGAGCCATCCCCTCATCTCCCATACCACGGTCAATCAGATGATCCCCGATTAGCGTACCCACATATTTCAGCTCCTCTAACTGGCTACTCTGAATGTGAATATCCATATCCTCCAGATTAAGATTCATCAGATATCCCTCATAGGCGTTTGCAAACAGACCTACGCTGGTCTGTGGTCTGGTAATAGTCATATTTCGGATGGAATGTCCTTTTCCGTCAAAGGTACTATTAGCCGGAAAGTCCACAGGCGTCCACTCATATCCAGATAAATCCAGATCGCAGGTAAGCTCATAGTATCTTCCGCTGTCCCAGGCATCGTCGCCAATTTCCATCAGTTCTTCCGGTGTGCTGATATAGATCACTTCCCTGTCATTCCCGGCACTCTTTCCTCTTGCCTCCTCAGCCCCGTAGGCGGGTATACTGCCAACCAACAAACAGGACACCATAATAAAGGAAACCATTCTTTTCTTTCTCATTTCTTCCCTCCACTGCTCACTCCATAGTCACAAACCGACTGTTAAGCTGCAAAATGTTCAAAAATAAACAGGTCAAATTCCTTTTCCAGTTTCTTTTTTTCTGCCGAAGACCGGACCGTCCAGGCCACTGCCGTTGCCCCGTATAAATGTCTGCAAAGCCATCGGGAAAGGGCGCCCGGATATTTGCAATGGTATGCGATGAAATCTGGTTTTGTCAGCCAGTTAAACAACAGATGGCGCAGGCATTGTTCTATGATACCGTTTCTCCCTGTCTCTCTGGGGAAATTATCCGACAATTGCCCCCGCACAATCCTGGGATATTTCCAGCGAAACCAGAACAAGCCCAACGGGTTAAAAGATTCTATGCAGTAGGGACCCTGATATCTTTCCAAGAGCGCCGCTGTGGCCGGGCAGACGGATAAATCTGTCCTTTCAATTTTTAATTCCACAATCAAAGGAACCCGTCCTCCCACCAGTTTCAACACCTCTGATAAAAGAGGAATCCGCTGATCTGTCTGGAAAAGCCGAAACTGTTTTAGTTGCTCATACGTATAGTCTGAGACCTTCCCATCCTCTTTGCAAACCCGTTTTAATGTGAAATCATGAAAGACTACGGGCTTTTTATCCTTTGTCAATTGCACGTCCAATTCAATACCATATCCCTTTTCTACCGCCCTTTCAAAGGCCCGCATGGAATTTTCCGGAGCCTTCTTATCATTGTTGTAAAAACCTCTGTGTGCATAATACCATCCTTTCAAGGACCGTTGATCCGGTCTCCCCCATACCCTGGGCATAATCGCAAGAAAATACAGCAGTATACACGCCAGCACACACACTACGGGCATCCATTCTGCTACCTGCATCTTACTTTCCTCCTCTCCTCCAGTTCGTTGCCTCCATTCTACCATCTCTTTATCATTCTGAAAATAATATTCTGAAAATATTTTTTATTTTTAGACTGATTTGGTGCTATTTTGAATATTTATTTGTCAACTGCTTTTTTCATAAAAGTGTGGTTTTTCCTTTCTTCACAAAACGTGTGTTCTTAAAATATTCTATGTAAACCACATAAAAAGGGCATAAAAATGTGGATATTGTGGATAACTTAGTGTATAACTCTATTCCCCTCCATTTTCTAAGTCTCCTCTTGTGGATAACTTGTGCTTTTCCGATGAATAACTTTCCTGCTTCCATATATCTCTCCTGCGTTTTTGTGCAGTTTGTACAAGGTGGTGAATTGTCAATATTTGTATAGAAAAAAAGACTTTTTGACTTTATTCCCACATCGTCTCAATTTTCAAATTATTTTGTCTAAAAACCAAACCTCTGCCACGACAAAAATGCCCCGAGACTATATGCTTAAAAGTCCATAGTTTCGGGGCATTCCCGTTACTTCAATCTTTTTATAAAAAGCTTCTGGCTGATGTCGGTGTCCTGTATCCTATATCAGATACAATAATACCTGTGTTGGAATTACTTGCATGAACAACCTGTCCGTTTCCAATATACATCGATACATGTCCGATTCCATAATCACCGCTTCCACTGTAGAACAACAGATCTCCCGGCTGGATATCAGATATGGAAACCGGCGTGCCGCTCTGAGACTGAGCTCCCGCCGTACGGGGCAGGCTCACTCCGAAATTTGCCATTACAGACTGTGTAAATCCGGAACAATCCGCTCCATTGGTCAGACTGGTTCCTCCCCATACGTAAGGATTCCCAACAAACTGTAATGCAAAATTTACTACATTCTGTCTCGTAGAAGAGGTATCCGAAGTTCCAGACTCATCATAGCTCTCTGTTTCTTCCGTGGCCTGACTCTCCTGTTCTGCCTGAGCCTGGGCATCTGCCTGCGCTTGTGCCTCTGCTTGGGCCTGCGCCTGTTCTGCCGCTTCCTGAGCCGCTGCCTGCTCGGCCGCCGCCGCTTCCGCCGCCGCCTGAGCATCGGCTGCTGCCTGGGCTGCCGCCTCTGCTTCTGCTTGGGCCTGTGCCTGAGCCTGGGCATCTGCCTGGGCCTGCGCTTGCGCCTCTGCTTCTGCCTGAGCTGCTGCTGCCTGCTCAGCTGCTTCCTGAGCCGCTGCCTCCGCCTCTGCTGCCTGCTGCTGCATCATCTCCAAATATTCCTGTTCGGCGGCTGCTTGTTCCGCTGCTGCTTGGGCCGCTGCCTCCTCGTCTGCCCTCTTTGCCTCCTCAAGCGCTGCCAAATAGGCTTCTTCTTCCGCTTTGATTCTGGCTTCTTCTTCCTCTTTGGACTCTGCTTCCACAAATTGGGTTTCACAATCCACATAGTCCTTAGATACATAACCTACCACATCAGAATCCACAGCAACCTTTACCCAGTCACCCTGGTCTTCCACCACCTGAAGGTTCTGGGAATCTCCAACCAGAGCCAACACTTCTGAGTCTGTAGTGGCCTCCTGGCGAACCATCAATGTTGTGGTATTGACCTTTGCCACCTGCGTGCCCACTTCCTTCGCCAGTTCCTCCGCCTGGGTTCCTGTGGCAAAAAACTCTGCCTTTACATATCCGGTAACGGAACCGGACTGAATCAGATACCAGTCGCCTTCTTGTCCAAGTATGGTAGCTGCCGAATCATCGTAAAGCTTTCCAAGTACATTCCCTTCCTCTGCACTTGCCGCGTCACGTATATTTACATACCCTTCCGGATCGTCCAGCTGGGCAATGGCAATAGTGTCATACCCTGTCGCCTGAACCTGTACTGTCTCTGCAGCCGCCTTTTGCTGTTGTTCCTGAAGTTTGCTCTCCAGACCTGCCAACGGCATATCCAGCCCTGATGCCAGTGAAATGACACTGTTTCCCCCAAGGGCCATCACGCCGACCAAACAGCATGCGGATGCCTTCATAACTCCTTTTTTCATTACTTATCCTACCTCCAAAAGTATCGCTATATGATTTATTACGAAATTGTTAAATTTATTACAGGGCTATCATAACAAATATTACAAGCCTTGTCAACACTTTTATGATTTTTTTACAGGAGCATGGATAAGCTATTACAATTTATCTCCCGCCTCTTTTATCTCTGATACAAAAGCTGGTTCTGAACAGATGTAACCGCATTTGCCCCGTCGGCCGCAGCTGTAATAATCTGCCGAAGCATCTTTGTTCGCACGTCGCCTGCCGCGTAGATCCCCGAAACACTGGTAATCGCATCTTCTCCCGCAAGAATATAACCCTGTTCATCCATATCCACCAAGCCCTGAAATGCCTCCGTATTCGGCAAAATACCCACAGCAATAAAAACTCCATCCAGGGTCAGAGTTCTTCCCTCTCCGGTCTTTACATTTTCCAGCTTTAAGGATTCCACCTGCTCTTCTCCGCAAATTCTGGTTACCACTGTGTCCCACAGAATTTCCACATTGGGGCAGGCAAACAGTCTTTCCTGAAGGCTTTTGGCTGCACGCAGTTCTCCCCTCCTGTGAATCAGATACACTTTTGCGCACCCCCTGGCCAAAAAGATCGCATCATCCACAGCCACGTCTCCTCCACCAACCACAGCCACGTCTCGCTCCCGGAAAAACGCTCCGTCACAGGTAGCGCAGTAAGATACCCCCATACCGGATAGCTCCTGTTCTCCTGGCACTCCAAGAAGTCTATGTCTGGCCCCTGTGGCAATCAAGACGGTTTTACCATAGAAATCCCCCTGATCCGTTTGGACCTTTTTCACTGTTTCTTCTATTATAATATGTTCCACATTTGCCACCAGGAAGGCCGCCCCCAAATGATCCGCATGTTCCCGAAATTTACTTCCCAGCTCGAATCCTCCGATCCCTTGAAGTCCCGGGTAATTATCTACTTCATAAGTATTGACCACCTGTCCTCCACTAACATATTCCTTCTCTATTACAAGAGCGTGAAGCCTTGCTCTCTGAGCATAGATAGCTGCTGTCAAACCGGCCGGCCCGGAACCGATAATAATTAAATCATAGACTTGCTCCATTTGCTTTTCTCCTTTTCCAAAAATCTTCTGGTTACACATGATCATTTTGATGTGAACCCGTCAAATTCCACGTATCTCAACATCATTATAGCAAAATGGATTGAATTTACAAGGGCAATCCCATTGACAAATCTTCCCCTTTCCATTATACTTATATCAGTAACTATTATTATTATTCTAAGGAGGAGCCTATGCCGACACTGAAACGCAGTAAGCAGCGCGAATCCATCAAAGAATTTTTGGAAACCCGAACAGACCATCCCACCGCTGATATGATTTATATGAATATTCGAAAGATTTATCCAAATATCAGCTTGGGTACCGTATATCGCAATCTGGCTCTATTATCTGACCTTGGGGAAATCTCCAAAATTACCACCGGCGATGGTGCCGACCGCTTTGATGGAAGAACTACCCCCCATAACCATTTTATCTGCCGGAAGTGCCATAGCGTTATGGACCTGGAGATGGAAAACATCGATTATATTATGGATACGGCGGGAAAAAACTTTGAAGGGATTATCGAAAGCTATACAGCCCATTTTTATGGTATTTGCAGCAATTGCAAAAAATCTGATACTTTTTCTTCAAAACCCCTTGACGAAACTCAGTAATTGTGATAAATTAATATCAGTAATTATTACTGATTTCTAAGAGGGGGATATCCCTTCTCCGAAATACTTTACTGTTTACTATATTTTTTAGAAAAGGAGATTTAACAATGGCTAAATATGTATGTAGTGTATGTGGTTACGTTCATGAAGGAGATTCCGCACCTGAAGTATGTCCAATCTGTAAGGCACCAGCCAGCAAATTCACCAAGCAGGAAGGCGAAAGAACCTGGGCCGCAGAACATGTGGTAGGCGTTGCACAGGGCGTACCGGAAGATATCATTGCTGATTTGAGAGCTAATTTTGAAGGCGAATGCTCAGAAGTTGGTATGTATCTGGCTATGGCAAGAGTTGCCCACAGAGAAGGATATCCTGAAATTGGTCTGTACTGGGAGAAGGCTGCTTACGAAGAGGCAGAGCACGCTGCAAAGTTTGCAGAACTTCTGGGTGAAGTGGTAACCGACAGCACAAAGAGAAACCTGGAAATGCGTGTAGATGCGGAAAACGGCGCTACCGCAGGCAAGTTTGACCTTGCTAAGCGCGCTAAGGCTGCTAACCTGGATGCAATCCATGATACAGTTCATGAGATGGCAAGAGACGAGGCTCGCCATGGAAAAGCTTTCGAGGGTCTGTTAAAGAGATACTTTGGCTAAAAAACAGAAAGTTAAGGGGAGTGGACAAGATCATCCTGTCCACTCCCCTTTTTTATACGCCTCTCTAGCGGATTACATACTGGTATTGGCTTTCATCATTCATAGTGATCGTAACCACTAATGGATTCTGAGAAGTTTCCACCTCTTCCGGGCATTCGATCAAATAATGTTGCAGATTGTCGGGCCAAACGGACACCTGTGCCATATTCGGCGGACAGTCTGAGA
>CABSEG010000007.1 GCA_902476645.1 uncultured Lachnospiraceae bacterium | reverse complement strand
CCTGTTATACCGCTTTCCCTGGCAAACTTCGCAGGGCACATAGACATCCGGTAAAAAGTGCATTTCAATCTTAATGATTCCATCCCCACAACAGGCCTCACATCTGCCTCCTTTTACATTGAAACTAAAACGTCCCTTTTTGTATCCCCTGGCTTTTGCATCGGCGGTTGCTGCAAACAAATCCCGTATCTGATCAAATACTCCGGTATAAGTGGCGGGATTTGACCTGGGAGTTCGCCCTATGGGAGACTGATCGATGTCGATCACCTTGTCTAGTTGCTCTACCCCCTCTATACCTTGATGCTTTCCCGGTATCGTCCTGGCCCGATTCAAAGCTCTCGCCAAATGTTTGTAGAGGATCTCATTGACCAGTGAACTTTT
This sequence comes from uncultured Lachnospiraceae bacterium, assembly GCA_902476645.1. Lineage (GTDB taxonomy): Bacteria > Bacillota > Clostridia > Lachnospirales > Lachnospiraceae > CABSEG01. The sequence continues at coordinate 74,230 of CABSEG010000007.1, read as the reverse complement.
CCCAGAACCTGACACCCCTGTAACACAGGTCATCACGCCCAGCGGAATCTTCACGTCGATATTTTTCAAATTATTTTCCGCTGCCCCCCGCACTGTTAAATAACCGGTGGGGACCCTCCTGGTTTCCGGAAGCGGAATCCGCCTTTTCCCGCTTAAATATGCACCGGTAATAGATTTTCGGTTTTTCATGATCTGCTGTGCCGTACCTACCGCCACCACTTCTCCACCATGCTCTCCGGCTCCCGGCCCGATATCCACAATATAATCTGCCGCCAGCATAGTATCCTCGTCGTGTTCTACTACTATCAGCGTATTGCCTAAATCCTTTAAATTATTCAGCGTTCTAAGCAGTTTGTCATTGTCTCTTTGATGGAGCCCGATACTGGGCTCATCCAGGATATAGGCTACTCCCACCAGCCCCGAACCAATCTGGGTAGCGAGCCGAATTCTCTGGGCCTCCCCGCCGGAAAGAGTGCCGGTTGCTCTGGCAAGGGTCAGGTATTCTAATCCCACATCCACTAAAAAGCCAACCCTGGCCCGGATTTCTTTTAGGATCTGTTTTCCGATCATTTGCTGCTGCCGGGTGAGTGAAAGCTCCTCTAAAAATCTTTGCAGCTTCCGAATGGACATGGAAGTCACTTCAAAAATATTTTTGTCAGCTATTGTGACAGCCAGCGCCTCTTTTTTTAGTCTTTGGCCATGGCAGGTCTGACAGGGTGTAATTCGCATAAAGGTCTCATACTCTTGCTTAGTACTGTCTGAATTTGTCTCCCGATACCTTCTTTGTACATTTCGGATCAGTCCTTCAAAGGCCACATCATAGATCCCCTCGCCTCTCTGTCCCTTATAATGTACTTTAACTTCCCGTCCGTCCGTACCGTGAATGATCACATGGCGCGCCTCCTTTGACAGCTCACAGAAAGGCGTAGCCAGATCAAACTGATACTCCTTGGCAAGGGCATCCAGAATAGCCCTTGTAAAACTTCCTTTATCCGCACAGGACTGCCATCCTAAAACGGTAATTGCTCCATCCAGGATACTAAGACTTTTGTCTGGTATCATCAGATCCTCATCAAATTCCATTTTATATCCCAGACCGTAACAATCTGGGCAGGCCCCGAAAGGATTGTTGAAGGAAAAGCTTCTGGGCTCTATCTCGTCCACGCTGATACCGCAATCCGAGCAGGAAAAACTCTGGCTAAAACGCAGTACCTGCTCCCCGTTCACTTCCACCATAGCCAAACCTTCTGCCAATTCCAGTACTGTTTCCAGAGAATCCGTCAGACGTTTCTCAATTCCTGGCTTTACAATGAGCCGATCCACAATAATCTCTATATTGTGTTTGATATTTTTATCCAGCTTGATTTCCTCAGACAACTCATAGAGACTGCCATCCACCTGCACCCGTACATATCCGCTGCGCCTGGCATGCTCAAACAACTTGGCATGCGTCCCCTTTCTCCCTCTCACCACAGGGGCCATCAGCTGGATTTTGCTGCGCTCCGGCAGGGTCATGATCTGATCCACCATCTGATCCACAGTCTGTTTCTTAATTTCCTTTCCACATTTAGGACAATGGGGAATTCCGATTCTGGCGTACAGCAGGCGAAAATAATCATATATTTCCGTCACCGTACCCACCGTGGATCTGGGGTTTCTGTTGGTGGATTTCTGATCAATAGATATAGCCGGTGGTAACCCCTCAATACTCTCCACATCCGGTTTCTCCATCTGTCCCAAAAACTGCCTGGCATAGGACGACAGAGACTCCATATATCTTCTCTGTCCCTCCGCATAAATGGTATCAAACGCCAGAGAAGATTTTCCGGACCCACTCAGCCCTGTCAAAACGACAAACTCATTTCTGGGAATATCCAGATCAATGTTTTTCAGATTATGCTCGTTGGCACCTCTGATTTTAATGTATTGCCTTGCGCCCTTTCTAACTGCCATAGTCTCCTCCTAGACAAGCCGCAACTGCTGCGGTTTTCGTGTTTCTTTATTCCTCTATCTCCTGCAAATGCTTTTTTAAGGTCACCATCTGATCTCTCAACCTGGCTGCCTCCTCAAAGTTCAGCTCTGCCGCTGCTGCTTTCATCTTCTTTTGTATCTGACCGATCACCTTTTCCAGTTCCTTTGCGCTCATAGACTCCGGATCCTTTTCCAATTCCTTAGGGGGTTCGTCCACGGCCTTGGAGATACTAATCAGTTCCCGAACTGCTTTTTGAATGGTCTGCGGGGTAATGCCATGTTCCTCATTATAAGCCTCCTGAATGGCCCTTCTTCGCTCCGTCTCCTCAATGGCCGTGCGCATAGAGTCGGTTATCTCATCCGCATACATAATGACGTGTCCCTCAGCATTTCTCGCAGCCCGCCCTATGGTCTGCACCAGAGATGTCTCAGAACGCAAAAATCCTTCCTTATCCGCATCCAGAATGGCCACGAGACTGATCTCCGGAATATCCAGCCCTTCCCGCAACAGATTGATACCCACCAGCACATCAAAAACATTCATCCGCATATCTCGGATGATCTCTGTTCTCTCCAGCGTATCAATATCTGAGTGCAGATACTTCACGCGAATTCCTACTTCCCTCATATAGTCCGTCAGATCTTCTGCCATGCGTTTGGTAAGAGTAGTCACCATGACCTTATTCCCCTTAGACACCTCTGTTCGAACCTCGCCTACCAAATCGTCAATCTGCCCCTCAACAGGACGAACCACCACCTTCGGATCCAGTAATCCGGTAGGACGGATGATCTGCTCCGCCCTCAGCAATTCATGCTCCTTTTCATAAGGGCCCGGTGTGGCAGATACAAATAATACCTGGTCAATTTTACTCTCAAACTCCTGGAAATTCAAGGGCCGGTTATCCTTGGCTGATGGCAACCGAAATCCATAGTCCACCAGAGTGGTCTTTCTGGACTGGTCTCCCGCATACATCCCTCTGATTTGAGGAACTGTCATATGGGATTCATCAATGATAATCAGATACTCTTCCGGGAAATAATCCATCAGGGTATGGGGTGTGGCACCAGGCTCTAAGCCTGCCAGATGCCTGGAATAGTTTTCAATCCCAGAGCAAAATCCCGTCTCCCTCATCATTTCAATGTCAAAATTGGTCCGCTCCGCAATTCTCTGGGCCTCCAGAAGCTTATCCTCGCTTTTAAAGTACTGCACCCGCTCCTTAAGTTCCTTCTCAATTTCCTTGGTAGCCTCTAAAATCTTTTCCATGGGAACTACATAATGGGAAGCGGGAAAGATTGCCACATGTTCCAGTGAGCTTTTCACCTGACCGGTCAGGCAGTCAATCTCCACAATCCGGTCAATCTCATCCCCAAAAAATTCCACCCGAATGGCCGTTTCCGTGGATACGGCGGGAAAAATCTCCAGTACATCCCCCCGAACCCGAAACGTACCCCGGTGAAAGTCCATATCATTGCGTTCATACTGAATATCTATGAGTTTCCGCATGACCTCGTCTCTGTCCTTCTCCATCCCCGGCCTTAGAGAGATCACCATATTTTTATAGTCCACGGGGCTTCCCAATCCATAAATGCAGGATACGCTGGAAATGATAATCACATCTTGCCGCTCTGCCAAAGCCGTTGTGGCCGAAAGGCGCAGCTTGTCAATCTCATCGTTGATGGAAGAATCTTTGGCAATATACGTATCCGAGGAGGGGACATAGGCTTCCGGTTGGTAATAATCATAATAGGAGACGAAATATTCAACAGCATTATTCGGGAAAAATTCCTTGAATTCCCCGTAAAGCTGTGCCGCCAGCGTTTTGTTATGAGCGATGATCAGTGTGGGTTTATTCAGTTGTGCGATGACATTCGCCATCGTAAATGTTTTTCCCGAACCCGTAACGCCCAAAAGAGTCTCACACTGATTCCCCTCTTTGAAACCTTGTACCAGCTGCTCAATCGCCTGGGGCTGGTCGCCTGTAGGTTTGTATTCTGATACTAGTTCAAAGTGATCCATGGTTCCATCTCTCCTTTATAAGTTTGATATTTTCATATCAGTCATATCCAATTCATTATTCTTAATAAAACATATTCTGCCGAATGTTCCTATAGCAAATCAAGTGGAATCGTCAAACGCTCCTAAAACATTCCATGTGTGAAGAACATCTGTTCTTCCCTATTCTATCTTATAATGAATAGCATGTCAATTCTGCTTTTACATATTCTATGAAATAACTCTGTCTGGATGAAGTAAAAAACAGGACTGCAGATCTTCCCGCAGTCCCAAGTCAAATATTTTTGTTTTCTCCTCATCCTAACAGCCGCATACGCCGCACGTGCCATGATAGCTCTTACTAAAACATGTCACTATTTTATGCAAAATATTCGGCGATCTCCTTCATTCTATTCATCTGATCCACTTTAAAGGGACATCTCCGGTTACAATGTCCGCATGCAATACAATCGCTGGCATGCTTTTCCAGTTTTGCATAATGGTCTTCTGCCATTGTGTCTCCCGCCTTTGCCAAATCATAATATGTATTTATCAAAGCGATGTCTAGTCCTGCGGGACAAGGATGACAGTGATTACAATACACACACTTTCCCTCTGCCTCTCCGGATTTGAAGGTTCCGATCACTGCGTAGTCTCTCTCTTCTTCTGCCGCTTCAAAAAAGCCTAACAGCTTTTTCATATCCTCAGTCCCACGGATTCCCGGAAGTACGGTAAGCACTCCGGGCTTATCCAAAGCATACTGGATACATTGATACTGGGTAAGCGCTTTTCCAAATGGCGAAGTTTTCTCATCCAGAAGCTGTCCTCCTGAAAACGGCTTCATCACAGAGATGCCGATTCCCTCTGCCTGACAACGCTGATACAGTCTCATACGCTCTTGCGAAGTCCCGTTTGCATATTCTCCTTTTTGAGCATCATATCCCGGATTAATAGAAAACATCACCATATCCACAATTCCTGTGTCCAATGCCATATTTACCAGTCTTGGCGTATGAGAAGACAGACCGATATGCTTTACAGTCCCTTCTTTCTTCATCTGAAGAAGGTCATCCAGTATCCCATTTTTCCGATAAGCATTCCAGTCTGATTCTTCATCCAGGCAATGGATAAATCCGTAATCTATGTAATCCGTTCTTAATTGTCTCAGCTGCCAGTCCACAGACTTCTTTACGGTTTCCAGCTTCGTAGACCATCCGTATTTTCCAGTTGTATAGTCTGCCCCGAAGTGCACCTGATAAAACATCTGATCCCGCACCTTCTCGAACGCTTTCCCATAATATCCAAAGCATTCCCCAGAAGCGGCAGCCATATCCACATAATTTACTCCATTTTCATAGGCCAACTCCAATGCTTCTAAGGCTTCCGTCTCCGACGCATCCGAAAGATAGCTGGAACCAATGCCTATTACACTGATACGATCTTTTGTTCTTTGATTTATACGATAATCCATTTCTGATCTCTCCTCATGTTCAATCAAATTATTATATATATTTTATCATTATGCGTAAGAAAGATCAAATACTCATTGAATGCTATAAGGGTCTTTCCCTTGACGTGCCTTCCCTCTCCTGTTATGATGAAATGAGATTGATTCTTGAGACTTTATTTTATACCAACAGATTTTAAAATCAGAAAGGAGCAGACAATATGCTGAAAGGAAAAGTGGCAGTGGTAACGGGCGGTACAAGAGGCATCGGATTCGCCGTCGTGAAAAAATATCTGGCAAACGGAGCCGAGGTAGTGCTCTGGGGTTCCAGGCAAGAAACGGTGGAAGAAGCTCTGAAAAAATTGAAAAAAGAAAATTCCTCCTGGAGTGTTAGTGGCATGTGGCCAAATTTAACAAATGCTTCCGAGGTAGAACAAGCTATTCAAGATGTTAAAAAAACACATGGCAGAATTGATATCCTGGTAAATAATGCAGGTATCTCCCAAAGCGCTCCATTATACGATTATACCCCTGAAGACTTTGATAACATATTAAAATTAAATGTGAGCGCCATGTTTTATGCCATATTACCCACCGCAAAAGTAATGAGGGAGCAAGGCGGCGGTGTTATTTTGAATACCAGTTCTATGGTAAGCATCAGCGGCCAGCCCAGCGGGGTCGGATATCCTACCAGTAAATTCGCAGTAAACGGCATGACCATCTCGCTGGCGAGAGAGTTGGCAAAAGACCATATACGGGTAAATGCAGTCGCACCCGGGGTCACCAAAACCGATATGGTCGCAGCGCTTCCAAAAGCTATGGTAGATGCCATCTCCGCAAAAATTCCACTGGGAAGGCCCGGTGAGCCTGAAGAGGTGGCAGATGCTTTCGTATTCTTGGCAAGCGATATGGCCTCCTATATCACCGGTGAAATTCTATCCGTTGACGGAATATGTAGAGCTTAAATTTATCTGTAAGGCAGGTATGTATTATTTCAATCTATATCTGCCTTACAGATTTCTAAAATATACGTTTTCATTCATGATTGTTTTTGGGAAGCGTATCTCAAAAGCAGAGCGGAATTAATGATAACAAATACAGAACCGGCATTATGAACCAGTGCTCCAACCACCGGATTTAAAATTCCAGTAATAGCAAGTATAATGGAGATAAAGTTCAAGGTCATTGAAAAGGTGAGATTACATTTTATGGTAACCATCATACGCTTTGCAAGCCGCATCAGATGAGGAATCTCCTTAATATCATCACTGACCAGAGCGATATCCGCAGCCTCTACTGCAATGTCGCTTCCAACGCCTCCCATAGCAATCCCCACATAGGATTTTTTTAACGCCGGAGCATCGTTGATTCCGTCTCCGATCATACAAACCAGCTGTTTTTCTTTTTGGCAGTCCGAAATCCAGGTTAACTTATCTTCCGGAAGACAATCCGCGTGAAATTCTTCAATATGAAGCAGCGCTGCCACATGATCTGCCGCATTTTTATGATCACCAGTCAATAAAACCGGCTTAACTCCTGCCTTTTTCACCTCAAGTATCGTATCCGCAGCATCCTCCCTCATGGTGTCAGACAGCGCCAGAAATCCGACCGCTTTCTTTTCTACTGCCAGATAAATCACTGTGCACCCTTCTTCCCGATAGGACTCCGCCTTCTGGAGCATGTTTCCTGGGATGGGAATCTGCCGGTCTTGTAACAACAGTTCATTTCCTGCTATAATTCTCTTATCATTTACAACTGCTTTTACCCCTCTTCCCGGAAGCATCTGAAACTGTTCCGCTTCCGGAAGTTTTCTTTTCTGGCTCTTCCGATAGGACCGGACAATGGCTTTTCCCAGCGGGTGCTCCGATCGTGCCTCTGCACTTGCCGCATATCGGTAAAGCTCATCCTCCGTCATGTCCTGGATCACACTGTGTACAGCAATCACCTGAGGCGTTCCGTAAGTAAGCGTTCCTGTCTTATCAAATGCGATTTTCGTTATCGCAGCCAAGCGTTCCAGAGCATCCCCTTCCCGTACCAAAAAACCGTGTTTTGTCGCATTGCCAATGGCAGCCATAATCGCTGTGGGAGTAGCCAATACCAACGCACAGGGGCAAAAAACCACCAATATGGTAACAGCACGAATCATCTGTCCGCTGATCAGCCAGGTAAAAACTGCCGCTGTCAGGGCAATCACAACAATCCATGTGGCCCACCGGTCCGCAATTCCCACAATTTTTGCGTTTCCGGCATCTGCGGATTGCACCAGGCGTATCATACGCTGTATAGAACTGTCACTTCCTACTTTAGTTGCCCTCATGTCAAATGAGCCAAACTGATTTACCGTTCCACTGGAAACCTCATCTCCCTCTCTCTTATCAACCGGAAGCGATTCACCGGTCATGACAGCCTGGTTAATAGAAGTCTCGCCCATGCAGATCACCCCGTCTACGGGAATGGACTCTCCGGGTAAAACACGCAGGATGTCTCCAACCTGTACCTTTTCCGCCGGTATAATCTCTTCCTCTTCTTTACAGATTCTTCTGGCTGTTTGCGGTGTTAAATGAACGAGTCTCTCAATCCCTGCTCTTGCTTTTGCCACCGTCAAATCTTCCAGTAAGGCGCCGATCTGCATAATAAAAGCCACTTCTCCAGCCGCAAAATCTTCTCCAATAATCACAGAGGCAAGTAAGGCAATGGATACCAAAACATCCGCTTTGATATCAAATGCGGTAACCAGTCCAATGATCGCTTCCAAAAGAATAGGAACTCCGCATAATAGAATGGCTATCCATGCGGCGTCAAAGGGAAGAGGCAACAAATCAAAAAAACTAATGATCAGAGCGATGCCTGAAATAATTAAAAATGCAATATCCCGTTTCACTCCCCCTAATTCCAAAAGTTTCTCCAATACCTTCATCATCCTTCTATCCTCCTTGTCCTTTTCTTGACAACCTATGCCCCCATTATACCTATAGGGGTATAGGTTGTCAAGAAGAGGCATAAAAATACTTCCTCCAGACAAACGGTCCTGTTGCCTGACCGCTTATCCGGGAGGAAGCTATTATCACCTTAGCCAGAAGCCTTCTGCACCCTCTTAAATCATGTTTGCAAATCGTTCCACTGCCTTTGTAAAATTGGCAATCGTCTGGTCCGCATCTCCGTGTTCAATGCCATCCCTGACACAATGGTTGATATGTCCTTCCAGTACCACCTGTCCCACTCGATGAAGCGCTGACTTTGCTGCATTGATCTGAGCAAGGATGTCTTCGCAAGGAACATCCTCATCCACCATCCTGTCAATAGCCTGCACCTGACCTATGATTTTTTTCAGACGGCGGTGTAGGTTTTCTGAATCCATACACTGCTTCACATCGGCACCTCCCTTGCCCTTGCTTTTTTATATTTATCTCACTATATGTTGAATATTATCAGACAAATGAAACCTTTTGTCAAGCATTGCGTCATTCTTACTCTTTTCTCCTTGATATCCCCCTTTTTCTCACTTTCTGCAAGAAAGCAAACGAAAGGGCAAGAAGAACTACATAGATTCCAGTTTTCGTATGGTCTCCGGTTTTTACCGGAGGATTGGAAGGTGGTTGTGTCCGATCTTCTTCCTTAGACTGCACCGTTCTTTTCTCTGGCTTATTTGTTATTATTTTTTTTACCGTTTGCCCATATTTTTTAATCTCAAATATTATGCGATCTTCTTTTCTTTCATATCCTTCCGGAGCTTTTGTCTCCAATAGATAGTATTCTCCCATGCCAAGTTCCCGACTTTTTGCCGTACCCTTGCTGTCAGTGATTATCGTTTCCACCAGGGTTCCATCTTTTCTATGAATCTCAAATTCTGCTCCTTTCAAGACTTTTCCATCCTTTTTAGAGGTCTTCTTTATTTCTACGAAACCATAAGATAAGTGAAATGTGTCTTGATCTTCATCATCTTCGTCTATGGGCACATCCTTAGGATCATCCGGATCATAAGATGCCGTGACCGTTACCGTATTTTTCAAATCTTCCAGATGCTGTATATTATTCTTTCTCAGGACAACAACAAACTTCAGCATGACACTTTCTCCTGGCAATAATTTCTCAATGATAGCTTCTTCTTTTTCATCTCCTTGCACTCCCACCAGGTTGTCCATGGAAGTTTTTACGGAATCCTCCACCTGGAAACTTCCGCTTTCTATGATTTTCAAAAGCCTTTTACTCATGGAATCTGTTACATGAATGTGAAAGAGCTCTTCTGTCCCGGTATTCTTTACAAAGATATTATAGGTAACCTTGTCTCCAAAATCATACATACCGGGCTCTTTTTCCCCCACATAACTTCCGTCTTTTATCGTAATTCCACTTGTCTGGTCTGCTACCTTGATAACAGACAGCTTAGGATTGCGTACATTTATGGTCTCGCCATCGTCATCATCTTCATCCTTTGGGACATCCTTTCCGTTGTCGTATTCTCCGGTCACAGTTACCTGATTGCTTAATTTTTCTAATTCCGCCGCATTATAGTCTTTTAATTCCTCCCGCCCTTTAATCCTTACTTGAAATGTAACTGTAACACTGTCCCCCGCCATCAACTGATCCAGACGCAACTTCGTGTTGGATTCTTTATAGGCTATGATCTCTTTTTTCTGTTCTGTCTCCAAAACCCCCTCTATAAATGAAGCAGACGAGACCTCAACAGCCTTTTGCAACTTCTCACTAAGAAAGTCTTCTACCTCAAGATTTTCTACGTTTACATTCCCATAATTTTTAATCTGTATAAAGTATGTAATCGTTTCCTCAAAATCATATTCTCCCGGTATTTTTACTCCTTCTCCGTTCATTTGTGTTCGATCGGAAAGCTTTGTGACGGAAATCAATGGATTGTATATATTCACTTTATCTTGATCCTGATCATCCTCGTCCTCCGGTACTGGTGCCGGTTCAGGATTATGATTATCATATTGCCCTGTAATTCTTACGTAATTTCCCAGTTGCTCCAATTCTTTTCCACCAAATGTCTTCAGTTCATCTCTGGAACGTACCCGGGCGGTAAAAGTTAATTCCACACTATCCCCTGGTTCCAGTCTGTCTAAAATTACCTGCTTATGATTAATAGAATCCAAGGTAATTTGTATCGCCTTTCCTTCTGTGGTTTCAACAGTTGCGCTTATAGGGTCTTCCGAATCTGTTGGTGTGCCAGGCATCTCCTGATCTTCTGATTCTTGTTCTTCCTGAGCCTCTGATTCTTCTTCCTCCCTATTCTCTGTTTGATTACCTCTTTCTAACTCTGATTCATGTTTCAAATCAGTCCCCGTCTCATTTTCTGAATTACTTTCCGATTCCTGCGTACTCTCCAGATCCGGTTCGGTATTCTCCAGAATAAATCCTGCCTGGTCTGAGTGTACAACCGCAGCAAGCTCTTGACTCATTTCATCTGTTACGACTAAGTGATCTACTGCCACATTTCCATAATTTTTTATCTTCATATGATAGACAACTGTCTCATCAAAATGATACCATCCGTTCTCCTTTGTGCCTGCCTCATTCCTCGTGGTTCGATCTGCCAGCTTTGTAACGGAAATCAATGGGTTATAGATGTTAATATGATCGCTGTCCTCATCGTCCGCATCCGGAGACACCTGTTCAGAGCCATTTTGAGTGTTAAACATCCCTGTCACCTTTACCTGATTTTTCAAATTTTGCAGCTTATCGAGAGGCCAGTCCTTCAGTTCTGCTCTTGGCCGAATCTTAGCTTCAAAAGTTAAAACAACGCTGTCTCCCGCCCCCAAGCAGTCCAAAGTCAATGTCTTATTATCGTCCGCTTTCTTCTTAATCTGTATTTTTTCTCCCGAATGTGTTTCTGTGGGCTGCTTATCTGTAAAACCTGCCTTATCCACATAAACTGCAGCGGCCAGTATTTCACTTAAGGTATCTGTTACCATCAAGTCATGTACCGATACGTTTCCGTAGTTTTTGACTTCCATAGAGTAAGTCACTGTTTCCTGGAAGTCATACCATCCTGCTTCCTTCAGCCCTCCAGACTGCACAATAGTCCGGTCTGCCAACTTCGTAATGGAGATCAAAGGATTAAACACGTTTATCTTATCGTTATCTGTATCGTCCGCATCCTCCGGCACCTTTGTATCCTGGTGACCATTGTGGTAGATTCCCGTCACTTTGACCACATTATCCAGATTGATTAAGTTCTGAAGGCCCTTCACCTGATCCCTTTCTCCCACATTTACAGAAAAGGTCAAAAGCACGCTGTCATCTGGCTCCAGTCCACTTAGAATAACCTGGGTAGCAGAACTTTTCGTCACCGTCACAGACTTTCCTTTTACCGTCGTGACCATCTCTGGAATATCAAAAGTAGCATTTGTTTGATCCACAGCTTTTAGCAAATCTTCACTCATGGTGTCTGTAACCGTTAGGTTTTTCACCGGCACATTCCCGGTATTTTTTACCACAATGGCATAAATAATCTTATCCCCGTACTTATACCAACCAGGTATCTTTACATCCTCGTCCATAGTAGTTCGGTCTGCTAGTTTGGTAACAGCGATTTTCGGCTCCATCTTCACGTTTGTAACGGAATAGGTTAATGTTTTAGCCGCTGTGCCATCATATTGGATCTCCTGACTCCATCCCGGATTGAAGTGATCTGGTGAAGATTGGGTTTCCACCACTTTGAATTTGCCTTGGTTGGTGGTGGTAATTATATATGGCTTTGTACTCTGATAAGTTCCTGTTATTTTTCCATCATCCAAAATGTCATACGGTGTTGTATTATATGTATTTCCATTCCATTCATAAACCTGGAATGTTACTCCTGATAGTGGAATATCTGTCCCATCTTCAACCTTATTGACTATCAAATATCCGTCTGGAATCTCTAATGGCACCCAGGTAGTAACTTGATTAGAGGAAATTTCCCCTTGACACGCATCCGAATCCAAATATGCCTGATTTCTGAATGCTGCCATATTTTTGGATACATCCCAATACTGGGAGGACCGTAGATCTATAAAATCCTTAATCGTTACTGGTACATTGATGGTAAATACCTTTCCATAGAAGCCTGCGTTTTGCAGTGAAGTGCTCTTTGCGCTTATGGTTAGCACATTACTACCGGAAATACCGATATCAAACCACCCTTTCACATTCGAGCCCTTCTCATCAATGATAGTAATTCCAGCCGTATTGACATTTAACGCTTCAACAAAGGGATCTCGTATACTATACGCCATATAATAGGTATCTTCCGTCTCCCCTGCTGTCGTGGCCGTGATTGTATAAGTAAACCCTTCTTTTCTCGGCTCTGGGGACTGGTTTAAAGTGTCCTCCGCCACCATTTTCTCATCATTGTCCGATACCCTTTTCTGAATAGAGACGGGCCCCGGTAAGTACTTATCCGACTCATTGGTAATCGCACCACCACCCACGGTACTCACCGTATGGCGGACAAAGGTATAGACTGCCTTTAATGTGGAGCCCTCGTACAGGGCTGTAATCATATGCCCTGGCATCTGGTCAGTTGCGTTAGAGTTATGGTCATCAAAGAAGTAAGGGTTTCCGTTCACGGTCTGGTATGCCAGGTTTGACTGTGCCCCGTCTACTGCGTAGATGCTGGCTTTCGTCCTTACAAAACCATCCTTCAGGACAATCCCCTGGTCAAAGTCGATGTCCTTCCAGGTGGAATAGCCCTTCACGACGATGGGTGTTGTGGTACCCGCAACATAAAAGTCATACTTCAGCTCGATCCAGGAACAGTTTTGTACCATGACGCCTGGACGCTCCCCGGTAAAAAACATGTTGATGTTCTTGTCCCCATCCTTTTTCCAGTCCGTCGCTGTTACTTTAATGTCAACCCAAGTGCCATTGTAAAAGCAGGATCTTGGATAGGTTACGCTGATTCTTCCATCCTTATATGCGGATTTTAAGATAATGGAGGGATAGGACTTATCTGCGGTCTCGTAAGTAGAATCATAGGCAAAATGTAGTGTTGGAACCAAACCTGTGGTTCTTCTCATAAAGCCTGTGTAATCATTCGGTATAACCATACCGTCTGAAATCTTTGTAGCTCCTTGAAACAAGCCCTTGGCCTTGTTTTTAATCGATACATAGTCCACATCATCTGCCGCACTCCTGGCTATCCTATCCTGGACAGCCTGCAAGGGTACCTTCCATTTTGGGGTACCTACTTCTTCCTCAATCTTTTTTTTGTTTTCGGAAGCTTCGTTTTTTGGGGGCTTTTGTTTTTTCTGTGTACCGTTTCCTTTTTTCTGCTCTTTTTCTGATTTTCGAAGCTCTTCTAAGTCCTTAGTTGTCTCAGACCGGAGGCGTTCTGACTGCTGTATCTCTTTAGATTTTCCGGTTACCTTCGCAGATTCTCCGGTTACCTTTTTTCCTTGTCCTAGCCTTCCTGTCTCTTTGTGTTCTTCCTCTATGACCGCAGCGATTTTCACGTTTCCTTCCGGCATGGAGAACTGAAATGCCCCGTCTTGCGCCTGCACCTTGATGCCAGCTCCATCCAGATTCTCAGCCCATAATTTTTGAAGACGATATCCCTGGTCCGGTTCCACAGAAACCACTACCTTTTCTCCAGGATAGTACTCTTGTTTGTCTGTTGTCACCTTCCCATGTTTCACGGGCTTAACAGATACCACATAAGTAATCGTAGCGGATTCTATATCATTTGCAGCCATTATTCCTGCCTCTGGTAGCAGAGAGATCGCTAATATAGTGAATACTAGAAGTACGGACATTAGCCTTTTAGTTATCTTTTTCATATAGTCCCTCCTTTTAAAATATAAAGAATCCTTGTGCTGTATTGTAAAACAGAAGTCTTTACAAAAAATTTGGATTATACTATATCAATATTACAAAAGCAACTGCCTATGGAGTGGTTGCCGAATTAAAAAATCACCTCAGATCCAGTCAAAGTACAGAGGTGATTTTTATACTACTTTTCCTTAGTAACGAGTAAATAGAGGCGAACAGCATAATGAGAAACATTCTAAACGCTATCAGATCCTGAACTTAAAATTCATTGTCCCTTTCCCGTATGTAAATGAGTCTAACACACTCTGTACACAGTTGGAGAGTCAATATAGTATATGAGACTTCCGCTTTGCAACGTAGCTTATTCAGTTGTAAAAGTCCATTAGATATCTTAACAAATTGAAGCTATAGTATTTACTTACAGTTTTCCAAAAACACTTTATATACGTTTTCACATAAAAAGAGCACCCTAATCTAGGTGCTCTTTTCATCCTTGTGTTATCTTTCCTAATAATTACTCACGCGGTTAGGCACCTTTGAGAAAAGATGCTTTTTGGAATCCTTTATGGGATTATTGTGCTGTCTATTCCACAATTTAAGATCGTTGTCCAAAGCTCTTCAGGAGCTGATACGGTTAATGAGCCATCACTAAAAGTAGGCATTTCATCGCATGACCAAGAAGCAAAGATTACCTTACTTATTACTCCTTTGTCACTCTGGCATGTATAAACAGCTACTGCTCCATAAAAATCTGTAACGTCTCTAAGCCACGGTTCATGTAAAGAACTATTCAACCAAGAATCTATTACGTAACTAGTCCATACTGTACCAATAAAACTACATTGATTAAGTCCATGTCCTCTAACAAATTCCTCGTTCTTTCCGTCATAACAGAATACCCGATAACCACATTCCAATCTTGCTGTCATTGAAAGATTCTCTGACCATACCAACGGCTTGACTCCTTTAGAAATTCGATATTTATTAATTGCATTAAAAATAGCCTTAGACTGTTCCGGATAGTAAATTAATTTCTTTTGCAAAACAAGGCACTGTGTTTCATATGCTTTCAGCTTCTCGGCTTCCTGCAACAGCTCTGTCGCCGTATACGGGTAATTTGCCGGGTCAAATTCTCTTTGTTTGCTTACAAAAGTACCTTCACTGGCATCGAAAACCAAACTCCATTTACGATCCTCCAGAATCACACGCTCTGTAGCTTCAAACATAGCTTTTGCCTCTTCAAAAACTGCCATGAAACTTTTATATCCCGTTGGCTCCCAATCCTCTGCGTTCCAGCTCTCAACATAGTTCTGACTCTGGTCGATGGTATGGTGCAGCTTCGCATACGCCTCATTCATATTTTCCTGTGTATTCTCTACCTGGCTTACCGTTGGTACCGTCACACTGGGATCCTGTATTGTGGGTTCCACTGGTCGTTCTGGCGTTTGTTGGTTCCGGTTGGGCCAAGTGGTTTTTCCCGGCGTTTCTTGCACATTTCCCGGGTTTTGGTCAGATGGATTTGAATCAGCAGACAGCTCCTTTTGCAACACGCCTTTCTTGGAAAACTGATAGGTTTTTCCCCCAATGATTTGCTTTCCGGTCACTGCCACACCGTTTGGACCAAAATAGTATTTTTTCCCCTTTACGCTCTTCCAACCAGTCACCGCTGGCCCCTTGACCATAAAGTAATAGATCTTATTCTTGACTGACTTTAGTCCTGCCTGGATAACTCCTTTTTTCGTATAGTAGCGTTTTTTGCCGTATTTTTGGAGTCCGGTACCGGTCAACTGCCCTTTCGATTGAAAAAGATATCTCTTTTTTCCGATCTTTACGGCCCCTGTGACAGCCGCTCCGGTAGTCTTTTTAAAATAATACTTTTTTCCCTTCACCGTCTTCCACCCTTTTTTATAGAGGGCTCCCTTTTTGTCAAAAAAATAGCTTTTCCCATTGATCAACTTTAAACCCGTGACCCTTTTTCCCTTTTTGCCATAATAATAGGTTTTTCCGGACTTTTTTAACCAAACATTTCTTCTGTCAGCCTTGGCTGATAAACTCCCCATATCCACACATAATGCCAATACTGTGACTAACAGCACTCCTTTTCTCAATTTGTTATTCAATTTTCCCATCTCGTTCACTTCCTTCCTTTGCAGATTTGGTTTGATGTCTCTTTTCATTATAGCAAATTTTTATATCTGGCATACTACTTTTTACCGCTACAATAGAACATACAACCTACTCCGCTGTCCATCACCCCCTTTCAAAATGAAATATAAATTTTATCTCGTAATAACTGTATACAAAATGTTTCTCTCACACGCTCATATTGTTTTTTTCACGAAGATACTCTTTTCTCTAATACTAATTACAGATACAAACCTGAACTCTCCTTTGGGGAAAACGGGCACTGTAAATGCCCGTTTTAAAAGGATTGTATTATGGAAAGTTTAGGAATATATATAAAATGTCCGGCTTTCTACCCGCTGCTTTAGGAGCAGTAGATCAGAAATTCTTTAGGGTATTTGCAGCTTTATCCGCCGGACATGAAAATTCAATTTTTTGTATCCCAGCCAAAAGTAACTTTTTCCTTAGCGAGATCAATTCCATAGCCCGCTCCTAATGCCCTCACATGCTGTTTCTTGAATATTAAAAAAGAATTTCTGTTCCAATTTCCTTTAACTCGTTCTCCATCTAACTTTTGCACCATGGAACCGAATTTTCACAAAAAGGGAACCCTCTCCTATGAAATAAAAAATGTCTTCGGTACGGATGCTCCATTTATTATTTAAATCTTATTTTTTCTTCTCGGGATTTCTTTGCAGAATTGCAATTGAAATGTTACATATTTACTGTTTGTTTTTTCAAAAAATATATTTTATATCTCTTACGATATATAGAAGATAACATACTTTTTTCTTTCTGTCAATGGTTTTTGTTGTTTTCTGAAATGAAAAACTCCTTTTGGTACTGGAGCCAAACCTGCCGCTTCCTACCAAAAGGAGTTACTCTTCCTCGTTCTATGCCAATCCACCTCTGTGAAACCTTAATTGCCGCTTAAATATTTTTCTACTTTCTCTATTGCCTCTGACTCGTCACTGCCGTCTGCAGATACAACGATCTCTTCTCCGGCTGAGAGTCCCAGTGTCATCATACCCATTATACTTTTTGCATTAATCTTCTTTTCTCCGGCTTCCACATAAATACTGCTTTCAAATTGACTGGCCACCTGTACCAGCAGGGCCACCGGCCTTGCCTCCAAACCATTGGCAATCTGAATTTTAATGTGTCTTTTTGTCATAATAATTCTCCTCCTTACTTCCTCTTAGCTCTTCCGCTATCGTACTTAACTTTCGCAGCCTGTGATTCACTCCGGATTTTCCCACCTGTGGAACCAGCATCATGCCAAGCTCTTTTAAAGTGGCCTCAGGATGCTCCAGTCGAAGTCTGGCAACCTCCTCTAAGCCCTCTGAAAGGTTCTCCAAACCTATGGTGGATTGCAGATATTGAATATCTTCTATCTGCTTAACAGCCGCACTTACCGTTTTATGGATATTGGCTGTCTCACAGTTCACCTTCCGATTTACTGCGTTTCTCATTTCCTTCAGAATCCTTACATTTTCCAGATTCATCAGGGCTGTATGCGCCTCCATGACGTTCAGCATATCAACGATCTGAGCCCCTTCTTTCAGATATACAACATAATATTTTTTGCGCTGTACAATCTTCGCCTCCGCCTCAAAGGAGTTGATTATGGCCTGTAGTTGCTCCGCTTTATGTATGGTTGCGCACACAATTTCAAAATGATAAAATTTCTTTGGATCGCTGATGGAGCCTGTGGCTAAAAATGCTCCCCTGATAAAGGCCCGCTTACAGCAGGTCCTCTGAATCACCAGATTATCCGTCAGGGAAAGGTTTTCTTCTATCTCCATATCTTGATTGACAAGCTTCGCAGCCTGTAGCACACGCAGCGAATCCTCATGCTTTTTTATTCCTATCGTATAGGCTCTGGTTCTTTTCTGACCGGCATTCTGCCTTACCTGAACCTCAGTAACTATATTAAATGTTTTTTTCAATAATGTAAAGTACTTTCTGGCCACTGCAAGATTTTCCGTCTGCACCCTCAGGGCAAAATCGCCGGAACAGGAAATAGAAACTTTCCCACACATGCTGATGATTGCGGCAACCTCTGCAATTTGACAATGCCTTGCGGGACTGATCTGTAAAGACAGCTCTTCCTTAACTTCACTGGAAAACGACATCTTTTCACTCCTACTTTAAAATATCCCGATGCTCAATCTTCAATCCATATGCAAACTGATGGTTGAGACTCTCATACAGCTTATTAGCCAGCGTAACGGAACGATGCTTTCCACCTGTACAGCCAATCCCGATCACCAACTGATTTTTCCCTTCCATGATATAGTTGGGAATCAGAAATTGCACCATATCCGTTAGCTTCTCCAGAAATATATGAGACAATTCAAATCCCATAACATAGTCTTGCACAGCGGCATCATTTCCCGTCTTGTTTTTCAAATCTTCCACATAATAGGGATTGGGCAAAAAACGTACATCAAAAACTAAATCCGCATCACTTGGCAGTCCATACTTAAATCCAAAAGAGAGAATTGTGATGATCATATTCTGAAATTCCTGCCCCTGCACAAAAATCTTATCCAATTCCTGGTTTAATTCCCTTGTCAAAAGCTGACTGGTATCCAAAATATAATCGGCATGTCTTTTCAAAAAGTCTACTTTTACCCGCTCTTCACGGATTCCCCTGTCCACTCTTCCTCCTTTGGACAAGGGATGGCTCCTTCTGGTTTCTTTGTAACGTTTCACCAACACCTCATCGGATGCGTCCAAAAACAGAATTTCATAGGAAACTCCTGACATGCTCATCTTTTCCAGTATTCTTTCCAGTTCTCCTAAAGCCTCTCCGCTTCGAATATCTACGCCAAGAGCCACCCGGTCAATCTCATTTCCGGGATGTCCTGCCAGTTCCATGAATTTGGGCATTAGAGGAATGGGAAGATTATCCACACAAAAATAGCCCACGTCTTCCAGCATTTTCAGGGCCGTTGTCTTTCCCGCGCCTGACATTCCCGTCACGATTACAAATCTCATTGAAATTCTCCCAGCATCTTCACTTCCGGCTCCAGGCGCACGCCAAATTGCTGCTCCACTCTCCGAATCACTTCCTCCATCAGACACCGTACATCCTTTGCCGTAGCCTTCCCTTTGTTGATCACAAACCCACAATGCTTTTCCGAAACCTGGGCATCCCCTACGGAAAATCCCTGAAGTCCTGCATCCATAATTAATTTTCCCGCGAAATATCCCTGGGGCCTTTTGAAGGTGCTGCCGGCGCTGGGGTATTCCAAAGGCTGTTTTGAAATGCGGCGCTGGTTTAAATCTTCAATCAAGGCACGTATCTCCTCAGAATTTCCCTTTCTAAGATTCAGCGCCGCCTCCAGAACCAGAAAATCTTGTCTTGCAATGATACTGGTTCGATATCCCAGTTCCAGCTCCCGGGCCTGAAGCGTTAAAAACTCTCCTTCTTGGGTCAGTACTAAGACTTCCTCCAGTACATCTTTCATCTCGCCGCCATAAGCGCCCGCATTCATTACCACGGCGCCGCCCAAGGTTCCGGGGATTCCCGCTGCAAATTCCATTCCAGCCAGACCGTTTTTCATTGCCTTCCTTGCAATCTTAGACAAAAGTGCCCCTGCCTTAGCTCTTATCTGAGTTCCTTCCACCCAGATATCGCTGTAGTTTTTGGAAATCTGGATCACAACGCCTCGATATCCCCCGTCTCCCACCAACAAATTGCTTCCTCGTCCAAGAATATAATAGGGCACAGACGCCTGTCTGCACGCTTCCATTACATCACGAATCTCTTCTTTGCTGTGCGGGGTCACATAGTAATCGGCCGGCCCGCCAATCTGAAATGTGGTGTGTTTTCGCATCTGTTCATTTGCATATAAATTGTCGCTGCCCACAATCGCACAAAGTTGATTGCTAAATTCTTGATTCACTTTTCTTCCTCAATTCTGATCATTTCCTTACTAACCATAAGGTCCCATCAGACCTCGCTTGTTTCATCATACAATAAATATGCGTTTTATTCAAGTCCCAGAATGCCGCTATCCTCAATAGCCTGTACGATCTTTTTCATTTCTTTCACAGGATATACCAGTGCGAATCGTACATAGCCCTCTCCCAGGGAACCAAAGCTGCTTCCCGGGACACAGATGACCCCTGCTTTCTCCATCAGATCCATCACAAACTGTTCAGAATTGGTGTAGGGCCTTGGAATCGGCGCCCATGCGAACATAGTGCCCTGACTATCGGGTACCTCCCATCCAATGCTTCGAAGTCCCTGACAGAGCGCTTTGCTTCTGGCTTCATACTCTGCACATTGGGCTTTTACCGCGTCTTTCGGGCCAGTCAGCGCTGCCGCAGCCCCATACTGTATGGGCAGAAAAACCCCATAGTCAATCTGTGTGCGGATCCCTCGAAACTTTTCTATGATCCTGGCATTTCCCACAGCAAAGGAAATCCTGGCCCCTGTCAGGTTATAAGACTTCGAAAGGGAATAAAACTCAATTCCCACCTCCTTGGCTCCCTCAAAAGACAGGAAGGATTTTCCTTCCCTGCCCCCATAGATAATATCAGAATATGCATTGTCATGGAGAATCATGATTTCATACTTTCTCGCAAAAGCAATCAGTTCCTCATAAAAGGAATCGGGAGCTGTGACACAGACCGGATTCAACGGATAAGAGACCAGCATAAATTTTGCCCTTTTGGCTGTCTCCTCCGGAATCTGGTCCAGCTTTGGCAAAAAATCGTTCTCCCGATACAGAGGATACGTCTCCACTTTCGCGTCACAGAGCATAGGCCCAATGCTGAAAATGGGATAGCCCGGATTCGGTACCAAAACCACATCGTTGGGATCACAGAGAGCCCAGGTAATATGTGCCATCCCCTCCTGGGAACCGTTCATGGACATGATTTCATCCTGCCGCAGATCAACGCCGAATCGCTTCTGATAGAAGTCCTGTACTGCCCTGATTAAAAAGGGTCTGTCTGTCAGAGCATACTTATAATTTCCGGGATCCTGGGCTGCCTTGGATACCGCCTCCATCACATGGGGAGCCGGGCAAAAATCCGGCGTGCCAACGGATAAGTTATAAATGCGGCGTCCTTCCTTCTCCAATTGCTCCTTTCTCTCATTCAGCACTGCAAAAATTCCCTCTGGAAACAAACTTGTCTTTTTTGAAAATCTCAGATTCATGCTACTTTCTCCCTCTTTCGTTCCACAATTCCTGTTCCAAAATACAACACCGCGCTAATAAAGCTCAAAAAGGTCCCTTCCCATAGTCCCTGTGGCGTATAATCCATGGCAATCTCATGGATTCCTTCTGTCAGGTCAATTCCGGTCAGAGCCTCACCTACCCGGTAGGCTTCTACTTTCTGCCCGTCCACCCGAATATCCCAGCCTGTATCATAGGGCACAGACAACAGCAAAGTTCCATCCTGATCCGCCCGGATGTTCCCCCGCATGTTTCCGTCTTCGCACCGGGTAGTCTCCAGCTGACTGGAGGCCAGTTCTTCATAAACCTCCGAATATCGCTCCTCCATGCACAGATAGACATTGGCCTGTACGGTCCCCGTCTGTCCGTCCTGAAAGGTACAGGTTACTGTGGCCAGGGTATCCTCATCAAAGCTGCCCAAATCATACAGATGATCATTGTACCGATCATAGGATTTTACATACTGGGGTGTGGTAATTTCAATGGTCTCCACAGCCTCTGTCACCTGCAAATATACCTGATTTCCCGCAGGAAGAATCAGATTATAGGTCCCGCCGTCTTCCATCTCCACGCTCTGGTTCATGGAAAAAATAGGTTCCTGTCCTGTGGCCAAAGTCACAAAATCATTCTGTACATCCGTGGGGATACTTCCATTAATATCCCACTCTTTGATCTCAGAATTTACCATAAAGCCCAGGGAAAGAGCCCTGTCGTTCTCATACAGATGCAAGGGCTCTACATAATCCACCTGCTCCATTTGATAGAGCTGATCCGCATCGGTTCGGGAAACCACATATTTCACTCCGAAAATATCATTGACCAGCTTAGTCAGCCCATTATATCCATTCTTGTTTGTCCTGGCCTCCATCCCGAGACTTTTACAAAGATCCACCGTGGCGGCAGGCATAGTGGAGGAAAAAAGTACCACCCCATTGCCTCCCAGAAACATATCCTCGTTGCGCATTCTGGTGCTGTCGATATCGCTTCGGAAAAAGCCCTTGTCCCCTGAGGCTTCCATCAAAGCCTCATATGCTTTCTGCTCTTCCAGATAGGTGCTTCTTCCCACCGTACCGTTTACGCAGACTCCAAAAATTCCGGTGGCAACCATCTCCGCAATCCCCATAGACATCAGCAGTGTCCGCATGGTCAACTCCCTGAGTATTCTCGCCCTGTAGATTAAAAGCAGCACACTATAAATCAAAAGCAAGATCAAAGTCAGCAGATATACATAGGTCTCCCGATCCCCCAACTTCAGATATGCGCTGACGCATACAAAGGCAATCGGAACCACACACGCAAAGACAATCCTCCGGTAAGACAGTCTGGTTACATGACGCAGCACATCAAATCCGATCACCAAAAGCATGGCAATGTAAATAAAGGCAAACCGATTTGGCAGGCCATTTTGCGTATGGAATCCATGCCAGATATAATTAAGTACATTCACATTAAACCCTGCGTACAAAAATACACACAGTAGCAGCTTTGCCGCCCGCTCCCGTTTTCCGATCCTGCAATCTAACGCATAGAGCACCGCAAAAATCAGCGTAAGCGTACCGCAAAAAGCGTTGACTCCTATCTGATCATCCGCAATATTAATGGGATCCACAAAGGCAAACTGACTGGTCAGCTGAGATAAGTCCTCCACAAACAGGCGGATGGTGTCAGGAAAACCGCTCTCCATCGACTCTGTGATCGAAAGGGCCATATAGGCAGGAAGGAGCACAATAGACGCCATTCCCCCCGCCAAAAGGGCATACCATCCAAAGCGAAGGCAGGAGGCGCCAATGTTTTTCAGACTGTACTCTCTCTGGGAAATCCAGGCAGCCAGAAAATACAAGCAGGCAAAGAAACACAGCATAAACCCGATATAATAGTTGCAGTAAATCCCATAAAACAGGGAAAGACAAAACAGTCTTCCATTCTCTCCCTTGACAATCCGGTCGATTCCCATCATAACAAGGGGCAGCATCGCAATGCTGTCCAGCCACATAAGGTTAAAATAGTAACCAATCAGAAAGCTGCTCAGCGCAAACATGGTACCGAATAAAATAGGAAAATACGTTCTTCCCCTGTCCTTGCTGGTCAGGTAGTAAGTCATGGTCAAACCGCACAGCCCGATCTTCAAAACGATAAAAAGAGCCATTACATCCATCATGTTCTCTTTCGGAAACATCGCAACCAGGAAATTCAATGGGCTGGCCAGATAGTAGGCATAGGTGGCCCAAAAATTAAAACCAAGACCTCCGCCAAAGGAGTACAGCAACGATTCGCTGTTTACCAATTTCTCATGAAATTCCGTGAAGAACGGCAGATACTGGTGAAGAGAATCAATAATCAATACCCCGTGATCTCCAAATGGGTAGACCTGATTCACAGCAAAGGCTGCCACCATGGTAAAAAATGGAATACAAAAGCCCCAGATATAACAATGCTTTCTGCGCTTTTTCAGCCACAGATTCCTTCTGTCCGCCTGATCCACATCTCTTTTTTCCCGAAACACAAAGATTTTGCTAAATACATAATTGAGTACCAAAACCACCACCTGAATGGCCAGCTTTGCGATCATATCGTGCAGTCCCCAGACACAGGTCAGCAAAATGACTCCAAACACCTCCAGAAACATGGTGCCAAGTCTCATACCGATAAATTGTCCGCACTCCTTGAATAGTTCCATCCAAGACTCACAATGACGTTCAAACACGAACCATTTGTTCACCACATAGGCAAATAAGATGGCAAGCCCGATCGACAGAAAGTTGGCTGTGGTCATATTCATTCCGGTCAGATAGCGCAAAAGAGCGTAACTGCCCACATTTACCAACGTAGTACAGCCTCCAAAGAAAATATACCGGACTGCCTGATTTTTTACTAATTTTTTCATCCATTCTAACATAAGCTTTCATCCTTATCATTTCCCGCAAAGTGCCTTCTTGCGACTCTGCGGATTGATTTTCAGGTCATACATGTTTTAGTATACCGTTCCCGTCAAAAAAATGCAATCAGAGATTCCTTAACTCTTTCTGAATGAAGAAAGAGTACAGATACTGTTCAGCCACAGGCGTTCCTGTGAGCTGTCTGAGTGCGTCCGCATAGCACTGCAGCTGCACCCGGTATTTTTTCAATAACACTTTTTCTCCCTGGGGGGCAACCCTGTCTGTCTTATAATCCACCAATATAATATTTCCATTCTCATAGAAGTAAGCGTCAATGATTCCCTGCACCATAATCATCTCTCTGGCATCCCAGCCGGGATTAATCTGGTCCGCCGTCACCCCCAGCACAAAGGGCTTTTCCCGGTACAGCTCTCCTCTCCGAGCAGCTGCCTTCATTCTCTTTCCAAGGGAGGAAGAAAGAAACTTCCATATATTTTCCAGGTTTAAGCTTTCGGCATCTTCCTTTGACAGCCACTGCCTTCTTACCATGTGGTGAAGCTGTTCTTTCAGTTCTAGTTGGGTTTCGGTTTTTTCATAGTCCAGATGCTCCAGAAACTTGTGGTACAGGGTTCCCACAGCTGCCCCCGCATTCGCCTTTTCTCCCTGACGAAACCGTGGCAGCAAAGGGATCACGGCAGGCTCCTCATACATCTGGGCTGCTTCATCCGTCTGTCCCCTTCTCTTTAATTCAGAAACCGACATGGTGGTTGGGATATCCATACAGTCTTCAAATGCGTATACAGACTCCAGGGCATCTCTCAGTTGCTTTCTGCTCTCTTCCTCATAGATTTGATCCGGGTTCCAGGTAAGCCACCTTTTTAAATCTCCCATCCCCTCTTCCTGACGGATTGCTTCTATTCCCGCTAATTCAGACACATGCAACATCTGAAGCTCAAATCTGGCCTCCTGCCAGTCTAATCTGGGAAGCTCTCTTTTTTCTCGTCCCACTTTCTCCAGAAAATCCTGCCCATCTCTGCTTCGAAACAGGGCTGGCATCAGCCAGTCCAGGAAAGAGTCCGCCTGTGCCAGGGTACTGTAAGAGAACTTCTCTTCCTTCCATCCGGACATCATACTCCATTTTTCCAGCAGCTTATCCATTTTTTTGGATGCCCCGGTCAAAATCAACTTTTCTTTGGCTCTGGTAGCTGCCACATACAGCACCCGCAGCTCCTCCCCCAGACTTTCATCTACAGACTGACGCTGGATTACTTTTTTTAACAGCGTAGGACATTTCAGTCTCAGTTCCGGATCTGTCCAATCGCAGCCGATACCCAAATCTCCATGGAGCGCCAGCTTACTTCTGCTATCCTGCCTGTTAAAGGACTTTGCCAGACCGCACACGAAGACTATGGGATATTCCAATCCTTTGCTTTTATGGATACTCATAATCCGGACCGTATCCTCCTCCTCACCGAGCAGACTAGCCTCTCCAAAATCCACATCATACTTTTGCAGCTGTTCCATATAGCGGATAAAGTGAAATAACCCCCGATAGCTGGTGCTTTCGTAGGCCATGGCCTTTTCGACAAGCATATCCAGGTTTGCTTTTCTCTGGCTTCCCCCCGGCATGGAGGCGGCATAACTTCCATACCCAGTCTCTTCCAGCAAAATGGAAAGCAGTTCGTGCATAGGCGTATAGGGAATAAGGCTCCGGTAATAGGAAAGCGCCTCAAAAAAAGTTTTAAGTGTTTCCTTGGTCCTTCCCTCTGCCCCCTCTCTTGCATAAGCCCTGCATCCGTCTGCGAAAGACCCTTCCGGATAGGCGCACCGGATAAGGGCAAGCTGTTCATCCTCCAATCCGCAGATGGGTGATCTGAGCACTGCTGTCAGAGGTATATCCTGTCTGGGATTATCCAACACACGCAAGAGTGCCAATACCGTCTGTACCTCCACAGTAGAAAAGTACCCGGTCTGGGAACCTGTATAGGCGGGAATGGACGCATCCTTCAGGACGGAGGCAAACGCTTGTGCCCATCCCGAAACTGTTCGAAGCAAAATCACCACGTCCTGATACCTGGCAGGCCGGTATGCTCCCGTCTCTTTATCCAGCACCAGTTCTTTTCCCACTATCTGCCGAATCCGCTCTGCCACCATCCTGGCTTCCAATTCCCGGGCATCCTCCCCGGACTCTTCTGCCAGTTTGGCATCCTGACTTAAATCCAGCAGCAAAACTTCCGTTTTTAAAAAGTCTTCCGTTTCCCTGTCCGGAAAAGCGGCTCCCGCATAAAGGGCCGCCTCCCTGTCATACTCCACATTACCAAGACTTTTGGTCATGATCTGGCTAAACAGAAAATTCACGCCTGCAAGCACCTGCCTCTGACTCCTGAAATTCTTATGCAGCTCAATGCGCTGATGATCTGATGCCTCCAGCGTATAGGAAGCGTGTTTTTCCATAAACAGCTCAGGCCTTGCCAGGCGAAAGCGATAAATGCTCTGCTTAACATCCCCCACCATAAACACGTTATATTGTTCTTTCCAAGCTCTGGAGATACTGTTTAGCAGATACTCCTGCACCAGATTGCTATCTTGGTACTCGTCAATCAGGATTTCCTCGTACTGTTTGGAAAAATCTCTGGCAATCTCAGAGGGCCTTGCCCATTCTCCCTCCCCTTCCACTAAAATCTCCAGAGCCATATGCTCCAGATCATTGAAATCCACCAGATTTTTTTCCCGTTTCTGATCAGAAAACCGGTCCATAAAAGTCTCCGTGAGATGAAACAGCACTTCCATGGTTGCTCCACATTCCTCCATATCCTGCTTCATCTGCTCTGCATTTGCATAGTAATACTGAAGTCTGAGCTTCTCCAGCCCTTCCTTCATCCGGGCCCTTATGGCTTTTACCTCATTTCTCTTATCTTCAGAGACATTCTCATCCTTTTTGGAGGAAAGACGCGCAAATATTTCCCTCTCCGAAAATCTATTCGCATATTCCCGGTAATCCCGGGCGCTCTTTCGCCTTTCCAAAAGTTCCAGATCACTGCGCAGGGCCTCTTCATACATATAGGGACCATCTGCCTGGCGGCAAAGCTGTATAGCCCACTGTATCTCTTTCTCCAGATCGGAAAGAAGCAGCTTGGTCTGTCTTTCGATCTGAAGCACCCAGGGCTGTCGGCAAAATTCTTCCATACTCTTTTTTTCATAAGCCCTTTCACATTCTGAAAGCCACCTTTGGGGCCAGGGAAAACTCATGGAAAAATGATAAATCTGTAAGATCCAATCGATGATCTCCCCATCCCCCCTTCCTGTTGCAAAGGCTTCCGAAAAGGCTGCAAAGTTCTCTCCTCCCTCTGCATAGGCTTCCTCTAAAACGGCCTCGGCCACGTCCTGCTTCAGCAACTTCAGCTCCCCTTCGTCCGCCACTCGAAATCCCGGATCCAGACCAATGGCGTGGAAATAATTTCTTAACACATACTGGCAAAAGCTGTGGATCGTGGTAATCTGTGCGTTGTGGATCAATGTCGTCTGTCTAAGCAAATGTTCGTTGTCCGGCTCCTGCTCTACTCTCTTTTCAATGGCGTCCCGAATCCGCTCCCGCATCTCCCCCGCTGCTGCCTTTGTAAAGGTCACAATGAGCAGCCGGTCAATATCCACTGGATGAGTGGGATCCGTAATCATGGAGAGAATCCGCTCCACCAACACAGCCGTTTTACCAGAACCGGCCGCTGCGGATACTAAAATATTTCGGTTTCTAAGTGAGATTACCTGCTGCTGCTGCTGAGTCCATACTACGCTCATCTTTCCGTCTCCTCCTGTATCATACTCCACACTTCTTCCGGCGAATATTCTTTTAGTCTCCGTACCTGAGTACCTGGAATTTTGGGATCAAAGCCACATACCTCCCGAAACTCACAATACTCGCAGGGCGTCCTCCCCTTCCTCTCATAAGGAAGTGCCCCGCAGTCTCCCCGTAAAATTTCCCTGCCAAGGCTTTGCATCTTCTGATGTACAAAGGAACTTAGGCTGGCAAACTGCTCCTTACTTGCCACGCTCGCATATCTGGACGGTTTTCCGTCCTTGTTGTAAGAGACAGGAATCACGTCAGAATCCCGATCCACGCCCCCATCAAAAGCCTCCACCACAGACCGGTCCCCATTGATTAAACCGCTAGGCTTTAATTTTTTTAAAATCTGCCGGTTGATTTCCTCTGGTGAGGCTTCCCCTCTCTCTAACATGGGATCCGAAATCCGGTAATATAAGATTCCTCCCGGCACGATTTCCTTGTCCGGATATATCCGGCTCTCCAGTTCCATGGCGGCGTTCAGATATACCACCAGCTGTAATTGAAGGCCATAGTACAGAGCTGCTATGTCAAATTCCGTATTTCCGGATTTATAATCAATCACCTTTACATAGACCTGGTCGTTCTTTTCGCAGACATCAATCCGGTCAATCCTCCCTTTCAGACGCATAGTCTCTTGCTCTGTCAAAGCGATGTTTACTGCGTGAAGATCTTCTGCCACTGTAAAAGAAACCTCATAGTTGCTGGGTACAAAGCTGCCGGCTCTCACCTGACTGCAAAGAGCCCATACGGTCCTTTTCATCAAGCGCTTCATGCGTCTGACGGCATGCTGGTTTCTGGCGGTACTTTGTAAAACCCTGGCCCCATATTCTCCAGTCACCTGCTCTACACACTCCTCCACCCATGCTTCTGCCAGCTTTTGAGGCACATCCGCCCAGGAATAAGAACTAGATTCCATCTTTCTGGAAAATAGCTCCAGTATCAGGTGCAACACATTTCCAAAGTCCGCCGGCTGAAACACATAAGTTTCTCTCTCGCAAAGATTGAGTCCATAGCGCAAAAAGTGGGCGAAGGCACAGGCAGCAAATCGTTCCAGCCTGGACACGCTGTTGACCAAGTTTTCCCCATACAGCGCCTTGGCAACCCTGCGGCCCAGTCCCTTTTGCGTTCTTGTCAGAAAAGCTGCCCTCACCAGCGTTCCCAGTTTTTCCCGGTAGCTATCTCTCTCATAATACCAACTGTAAAGCTCCTTCCACCATTTGGCAGGTTCTTCCTCCGGAAGTCTGCGGATACCCTCCATCAGGCAGTCTAAACCATTTTTTGGCGTACAAACCCTTTCCCTCCAATCTTCCTGTTCACTCTCGTCCCGCACTGGCATATGCGCGAAAAGTTTCCTGATACTGTTTATCAGATAGGAAGGCCTTAAGGCCTCCCCGTTCATATTAGAACGGCTGTAGGAAAGATAAAGTCGCTCCTTGGGCTTTGTGAGGTTAAGATAAAGATAGAATCTCTGCTGATACGCGTTCTCCCTGGATGTGGGGGCAAGCTCTATTTGGGCGGCCACAAGCTCTTCCCGATCCTGATCTGTAAGAATACCTGTTTTATCGCTGCGGGCTGGTACCCACCCGTCATTGAGCCCCAAAAAGAAAAGGGCCTTCACATTTTTCAGCCTGGTCCGCTCCAGATCTCCGACCAGCACCTGGTCCGCCGTGGGAGGGATATTTCCCACCTTCACTTCTTCAAACCCTGCCTCCAATATCTCCGTATACTCCTTCAGGTTCATAGTTTCCTCCCCCAGAAGCTCTACCACTTTATCCAGAAGCTCTATAACGATACCGTACATCTGACCGTATTCCCTGGCCTGCTCCGGTCGGCCGGACTGTTCAAACGTAATCCGGTACGACTCCATCTGCTCCTGAATGCTCAATGCGGTCAGAAACTCATAGAGGGCTTCTGTCAATTGTCTGGCATTCTTTCTTCCCCTTCCCCTGGCTTTCAGCGCGAACTGCTCTAAAGGTTCCATTACTTTTTTACGTATGGTATTGCAGCGCTCTGCTTCATCCTGATGAAAGGTCCTCGTGGTCTGGCTCCACTCCCGGTTCCACCCGGCTCTGCCCCGAATCCCGCAGGCAAGTACATAGTTTTCCAACAAGTCTGTCTCTTCTTGACTGATTCCAGCAAGCCCTGTACGCAAATAGCGAAATACCGTATCATAGCGAAAATCCCTGTTTAACACCTCCAACACCGCCCGAATCAGCTCCAACATGGGATTGAGAAGCACCGACTTGGTGACGTCCACAAACACAGGAATCTGATAATCATCAAACACTCTGCGCACGTATTCCCCATACGTGCCAATATCTCCTGTAATCACAGCAGTATCCCGATATCGGTATCCGCAAGCGCGCACCAGGTGTACAATCGTTCTGGCTGCCGCGTGCGCCTCCTCCACAGGATTTCTGCACACAGAAAGAAAAATCTCCTCCTGTTTCTCCCCATAAACTTTTCCGTCAAAGCGCAGCATATGCCGTTCCAGAAAACCCAAGGCAGGGGAACCTGCATATCTGGGACTGCCTGTGTTCCCAAGCAATACCGGCTCCTCTATGAAGATTTTACGCTCTTTTGCCACTCTCATCAATGCATCTATCGTCTTTCTGGCCGGATAAAACAAAGCGTGCTTCCCGCTCCTTTTCTCCGGATTGTCCCGCACATCCATAGGTACGGTGACCGTTACCTGACTGGCAAGAGTAAGCAAGGTTCCCAAAAGCTTCAACTGCTGAGGCGTAAAGCCTACAAAGCCGTCCACTCCGATGGTACATCCCTTTAGGATCGCGGAATCGGCAGCCACCTGTTCCAATGCGCCCAGAACTTCCTCCGCGGTAATGTAAGTTTTTTGCAGTCTTTTGTAAAATCCCTCCTGCAGCAACGCCACATCCTGCAACTTATAATAAAGTCTCGGCTTCTTCTTTGCCGCCAAAAGCAATCGTTCCATCCCCTCCCCGGTCACGTCATATTGGGCCAGTTCGCTGATTAGAGACTTTACTTGGGCCAAATAGCCGGGCTTTCCCAGGCTCAGTCCCAAAGTCTTTAAGTTTTCCTTTTCTTCCATGGCCACTTTTCGAAGAAGCAGACTCTTTCCGGATTCCTCCAGAATCACCCTCCGTTCGCCCCCTACCTCCTCAAAAATCCGGTAGGCCAGGCGCTGAAAGCTAAGCACCTCCATCTGAAACAGGCCTTTTCTGGGATGTCTTTGTACCAACTCTCTTTGGGCCTGAAGGCTGTATTGCTCCGGCACGATCAGCAAAACCCTCCGGTTTGGCTGTTTTATGGAGGTATCCACCAACTCCTGGTACAGGCGGTGGGACTTCCCGCTTCCCGAATTTCCCATAATTAAACGTAACGACATGCTTTCTCCTCCATCCTGTCATGTTCCCCATTGTGCTTAATCAGGCAGAAAGAGGGGCTGATTTCAGCCCCTCACAATCCCTCTTCATCTAGTTTTCCAACTGCGCCAATCTGGCCAATACCTGTTCCATCATCTCGCTGTATTTCTTCTGCTTTCCTCTTTCTTCCTCAATCTTAGCTTCCGGAGCCTTGCTTACAAACTTCTCATTGGAGAGCATTCCGTTTACACGGGCCAGCTCCTTTTTCAGCCGCTCTTCCTCTTTCTTCAGCCTCTGAATCTCCTTGTCCAAATCCACCAGTTCCGCAAAAGGCATATAGATCACGGCATTGGGAATCACAGCAGACACGGCATCCTCGTCGATTCCGCTTCGGTCCTTTTGCACTGCCACCTCGCTGGCATACCCCAGCGTAGCAAAAAATACCCGGCTCTTTTCAAAGGTATCCCTTACCCAGGCATCCTCTGAGGTAATGAAGACTTTGGCCTTCTTGCTGGGCGGCACATTCATACCGGATCTCACGTTTCGTATAGCCCTTACCGCTTCTTTGATCAGCTCCACTTCTCTCTCATCCTCAGCAAAATTCCAGTCCTCGCTATATTCTGGCCACTTGGAAACCATAATAGATGCCTCTTTGCTCTGGATCGTACAGAAAATCTCCTCTGTGATAAAGGGCATAAACGGATGCAAGAGCTTCAAAGCCTGGATCAGCACCGTCTTTAATGTCCACAAAGCCGCAGCCTTGGTGGTGTCCCGGTCACTGTACAGTCTTGGTTTCACCATCTCAATATACCAGTCACAGAACTCCTCCCAGATAAAGTCATAAACTTTCTGCACCGCAATGCCCAGCTCATACTTATCCATGTTTTCCGTTACTTCTTTTGCCAGTGTATTGACTTTGGATAAGATCCACTTATCTGCTCCGGTCAGTTCTGCCTTCTCCATCTGCTCCGGCACCTGAGCTTTTTCCAGATTCATCAGGATAAATCTGGAGGCGTTCCACACCTTGTTGGCAAAATTTCTGCTGGCTTCCACCCGCTCCATGTAAAAACGCATATCATTTCCGGGCGCATTTCCCGTGATGAGAGTCAGACGCAGGGCATCAGCTCCATATTGGTCGATGATTTCCAGCGGATCAATACCATTTCCCAGAGATTTGCTCATCTTCCTGCCCTGAGAGTCCCGCACCAGACCATGGATGAGTACATGGTGGAAGGGCACCTGCCCTGTCTGCTCCAAAGCAGAGAATACCATACGGATTACCCAGAAAAAGATAATGTCATACCCTGTCACCAGCACGTCCGTAGGGTAAAAATACTCCAGATCTTCTGTCTTCTCCGGCCATCCCAGAGTTGAAAAAGGCCACAAGGCAGAGCTAAACCAAGTATCCAGAGTGTCCTCATCCTGAGTCAGATGGGTGCAACCGCACTTGGGACAAGCGTCCGGCATCTTCCTGGCCACTGTCACCTCGCCGCAGTCGTCGCAGTAATAGGCTGGAATGCTGTGTCCCCACCAAAGCTGCCTGGAGATACACCAATCCCGAATATTCTCCAGCCAATGCAGATAAATCTTATCAAACCGCTCCGGCACAAAGTTCAGGGTATGATTTTTCAGGGCCTCTATAGCAGGTTTGGCCATTTCTTCCATACGCACAAACCACTGCTGCTTTATCATAGGCTCCACTGTGGTCTTGCACCGGTCGTGAGTGCCCACATTGTGAGAATGGGGCTCCACTTTCACCAGAAGTCCCTGGGCCTTTAAGTCCTCCACCATGGCTTTTCTGGCCTCATAACGGTCCATTCCAGCATACTTGCCCCCCAGCTCGTTGATAGTGGCATCATCATTCATGATATTGATTTCCGGAAGATTATGACGCTTTCCCACCTCAAAGTCATTGGGGTCATGGGCCGGCGTGATCTTTACGCACCCGGTACCAAATTCCCGATCCACATAAGAATCTGCAATCACCGGTATCTCCCGGTCCGTCAAAGGCAATTTCAGCATCTTGCCCACCAGGTGCGTATAGCGCTCATCCTCCGGATTTACCGCCACTGCCGTGTCCCCCAGAAGGGTCTCCGGGCGGGTGGTGGCAATCTCCACAAACTGTCCCTCTTCCCCTACTACCGGGTAAAGAATATGCCAGAAAAAGCCATCCTGATCCACATGCTCCACCTCAGCGTCGGAGATGGAGGTCTGACACACAGGGCACCAGTTAATGATACGGGATCCCTTATAGATATAGCCTTTCTCATAGAGCTTAATAAACACTTCCTCCACGGCCTTAGAACAGCCCTCATCCATGGTAAAGCGCTCTCTGTCCCAGTCTGCGGAAGACCCCAGCTTCTTTAACTGATTGATGATCCGGCCGCCATACTCTTCCTTCCACTCCCAGGCAT
This sequence comes from uncultured Lachnospiraceae bacterium, assembly GCA_902476645.1. Lineage (GTDB taxonomy): Bacteria > Bacillota > Clostridia > Lachnospirales > Lachnospiraceae > CABSEG01. Next base: position 40,259 of record CABSEG010000007.1, on the reverse strand, counting down.
GCTTCAGGAAAGCTTCCCTTCCAATCTCATCCTTATCAATGCCTTGCTCTTTGAGCTTTTCAATCACCTTTACTTCCGTAGCGATGGCGGCATGGTCTGTTCCGGGCTGCCAGAGCGCATTGTAACCTTGCATTCTCTTATAACGGATCAGAATATCCTGCATGGTATTGTCCAATGCGTGACCCATGTGAAGCTGTCCCGTCACATTGGGCGGGGGCATCACAATAGTAAATGGTTTCTTACTTTTATCTACCTCGGCATGAAAATATTTTTTCTGCATCCAGTTTTCATAGATCCGATCCTCCATGCCTTTCGGATCGTAAGTCTTTGCCAGTTCTTTGCTCATGATTTCCTCCTGTTCTGCTAAAAAAAAACGCCCTCTGCAAACTGCAAAGGGCGAATATTCTCGCGGTACCACCTTTTTTATATGCCCACAGGCATATATCTTTCGAATCCGGTAACGGGGATTAAGCGTGGCAGCCTACTTTTTTGTTCAACCACCCAGTTCAAAAGCTACCTTCCGCATGTACATGCTCACCCACCCTCACAGCCTACGAAGTGGACTCTCTGTCAGAGTATCATGCGTACTCCTCTTTCTCAACACCTTTTTATTTATGCTCTGAATTCCATAATAGACGGTTCCCGAAAATTTGTCAAGGACTTCCTGATCAACTCTTTTCATCCTCTTTTTCCAGAAGCGCCTCCATCTGTTCCCAGATTTCCTCTCTTCCCTGCTTGGTCAGTGCGGAAAAGGGAAGCACCTTTGTTCCCTTTACCACACCCAGTCCGTCTTTTAACTGCCTGATCTGTTTCGCCACCTGGCTTCTCTTAATCTTATCCAGCTTGGTAGCAATCAGGATCGGCTCAAAACCCTGATGCAAAATCCACTCATACATCATCTTATCATTGGCCGAGGGATCATGTCGGATATCAACCAGCAAAAACACCGCTTTCAGCTGTTTCGAGCCGTGAAGGTAGCGCTCAATCATCTTTCCCCATTGCTCGCGTTCTTTCTGGGAGACCTTCGCATATCCGTACCCTGGCAGATCCACTAGGTACATGGTATCATTGATGTTATAGAAGTTAATCGTCTGAGTTTTTCCAGGCTGTCCGCTGGTTCTTGCCAGAGATTTCCGGTTTACTAATGCATTGATCAGTGAAGATTTCCCCACATTAGACTTTCCCGCAAAGGCCACTTCCGGATTCTGATTCTCCGGAAGTTTGCTGGTAATCCCGCATACGGTCTCCAGGGTAACATTCTTAATTATCATACTTCCACCGTGCCTCCAAGGCTTCCCTTTGTTACCAGTGCCACCGAGAGCACCTCTTCCATCTGCTCCACATACAAGATCTCCAACCCTCTCTTGATCTCATTGGAAATTTCCTCCACGTCCGGCCTGTTCTTTTTGGGCACCAGTACGCTATGGATTCCTGCATTCTTTGCTGCCAGAAGTTTCTCCTTCAGACCTCCGATGGGAAGTACCCGGCCTCGAAGGGTTATCTCCCCGGTCATAGCCAGATCTGCGCGCACGGGAATCCCGGTAATTGCCGACACCATTGCTGTGGCCATGGTAATTCCTGCCGAAGGGCCATCCTTTGGAACGGCTCCCTCAGGGATGTGGATATGAATGTCATGCTTTTGAAAAAAATCTTCCGGTATATGATAGGCGTCGCTGACAGAACGGATATAGCTGATTCCTGCCTGTGCCGACTCCTTCATCACGTCACCCAGCTGCCCGGTCAGACGAAACTCTCCTTTTCCCGGCATCACATTCACTTCTATTTGGAGGGTATCTCCCCCAACGCTTGTCCATGCCAGTCCACGGACAATTCCAATCTCGTCCTGCTCATTCATCTTATGGATGCTGTAGCGTTCTTTTCCCAGATAGCGGGACAGATTATTCTCCGTAACCTTGACCGCCTTTCTGTGTTCCTCCAGAATCTCTCTGGCGGCCTTGCGGCAGATCTCTCCCAGCTTCCGCTCCAGATTTCTCACCCCAGCCTCCTTGGTATAACAGGCAATGATCTTTTTCATGGCACCATCACTGACCGTTACCTTGTACGGTTCCAGTCCATGCCGGCTGATCTGCTTGGGAAACAGATGCTCCTTGGCGATATGAAGCTTCTCATTCTCCGTGTAGCTGGAAATCTCTATCAGCTCCATACGATCCAGCAAAGGCCTCGGTATCGTTTGCACATTATTGGCCGTGGCGATAAAAAGTACCTCCGATAAATCCATGGGCAATTCCACATAGTGATCCCGGAATTTGCTGTTCTGCTCCGAATCTAAAACCTCCAAAAGGGCGGAAGAGGTATCTCCTTTATAATCGCTGCTAACCTTGTCAATCTCATCCAAAAGCATCAGGGGATTTTTTACTCCGGCCATCTTCATGCCATTGGCGATTCTTCCAGGCATCGCTCCCACATAAGTTCTCCTGTGTCCCCGGATTTCCGCTTCATCCCGAACGCCGCCCAGACAGATACGCACATACTTTTTATCCAACGCTCTTGCTATGGATCTGGCTATGGAAGTTTTTCCCGTTCCGGGAGGGCCTACCAGGCAGAGAATGGGACTCTCTCCCTTCTTCGTCAGATTCCGGACTGCCAAAAATTCCAGCACCCGCTCCTTCACTTTCTCAAGTCCGTAATGATCGGCCTCCAGAATCTCTCTGGCATTCTTCAGGTCCCGGTTATCCCTGGAGGCCTTACTCCATGGAAGCTCCAGCAGCGTTTCAATATATCCCCGGATTACGCCGCTCTCCGAGCTGTTACTGCCCACACTTTTAAACCGCTCAATTTCTTTCGCAATCTTCTCTTTCACCTCTGCAGGCGCTTTCAGTTTCTTTAACTCTGCGGCAAAGCGATCCGCGTCCGAGAGCGTATTGTCCTCTCCCAATTCCTCACGGATCAGTTTCATCTGCTCCCGTAAAATATATTCTTTTTGATTTTTATCAATCCGCTCTTTTACCTTTGCCTGAAACTCCATCTGAATCTGCATGACCTCTACTTCATTTTGTAAAATCACGCACAGCTTCTCATAACGCTCTTCCAGATGAATGGCTTCTAATATCTTCTGTTTATCCTCATGACGAAGGGGAATGTTGATAGCGATCTGATCCACCAGCTTCTTTAAATCTTCCAGTTCCAACAGCTGACCGGCCAACTCTTTACTCATTTTGGCGTTTAATTTGGCATACTCCAGGAAGATATCCTTTAAGCTGCGCTTCATGGCTTCCTGTCTTTTCTCATCCAGGATACCGTCTTCCTCTTCTTCAAATGCCATAGCCTCTGCGCACAGATATCCCTCGCTGTCATCCAATTCCAGCAATTCTGCCCGCTCCATTCCTTCCACTAATACACGAAAGATATTCTTAGGCAGCCGCATCACCTGCTTGATCACTGCAATGGTGCCGATTCTGTATAAGTCCCCGGCTTCTGGCTCACTGACCTCCGCATCCTTTTGTGCCACAGTCAGAATCCGCTGATCTTTTAACATAGACTGCTCCACGGCCCGAATAGACTTTTCCCGGCTGATGTCAAAATGTACGATCATCGCCGGCAAAATGGTCATTCCCCTCAATGCCACCACCGGCAGATTCTTGATTACTTCCTTCATACGTTCTCCCCATGGTTTTCTAATAACATCTGCTTATCACGCCGTCTCTTCAATATCCTTGCGTACTTTTTTAATCTTAGAGCGCACAGGCGCGTTTTCTCTTCTGACCAGCTTGGGCTCTCCGTTTCCCTCAATGGCCTCTTTTGTCACGGTACACTCTTCAATCGTCTCATCAGAAGGCACCGTATACATCAGATCCATCATGGACTTCTCCATGATTGCCCGCAGGCCCCTGGCTCCCGTTTTCCTAGCCAGAGTTTCATCCGCTATGGCTTCAATGGCATCATCCTCAAAAGTCAATTTCACGCCATCCAATTCAAACAGCTTCTTGTACTGCTTGATGATGGAATTTTTTGGCTCTTTTAAGATGCGAATCAACGTATCCTTGTCCAGAGCTTCCAGGGAAACCACCACCGGTACGCGGCCAATGATCTCGGGAATCATGCCGAATTTGACAAAATCCTGAGGCATCACATGCTTTAATATTTCTCCCACATTGTGCTCACGCTTTTCCGTCAAGTTGGAGTTAAATCCAATCGTCTTGGTATCCATCCTGGATTCAATGATCTTTTCCAGTCCCTCAAACGCTCCGCCGCAGATGAACAAAATGTTGGTGGTATCAATCTGCAGCAATTCCTGATGGGGATGCTTTCTGCCTCCCTGAGGCGGCACAGAAGCGATGGTTCCCTCCAGAATCTTAAGAAGCGCCTGTTGCACGCCCTCTCCGGAAACGTCTCTGGTAATGGAAGCATTCTCCGACTTTCTGGTAATTTTATCGATTTCGTCAATATATATAATTCCGTACTCTGCCCTTTTGATGTCATAATCTGCGGCCTGGATAATTTTCAAAAGAATATTCTCCACATCCTCCCCCACGTATCCTGCTTCCGTCAGAGCCGTTGCATCCGCAATGGCAAAGGGCACGTTCAGCAGCCGGGCCAGAGTCTGCGCCAAAAGTGTTTTTCCGGATCCGGTGGGACCAAGCATCAAAATGTTGCTCTTTTGCAGCTCCACATCCAGATCTTTCCCCGCGGTAATCCTCTTATAATGATTGTAAACGGCAACGGCCAGCGCTTTCTTCGCCTCGTCCTGTCCAATCACATAGTCGTCTAAAAACGCTTTGATTTCTTCAGGTTTTAGAAGATTGATCTCATCGTCCTCTTCCATGGTATACTCATTATCCAGTTCTTCTTCCACAATTTCAGAACAAATTTCAATACACTCATCACAAATGTAGACATTATTCGGACCAGAGATCAATTTCCGTACCTGATCCTCGGACTTATTACAAAAAGAACATCTGACTTTCTGTTCCCCTATTCTCCCAGCCATTCTTCCACCTCTCACTTTTCACTACGAAAGACTCCTATTCTAAGAACAGGAGTCTTATCCTTTTTGTTATCGATTGGTAATTACTTCATCAATAATCCCATATTCTTTTGCTTCCTGAGCACTCATATAGTGATCTCTCTCTGTGTCTACCTCAATGACGGACAAGGGCTGTCCCGTATTGGCAGCCAGATGTTCATTTAACTTCTTACGTGTATCCAATATCTTATCAGCCACAATCTTAATATCGCTAGCCTGTCCCTGGGCTCCGCCAGAAGGCTGATGAATCATGATCTCCGCATTTGGAAGAGCAAGGCGCTTGCCCTTGGTTCCTCCCGCCAGCAAAAAGGCCCCCATGCTGGCCGCCATGCCCATACAAATAGTGGACACGTCGCACTTCACATAATGCATCGTATCATAAATTGCCCATCCGGCACTTACAGAACCTCCCGGGCTGTTAATATACAACTGTATATCCTTCCCCGGATCTTCGGATTCCAAAAACAACAGCTGTGCCACAATCAGATTGGCACTGACATCGTTCACTTCCTCGCCCAGAAAAATAATCCTATCCTTTAACAGTCTTGAGTAAATATCATAGGATCTCTCTCCGCGGCTTGTCTGCTCTATGACATAAGGTACTAAGCTCATGACGCCACTCCTCTCTACTGCTCATTGTCTCAATGAGATTACAGCTTCCTGGATTGCCAGGTCTTTCTTCATATTTTCCTTCTCATAATCGCCCAGCATTTCTTTCAGCTTATCCAGTTCCATCTTATAAGTTTCTGCCATCTTTACCAGCTCCTCTTCCAGGCGCTCGTCGCTGATCTGAATATCCTCTGCCTTGGCGATCGCCTCCAGAACCAAGCTGTTCTGGATTCTTTTTAAAGCTTCCGGCCTCATCTGTGCCAGCAGCTTTTCAGAATCCATTCCGGTGAACTGGAAGTACTGCTCCACAGTCAGTCCCTGAGACTGGATTCTCCTTGCGAAATCATCTGCCATCTGACGAACCTGACCATTTACCATGGCATCCGGGATCTCCATCTGCGCATTGGCAACCGCTTTCTCCACAGCGGCTGCTTCCCTGGCTGCCTTGGCTTCCTTTTCTTTTCTCTCTGTCAAATTCTTTTTAATATCCTCTTTGTACTCTTCCAGGGTATCAAATTCGGAAACTTCCTGGGCAAACTCGTCATCCAGCTCAGGCAGTTCCTTTACTTTGATTTCTTTTACGGTACACTGAAATACTGCTGCCTTTCCAGCCAAGTCTTTTGCATGGTATTCTTCGGGGAACGTAACATTTACTTCTTTTTCTTCACCGATCTTTGCTCCTACAAGCTGATCCTCAAAACCAGGAATAAAGCTGCCAGAGCCAATGGTTAACTCATAGTCTTCCCCTTTTCCGCCTTCAAAGGCTTCTCCGTCCACAGAACCCTCAAAATCCAGCTTGATGATGTCGCCTTGCTCCACGGCCCGGTCATCCACATCCAGAACTCTGGAATTCTGCTCCCTTTCTTTATCCAATTCTGCCTGAATTTCTTCGTCGGTAACCTGAGCAGAGGGAACTTCTACCTCCAGTCCCTTATACTCACCCAGGGTAACCGGAGGCTTTAAAGCGACCTCTGCGGTAAAGATAAACGGCTTCCCTGCTTCAATCTGAACAACATCAATGGAGGGCTGGGACACAATCTCTAAATCCTTTGCCTCTTCCACTGCCTTGGAATAAGCCTCCGGAATCAAATTGTTGGCTGCTTCTTCGTAGAACACTCCTGCACCGTACATTTTTTCAATCATCTTTCGAGAGGCCTTACCCTTACGAAAACCCGGAAGCGTAATGCGTCCTTTATTTTTCAGATACGCTTTCTGAATGGCAGCCTCCAATTCCTCTGCGGAAGCCTCAATCGTAAGCTTAGCCATATTCTTCTCTAACTTTTCTACCTGTAAACTCATTGTCCTACATTTCCTCCTTGTTTCTTATATGAAAAGCATCATACTTATCCATACTTACAGTCATTTTGATAGTATAGCACAAGCTCTTTTAAAAAGCCATACCTTTTTTACTGTTTTAGCACTTTTTTAATCCTTATACCTATTCTGAGAAGCCTGGCAACTCATAAGTGTTGCTGACTCCCCTGTTGATCAAATCCTCTCTTAATACGGAATAGAGTTCTGCGTTGGTGGCTGCTATATAAGGATTAATATAGAACACATTAGCCAGGCCACAGGTAATAGCCCCCAGCAGATACCAGAAAAAGAAGGAAAGATCCAGGACAAACGCATTCCATTTCTGTCCAGTCATCATAGCCCGGCTCAACTCAAAAGCACGCCTCTGGTCAATGCCCGGGTTCTCTGATAAAATATAAGGAATCATACGGTATTCGTATCCCTTGACAATTCCGGGAATCACCAACAGCAAGGTCCATAAAAAGACCTTCACTGACTGAAGGAACTGGACAAATACTACATTAATCATATTTCCGCTTCCATAGGCGTATAAGATCGTTCCGATTCCAACCTTCCGCTCTCTGCTGCACATAAAGAATCGTTTAGATCCCACCAGAATCGGAAATCCAACAAAAATGCTAATGAGCAGTGCCACGATAAAAATCCCGATGCCAAAATAAATCATAAGGGGGGCCAAACCTGCTGTCAAAATTCCTGCTATACTGATCCCGGCCTGCTCTCCCAGGCCTTCTGAATCAATTCCATCCGGAAGAAACACATCGGACAGTTGATAAGAATCCTCCGTAACAACACTGTTACCGGTATTCCCAGAGTTCCCTCTGCTCCCGAATTCTCCCGCCAGGATCCCGGAAATCAGGCAGACGATCACCGCTGACCAAAGGCAGCTTCTCAATACCATCTTGGCTCGTCCCTTTAATTCTCTTCGCTCCCACATATTTATTAGCCTCCTTCTATTTCTGATAGAGGATGGAACCGGCCACTTCCTTTGCCTGGTTCTCCCCCTTCAGAATCCTTACCAACTCCAAGGCAAAATCAATGGCAGTTCCCATCCCCCGGCTGGTTGTGATGTTTCCATCTGTCACCACGGATTCAAACAGTACTTCTGCTCCCGTAAGCTTCTCCTCAAAACCAGGGTAGCACGCCGCTTTCTTTCCTTTCAGCAACCCAAGACCTCCCAGCACGCTGGGCGCCGCGCAAATGGCTGCCAAACGCAGTTTTTTTTCATTTGCCTGGCGTAAAACCCCGGCAAGATGCTCACTCTCTGCCAAATATCTGGTTCCTGGCATCCCTCCGGGCAAAACGACAGCATCGTCATCTTCCAGATGTATCTCTTCTAAAGCACGGTCCATCCATACTCCGATCCCGTGGGCGCCCGTTACTCTTTCCTTTGTGTTCAGCCCTGTCATACACACTTCCACATCTGCCCTGCGGAGTATATCTACAACCGTCAGACCTTCAATCTCTTCAAATCCCTCTGCAAATATCACGTATACTTTGCTCATACGTATCCTCCTTCATTACATGGATATTCTGCTTATCTACCTTATTCTAGCAAAGAATCCTCCAACTTTCTATATTGTTTATAAAATATTATGAAATTATATTTACATTCATCCCGGAACATACTATTATTATGAAGAAAGTCAATCCACGACTGCAAATGGTCAGGATCTTTTCTCTGACCCGTCATTTGTGGAAATACAGGATACAGAGGTGCCTTATGGAAATAGAAAGAAAATTTTTGGTAGCTGCACTTCCCTCCCATCTTGAGCAATATACGTGTCATGTGATCGAACAAGGATACTTGTGCACTGCCCCGGTGGTTCGCATCCGTAAGCAGGATGACACTTACATTCTCACCTACAAAGCAAGGGGAATGATGGCCAGAGAAGAATATAATCTGCCTTTGGATGAGAAATCCTACCTCCACTTAAGATCCAAGATAGATGGGAATTTGATTTCCAAAAGACGATATGTGATTCCCCAAAAGGATGAACTGAACATTGAACTGGATATCTTTGAAGGAGCCTTTCAGGGAATGATACTTGCCGAAGTAGAGTTTCCAACAAAAGAGGCGGCTGAGTCCTATATACCGCCAGCATGGCTTGGTAAGGATGTTACCTTTGATCCGAAATATCACAACAGCTATCTGAGTACTCTTTCCCTATCGTGAATTTTCACAAATTGGAATTTTTACAAAATATTGGGGGCAGAGCATTGCCCCCTTCTTTATATCTATAAATGCTATAGTTCAATAATAATTAATACTCATCAAGCCATTCCAGAGAATCCAAGATATCTTTGGCTTCAAATTGAGGCTTAACCTTTTTGCCCCACCTCAGCCGAATCCACCCCGACTTGAAAATACTACAGAAATTCAGGATTTTTGTCCTCACCCATACCCAAAACCGTACTTTCCAATTTTTGTTCTTTCGATTTCTTACGAGATAACGTATAACAATATATGTATTATCCATTTTCTATTTTTCCCCCACTCAATTTGTTTTAACTGCAAAAATATTTTACAGCTATCTGTTTCGTCTTGCAACCTTTTAAAGATCTTTTTGGTAATTCTGATTCGTTTTGTATCTTTTCAAGTCATTCATATTGGAAATTGGTATAATATGAAGCAACTTCCAGGAGGTAAAACATGGAAAAAACTACAATTCCCCAACAATTGAAATCCCTGCGGAAAGCTGCCGGATATACCCAGGAGCAGGTAGCACAAATGCTGCATATGACACGCTCTGCCTACGCAAACTATGAGTCTGGGAAACGCACACCTACTCTGGAGTGCATCGCAAAATTAGCCTCTTTCTATGCCACCTCGATTGACACCATCTGTGGCTTCCAGTCCATAGATGAAATTGCGGCTACAAGCGAGGAGAACTCCCATGGCTCTCTTTCTCATGATGAAATACGCTTGATTCAGCTCTATCGGGAGTTATCTAACCGTGACAAAAAGGAAATTCTGGAATATGAGCTTTTCCGAAAAGCACGGGCAAATCAAAAAACTCCCCTATAATTGAATCTATTATAGCATTCGGTGCTCACAAATGCAAATTTGATTTTTGCATTTGCGTAAATGAGGCTTGTTTTGTTTTCCTTCAAGAACGGATAGACTATAATCTAAAGGGGGAATGCAAATGGATCAGAAGCGTCAAAACCAATATAGACAGCTAGGGCTGACGATCGCCTACTACCGCAAGCTGCGGGGACTTACACAACTGGAGCTGGCTGAACAGGTAAACTTAAGTCGTACCCACATCAGTACCCTGGAGGCTCCAAACATGCCTACCTCTATTTCACTGGATAAATTGTTTGACATTGCCGATATTCTGGAAGTTCCTGTAAAGTGCTTTTTCGAATTTCGAGAATCTTAAAAAACCGTCTGGGATGAAAAACGGAACTAAGCATGTCCGCTTGGCTCATTGCCCGCGGGAATAAAGTAAGACCGGGCCCCCGCCCGGTCTATTCTTTCTAACACCTGCTCATTTTTCCGCCTAAAATACAAATCCCAGGTCTTCACTCATTTCATCGCCAGATTGCAGCATATTGCTGATCACCCCAGGTAACGTGACCACCTTTTTATAATTGATCAGTACCTTTCCTTCGTTCAGGCAGGAGATCCAGGTATAAGGCTCGTCAAACAAACCGGTTCTGGAGCCGGCTGCCCGTTCAATCTTCTTTAAAAAAGTAACATGCCCTCCCTTTTTACAGGGAATCATCTCTCGGTCTGACCGGGTCAGATAACCAGGGCACAGATGATTTAAGGTAACCTGAAGATAAAAATCTGCCAACAACGGATTACGGTGTCCTTTCATCCACTCCAGATCCCCTGTATAAATTTTCTGGTACTCCCCCATTGTCAACCTGGTACATCGCTTATAATAAATTCGATTCTGTATGTATTTTTTTTCCAGATAAATCTGGTCCTTGTCCTGATTCTTTACGCAGAGAAAAAAATTCGGTATGGAATCTGACCCTGTCCCCAGAAACTGCAGCTTTCGAAGCTGAAATTCTTCCGACTTTTTCTTGGGCAGTTCCTGCAGCAAGGTCTGTCTCATCTGATCATACTTCTCGCTGGTAACGGTACTGCTCTCTTCCTGGTACATCGTGTACTTCATGAAAATCCCCCATTCTGAATAATTACGCTCCCTCTTTGGGCTGCGCCACTATTATTCTATGCTAAACTCCCCCCGCATATGCCAGACATCTCTTTTCCGTTGCCTGCCAATTGGTAATTGGTGATGCAGGCAGAGATATTCGTATGTTCCCTGTCATCTTATGGTTTTTAGTATATCACGGAAATGTGAAGTGTGGGTGAAAAAGATCTGAATTATTTCTAAAGGATCTTAACAATTGACAAGGATACCATAAAAAGATATGATAGGAGCTAGGAGGAAAACAAATGATTACAACCGTGATTTTCGACATTGGCCGTGTATTGGCCCGTTTTGAGTGGAAAGAATTTCTGGAAAGCTTTGGATTTTCCAGAGAAGCAAATGATGTGATCGGCCGGGTCATGTTTACCAGTCCAAAATGGAACGAGGTGGATCTCGGAAACCTGACGGATGAGGAGGTTCTTCAAAATTTTATCCAGGACGCTCCCCGCTACCGTGAGGAAATCACCCGGGTTTTTCATGAGTACCCGACAGCGATTACCCTGTTTCCCTACGCTATGGATTGGGTTCGCTCTATAAAGGCAAAGGGAAAGAAAGTTTATTATCTGTCTAATTATGGGGAGTCCACAAAAAAGCGCACCATCCGGCAGCTTCCCTTTCTGGATGAGATGGACGGAGGACTGATGTCTTATCAGCTCCACATGGTAAAGCCGGATCCGGCCTTTTATCAGGCACTGTTTAAGCGTTATGATATCGTCCCGGAAAAGGCTGTCTTTATTGACGATAATGCCGCCAACGTGGAGGCTGGGAGGAAGCTGGGGCTCCACGCCGTTTTATTTACAAGCTACGATGAGGTCTGCCGTATCCTGAAAGATCAATATGGGATATAGTTTCTATGGAAAGTCCTTTTAGCACAAAAGGGATTCAAAAGCTGTCTTTGCTTTTGAATCCCTTTTCTATTATCGGTAAATGATGTCAGAGCGTCCCGGTCCATTGGACACCATGGTAATGGGATAGCCGATCTGCTCTTCCACAAATTCCACGTACTTCCTGCAGTTTTCCGGGAGATCCTCATACTTTTTAATTCCCCGTATATCACATTTCCACCCTGGAAGCACCTTTAAGACAGGCTTTGCCTTCTCCAGCTTTGTGGTAGTTGGAAACTCTGTGGTCACCTCACCGTCAATCTCATAACCCACGCAGATGGGGATCTCATCCAGATAGCCCAGCACATCCAGTACGGTAAACGCCACATCCGTAGTTCCCTGAAGCCTGCAGCCGTACTTAGACGCTACGCAGTCAAACCATCCCATTCTCCTGGGGCGACCCGTAGTAGCTCCATACTCTCCTCCGTCTCCGCCTCTGCGCCGTAACTCATCTGCTTCTTCCCCGAAGATCTCGCTGACAAAAGCACCTGCTCCTACAGCGCTGGAATAGGCCTTAACAACAGTCACAATCTTTTTGATCTCATAAGGGGGAATGCCTGCTCCGATTGCCCCGTATGCAGCCAACGTGGAAGAGGATGTCACCATGGGGTAAATGCCGTGATCCGGATCCTTTAAGGTGCCAAGCTGGCCTTCCAGCAGAATGGTTTTACCATTCTGAATAGCCTGATACAGGTAAGCAGATGTATCACAAACATAAGGCTCAACCATCCTACGATATTCTGCTAACTCCTTTAACAACTCCTCCGGCCTGAGGGCTGGTTTATGGTAGAGATGTTCCAGAATCACATTTTTCTGTTCACAGATACGCGCCACCTTTTCCTTTAATCCTTCCTCATCGAACAGCTCGCTGACCTGGAAACCGATCTTCGCGTACTTATCCGAGTAAAATGGTGCAATGCCCGACTTGGTGGATCCAAAGGAGTGCTTTCCCAAACGCTCCTCTTCATATTGGTCGAAGAGAATATGATAGGACATCACAATCTGAGCTCTGTTGGATACCAAAATTTTCGGCATGGGAACCCCTCTGTCCACAATGCTCTGAATCTCCTGAAACAGTACGGGAATATTTAAGGCAACACCGTTTCCAATGATACTAGTGGTGTGGTCATAGAATACACCGGACGGCAATGTGTGGAGTGCAAACTTTCCATAATCATTTACAATCGTATGGCCTGCGTTGGCACCTCCCTGAAAGCGCACGATGATATCTGCCTTTTGAGCCATCATATCCGTGATCTTTCCTTTTCCCTCGTCTCCCCAATTCGCTCCGACAACTGCTTCTACCATATTTCTGCTTCCTCCTGTACTTCTTTCCTCTGATCTACATTTCAAACAGATATCGCCCGGGGGCGATAGTTCCTTACTTATAGGAGTATACTACAAACTCTTTCATAAGTAAAATGAATCTTTTTTATGTTTTATATAACTAAGTCTTATGTTCATTTTTCAATTCCATCATCTCGGTTAACCGATGGGCAGCTGCGGATAGGGGATGTTTCCGGTTTAAGAGCACACAGATCTGGCGACTTGGAATTTTCTTTTGCAGCTTCAGAGAAAACAATTCGCCCCGCTCCAGATAATCCCTGGCAAAGTCCTCCATCACACTGGCTACCCCCAGATTTCTCCTGGCAAACTGAACAATCATATCGCTGGTAGCAAGCTCAATCTCCGGATTCAGATGAATGCCGTTCGCTTCCATAAAGCGGTCCATATATCTTCTGGTACTGGTATTCTTCTCCAGTGAAATGATAGGCAGCTGTTCCAGTTCCTTCAGGGATACCGTCCTGTTTTTAAATTCCAGGAACCGGAGCCCGGCCACAAACACATCGGTGATCTTCCGAACCGGGTACACCTCCATCCCTCCGGTCTCCGGCAAGGGATCGGTTACCACCCCAAAATCAATCTTTCCCTGCTGGAGGTAATGTATGGTCTCCGGTGTGGGACCATTGGTCACATTCAGACGGATTTTCGGATAAGCTTCATGAAACCTCTGCAAAAAGGGCAGGAGATAAAATCGCAGGGTCATGTCGCTGGCCCCGATACGGATCTCTCCAGTCTCCAGGCTCATCAAATCCTGTAGCTTTTGTTCTCCCAAAAGAATGGACTCATACCCTCTCTCCACATAAGAAAACAACATCTCTCCGGCACTGGTCAGACGCACCCCTTTTCCCGTTCTTATAAACAAAGGGATTCCAATATTCTGTTCCAGATTTTTTACTGCCTGACTGACCGCCGGCTGGGAAACGGACAACTGTTCGGCTGCCTGGGTGATACTTCCGGCCTTTGCCACATAGTAAAACATTTTATAATATTCCAGGTTTACGTTCATGCCCTTCTCTCCTTTTTTTGCTTTCCATGGGATTTGCGAAACAGGATAAAACAGATTGCACTGATTCCCATTAAAGCAGGATAAAACAGATAGGGCATGATTTCAATCGGACTTAAGGCAGCCAGACCGGCAGCAGACAACAATTGTGCTCCGTAGGGAATGATCCCCTGCCCTACAGAGGCAAAAATGTCCAAAAGGGAGGCGCTTCTTCTGGGAGAAATGCCGTATTCGTTACTGATTTCCTTTGCGATAGGTCCAGCCATTACAATCGCCACTGTATTGTTTGCCGTACAGGCATCCACAGCCAGGGCCAGAAGCGCGATCCCAAGCTCCCCTCCTTTTGTCCCCCGAATGCGCTTTTTGATCACTCGCAGCAAAAACTGAATTCCTCCATAGTCCTTCACCAAAGCCACAATGCAAGCCACAATCAGAGAGATTACCGTGATGTCATACATCCCAGTGACGCCTTCACCTACCACCTGGAACATATCCGATAACGGTATGGTACCGGTGCCCACACCCACCAGCAAAGATAACACGGTTCCCCCGATCAGAACCACAAATACGTTGATCCCGATCAGCGCGCCCGCCAGAACTACCAGATACGGTGCCACCTTTAAAAGTTCGTAATCCAAATCCTGAAACCCCTGCCCTTCCACGTTTCCGGACAAGATCAGAAAAAGCAGCACTGTGATGGCCGCAGCCGGTAATACAATCAAAAAATTTTCCCGAAACTTGTCTTTCATCTCGCATCCTTGGGTGCGAACTGCCGCAATCGTAGTGTCGGATATCATGGACAGATTATCCCCAAACATGGCTCCACAGACTACGGCCCCCACACAGAGAGGCAGGCCAATTCCCGTCTTCTCGCTGATCCCCACGCCGATGGGAGCCATGGCAGCTATCGTCCCCATAGAGGTACCCATAGACAGGGAGATAAAGCATCCAATCAAAAACAGCCCCGCAACCGCAATATTCGAAGGCATCAGAGAAAGGCCCAAATTAACCGTGCTCTCCACACCTCCGGCCGCCTTAACCGCCCCGGAAAACCCTCCCGCAACCAAAAAAATCAGGCACATGGTTACGATATTCTCTTCTCCGATTCCCCTGGTAATAATACGGATCTTCCTTTGATAATTTGTCTGCCTGTTTTGCAAAAAAGCCACCAACAGAGCAATTAGAAACGCTACAATCGCAGGTATCTTTTGAAAATCCCCCAAAATACATCCCATGCCGATAAACAGAACCAGAAAAACTCCGATGGGTAACAGGGCCCATGGATTTCCTCCCTTGTTTTCCCTTTCCTTCATCCCACACCTCCATATATTCATGCTTCTTCCCATGCTGCAAAGGCTGGCGCACCATTTCCATCTGTACGCCAGCCTTTTATTCTCTGCAATCTTACTTATACGTTAATCTCCGCTTTCATACCAAGCACATCTTTATTTTCTTCCAAAACCGGTTTTACCACGTTCTCCAGGAACTTTTCCACCTGCAAGGGTGCCCGTCCCACATATTTTGCCGGGTCCATGGTCTTTTTCAGCTCTTCCAGCGTCATATTAAAGGCCGGATCCCCAGCGATCAACTCCAGAAGATTATTCTCCTTTCCTTCCGCTTTTACGTTTCTTCCAGCCTCCATGGAAAGCTCCCGGATTCTCTCATGGAGCTCTTGCCGGTCTCCTCCTGCCTTTACGGCGTCCATCATGATATTTTCCGTAGCCATAAACGGCAGTTCCGACATAAGACGCTTCTCAATAACCTTGGGATATACCACCAGACCGTCCACCACATTGAGACACAAATCCAAAATGCCGTCGATGGCCAAAAAGCCCTCGGGAATGGAAAGTCTCTTGTTGGCGGAGTCATCCAGTGTCCGCTCAAACCACTGGGTGGCTGAGGTGATGGCGGGATTCATAGCATCCACCATCACAAATCTGGCCAGGGATGCAATACGTTCGCTTCTCATGGGGTTTCTCTTATATGCCATGGCAGATGAGCCAATCTGGTTTTTCTCAAAAGGCTCTTCCACCTCCTTTAAATGCTGAAGCAGGCGAATGTCGTTGGAAAACTTATGGGCGCTGGCCGCGATTCCTGCCAGGACATTCAAGACCCTGGTATCCACCTTTCTGGAATAGGTCTGTCCGGATACGGGATAACACTCTTTAAATCCCATCTTTGCGGCGATCATGGGATCAATTTGATCAATCTTTTCCTGATCCCCGTCAAAAAGCTCTAAAAAGCTGGCCTGGGTTCCCGTGGTTCCCTTGGATCCCAACAACTTCATGGTTCCAAGCACATGATCCAAATCCTCCAAATCCAACAAAAACTCCTGCATCCAGAGTGTGGCTCTCTTTCCCACAGTGGTGGGCTGTGCCGGCTGAAAATGGGTAAAAGCCAGAGTCGGCTGGTTTTTATAAGTATCAGCAAACTTGGCCAGCTCTGCCAGCACATTTACCAGCTTTTTCTTCACCAGCTTTAGAGCTTCTGTCATCACAATAAGATCTGTGTTATCTCCCACATAGCAGCTGGTAGCCCCCAGATGGATGATTCCCTTTGCCTTGGGGCACTGTACCCCGTAGGCATAGACATGGGACATCACGTCATGGCGCACGACTTTTTCTCTCTCTTTTGCCACTTCGTAATTGATGTCTTCCGCATGGGCCCGAAGCTCTTCGATCTGTTCATCCGTGATGGGAAGCCCCAGCTCTTTTTCTGTCTCTGCCAGGGCAATCCACAGCTTTCTCCAGGTCTTAAACTTCATATCCGGTGAAAAAATATACTGCATCTCCTTGCTGGCGTAACGCTCAGACAGGGGACTTTGGTATCTGTCTGTACTCATCGTTCTCTCCTTTTATCTCTTTGAATCCTACCTGTTCGTATTATTATTTGCTGTATTCACCGCGAATATCCTCTGTGGGAGGCTCCATAGGATAATTGCCTGTAAAGCAGCCCTGGCAGATGGATAATCCCTTTACCAGTTCACCCAACCGCTCCACGCGAAGATATGCCAGCGTATCCGCTCCGATGATTTGTCGAATTTCTTCCACAGACCTGTTATAGGCAATCAGCTGCTCTCTGGCTGGCACGTCCGTACCAAAATAGCAGGGCCACAAGAAAGGAGGGGAACTGACTCTCATGTGCACTTCCTTTGCGCCTGCCTCCTTCAACATACTGACAATCCGGTCACTGGTGGTTCCCCGGACTATGGAATCATCAATCATAACGATGCGCTTTCCCTCCACTGCCTCTCTCATTACATTCAGCTTCACCTGAACGCTGGATTCCCGGCTGCTTTGCTTCGGCTTGATAAAGGTTCTGCCCACATAGCCGTTTTTTACAAACGCTGTTCCATATGGGATTCCCGACTGGAGGGAATATCCCAGAGCCGCAATGTTTCCTGATTCTGGAACTCCCACCACCAGATCCGCCTCCACAGGGGAATCCATGGCCAGGTACCGTCCTGCCCTGATTCTGGACTGATAGACGCCCACCCCATCGATCCTGCTGTCAGGTCTTGCAAAATAAATATACTCAAAGATGCATCTGGCCATCTGTGCCTTAGGCAGGCAAAGGCTTTTATCCGAGACGATTCCATCCTTTGTGATTGTAACAATCTCTCCGGGCTCCACATCCCGGATAAACTCGGCTCCGATGGTGTCCAGAGCGCAGGTCTCAGAAGCCAAAATATAGGCATGATCCCGTTTCCCGATACAAAGAGGCTTAAAGCCATAGGGATCTCTGGCTCCCATCAGTTTTCTGGGGGACATCACCACCAGGGAGTAGGCCCCCTTGATCTTTTTCATTGCCTTGGCCACAGCCTCCTCCGCCGTAGCTGAGTTCACCCGCTCTCTGGCAATATGATAGGCAATCACCTCTGAGTCAATGGTTGTCTGAAAGATTGCGCCGCCGTAGGCCAACTCTTCTCTCAACTCATTGGCATTGATCAGGTTTCCATTGTGCGCCAGCGCTAAGGTTCCTTTGATATAATTTAATACCAACGGCTGGGCATTTTCCCTGGTACTGGCACCTGCGGTGGAATATCTGACATGCCCCACCCCGATATCTCCCCGCATCTGCTCAAAAGACTCTTCTGTAAAAACCTCGTTTACCAACCCCATCCCTTTCAAAGATTTCACCACGCCTTTTGGCCCATTGGTGTCGCTGACCGCGATACCGCAGCTCTCCTGTCCCCGATGCTGAAGGGCAAACAGGCCATAGTAGATAGTCGAGGAAACATCATTACCATCAAAATCGTAAATACCGAAGACCCCACACGCTTCCTTACGCTTGTCCGTACCTTCTCCTTGCTCATGCCAAGTCTGATTCATGATACAACCCTTTTCCTGTTCTGTGAGACAAATTACCGGTTCTTATAATCCAAGACGTTTGAACACTTCGTTGTATGCTTCTTCCACATTTCCCATGTCTCTGCGGAAACGGTCCTTATCCAGTTTTTCATGTGTGGTAGCGTCCCAGAGTCTGCAAGTGTCCGGCGAGGTTTCATCTGCCAGGATGATCTGTCCGTGATAACGGCCAAACTCGATCTTAAAGTCAATCAGCTCAATATTGGCCTGCATAAAGTACTCTTTAAGCACCTCGTTTACCTTAAAAGCGTATTTTGTGATCGTTTCAATTTCTTCTCTGGTGGCCAAATTCAGGGCAATGGCAAAATAATCATTGATCAGCGGATCGCCCAAATCATCGTTTTTATAACTAAATTCCAGGGTAGGCGCCGTAAACTTCGTTCCCTCTTCTACCCCAAGTCTCTTGGAAAAGCTTCCTGCTGCCACATTGCGGATGATCACCTCCAGCGGAACAATCTCCACTTTCTTTACGGCAGTCTCCCGGTCACTCAGCTCCTGAATATAGTGGGTAGGAACGCCTTTGCTCTCCAGAATCTGGAACACCTTGTTGGTCATGCGGTTATTCACCACGCCTTTTCCGGTGATGGTTCCCTTCTTCAGCCCGTTAAATGCAGTGGCATCGTCTTTGTAGTCCACGATTAATACATCCGGGTCCTCTGTGGTGTACACTTTCTTTGCTTTTCCTTCGTAGAGTAATTCTCTCTTTTCCATTTGACATCCACCTATCCTTTTTTTATCTTTTCTCTTGGCAGCATTGGCTGCCTTTCACGTTTACTTAAGCAAGATAGCCGCCAGTGTCTTTTCGACACTGCCGACTAGCCGCTACGGAAAAATTATATAACAAGGATACTCATAAAGCAAGATTCAACGTCCCTGTTTTTCCACTTTATTCAAATTTACCTAAAAACTCCTTCATTCTTGGATGATTTGAGTTAAATAGTTCATCCGGCGTCCCTTGCTGCGCAATGACTCCTCCATCCATAAAAATGATATGGTCCGCCACATTTCTGGCAAAATTCATCTCATGGGTAACAATCACCATCGTCATATGCTCTGCCGCCAGATCTTTAATCACCTTTAGAATCTCCCCGGTTAGCTCTGGGTCCAGCGCTGACGTTGGTTCGTCAAAAAACAGTACCTTCGGATTTAACGCCAGGGCTCTGGCAATGGAAACCCGCTGCTGCTGGCCTCCTGACAGTTGACAGGGGTAGGCATCGGCCTTATCTTCCAGCCCCATCTTCTTTAACAAGGCAAGGGCCTCTCTCCTGGCCTCCTCTTTCTTTCTTTTCTGTACCCGCACCGGTGCATCCATCACATTTCGGAGCACATTCAGATGGGGGAACAAATGGAAACTTTGAAAGACCAGTCCGAAATTTTCCTGAATCTTCTTTAGCTGTGCAGGTTTGGCGTACACGGAATTTCCATTCTCATCCATGGTTACCGCTTTTTCTCCCAGATAGCTTAAATCACCGGAATCCATGGTCTCTAAAAAAGTGGCGCACCTAAGCAGCGTAGACTTTCCAGAGCCGGAGGGCCCAATGATCGCCACCACCTCTCCCTGGCGTACGGTCAAGGAGATATCCTTTAGCACTTCCAGATTCCCGAAGCTTTTTTTGATATGATTTATCTCTAAATAATTCATCCCTCACCCTCCTTTACCGATAGTAGTTTAACCTCTGTTCCACTTTTTCCATCACAAAGGCTACCACAAAGTTAAATACATAGTAAAAAATACCGGCCGCCACAAAAGGAATCATACTGGTACTGGAGGAAGCCAGCGCTTTGGCCACCGTAAACATCTCAGACACAGCGATTACCATGGCCAGAGAAGTATCCTTAACCAGCGTGATAATCTCATTGGTCACGGAGGGCAGAATTCTTTTGATCACCTGGGGAAGGATAATGTAAAAGAACGTCTGTACCTTTCCATATCCCAATAATTTCGCCGCTTCGTACTGCCCCACCGGCATGGACTCAATTCCACCCCGGTAGATTTCTGCAAAATAGGCTGCGTAATTGAGCACAAATCCGATAATAACCGCCACAAACCGATAAGAAGGTTTGATCTGCACGCCGAATATGTAATAGGGACCGAAATATACCACCATGAGCTGTAGCATCAGAGGCGTGCCGCGCATGATGGAAATATAGACCTTTGCGATATTCCGGATGATCACATTCTTTGACATCCGTCCAAAGCAGATCAGAAAACCAAGGGGAATCGAAAAAAGCAGCGTCAGACCAAATATGGCCACAGATACCAGCATACCATCCCCTAATTTTGAAACTAACATCCCATAATCCATTTGAAACCTCCCATCTGCCGTTATGAGCCGGGCGAAAGTCTCCTTCGCCCTCTCGCGCAAAAAGGACTGCTGTCTCTCGCAGCAGTCCTTTTTTGCTGGCCTTTTTCTCTATTTTCCAATCGTTGTGATATCTTTTCCAAACCATTCTGTGGATATCTCCGCCAGAGTACCGTCCGCGGCCATCTCCTCCAGAGTTGCCTGCACCTGATCGCGCAGCTCTTCGTTTCCTTTCTTAAAGCCGATCCCATACTCCTCAGCCGCAATGGCCTCATCCAGAACTACAAAATCTGCTCCTCGCTTTTCGATCTGATAGCTGGCCACCACATCATCCATGGCAATGGCATCCACAGCTCCTGACTCCAGATCCATAAACGCCGTATTGTAATCCGCCACCGTGATCAGCTGTCCAAAGGTTCCGGTCAAATCCGGATTGTCATTCAGAGCGGCCTCCGCACTGGAATCCACCTGCACATCCACTATCTTTCCCGCTAAGTCTGCGGAAGAAGAAATGCCGGAATCTGTCTTTACCACAAACACCTGATTATTTTTCATGTAAGGCTCAGACCAGGTATAGTCATCTTCCCGGCCGTTCATGGTAAATCCGTTCCAGATACAGTCAATCGTACCGGAATCCAGTTCCATATCTTTCGCATCCCATGCAATGGGCTGGTATACAATCTCTTTTCCCAGACGCTCCGCCACTTCCGCAGCCAGAGCAAGGTCAAAACCGGTAAACTCTCCGTCATCTCCCACAAACCCCATGGGCGGGAAGTCCTGATCAAATCCCACTGTAAAGGTATCTCCAGAAGCCTCTTCTTTTGCCTCTTCCGTCTCTGCTGTATTTTCCACACTCTGAGACTCCTGACTCTCGTCGCTCTCTTCCTGAGCCTTCGCTTCTGTCTGAGGCGCCTCGGTCTCTTTCGCAGAAGAACCGCAGCCTGCAAATGCCGTACAAATCATGGCCGTGGCCAAAAGTACACTGATTACTTTCTTCTTCATAAATAACGTATCCTCCGTCCCTACCATCTCTCATGATAATTTCTCTTGTCTATCAGACAAAGTAACTCTGTCATACTATCGTGCTTTCAATGCATCACTCTGCCATGATAAATCAGCAAATTCATACTAGCATATTCTATGCCAACTGTCAACCGCTACAGCGCCTTTCCGATTCCGGCTCCATGTTACTCAAACTCAGGCCCCGGTGCCCCTTAGATAAGCTTCCTTCCACTCCCTTAAAAGCTTTCGGCATTTCGTTTGTTCTACAGGCAGACTGGCCCTCTCTTTTTTTACCCTGTTTCGTATCTCTTCGGTTGCCCCTTCAATCTTCTCAATCTGTTCTTTTGGCACCCGAAGATCTTCCAGTCTCTTTTGATAGTCCTCCTGATTCAGATACAGAGGCAGTACCGCAAGATAGCGCCGATATACTTCATTCGAACGCACCATACTATAGGACTCCCACAGGCACTGGGCCGCCTCCTGAAATAAAAACATTCTGGCGTAAGCTCCCGCCATGTTGGAGAGGACGCTGGCATAAAATTGTATTCCCACATTGCCCGGATTCCTTCTTTTTAAAATCTGACGATACTCATGGATCGCATTTTCATATTTTTGGAAATTTACCAGATAATCGGCCTTCATCTTCCGCCTGATATCCTCAGGCTGCACCTCGATCTGGTTGATCTTCTCCTGTAATTCCTTAAACTCTTTCAGCGTAAGATAGCCGATTTCTTTGAAAATAGGAAGGATAAAATTTCCGATTCCCTCCTCCTTGTCCAGCTGCTCATACAACTTCCGATAAAGTCTGGACAAGCCAAGCTCATCCCGAATCCAATCGCATAAAGCCTCATTGATGATGGTATGGTCAATCAAGTAAATGTTCTGATGCAGATAAAAACACAATTCCTCGATTGTGTAGATATTCGTACTGATACTTTCTATATAATAAGGGTGCTTTGCCCTGCGAACCTGGCATAATTGATATCCGCTCATCTTTCCTGTCACTCCTTTTACAACTCGATGATGGTCTCCCACTGTTTACCGGAGGAGGGATACAGATCACCCAATCCCAGATCATCCAGCCGCACAAGACACTGGTTCTTTTCGGGAAAGGTCAGCTGCATCCGAATCCTGGTCGCCCTCTCTGGTCTTCTGGGGAGATTCGTCAGCGTAATCGTATGGGTAGCCTCCGCGCCCTCCAAATCCCTGGATTCCAACACCACCTCATTTGTCCCGTTCAGCAGAAATTCACACTCATAAAAAGCCGCATAGCTGCTGATTCCCGCACTGATCATGGGCTGATAGGCATCGATCCCCCGCACCATCATCTCCATCCCCACATTATGTTCAATCATATTCGGCCCTCTGAACAGGAAATTTCCCATAGAAACAAGACCTGCCCGTTCCATGGCCCCGTAACAAGCCCCTTTCACAAACAGATTGTCTCCCTGAAAAGCGTGTCTTCTCTTACAGAGAAAGGCAATGGTCTTCTCCGCCCAGGGCTTTTCAAACTCTTTCCCCAGCAAATAAGCGCTGGAAAAGGTCTTGTCCTGAAACATTTCCTGCACCCGCTCCAGCAACAGGCGGTCTCTGAGTTTTTTCCACTCTCCGTCCGATCTGCCCTTTCTGGACTTTTCATCAAAGTACAGACGAAACCGTTTTTCTACGGACACGAAGGCCGGTTTTGTGCTCCTGTCTATGCTCATCTCATATCCCGTAACCCGATCTTGCTTATACTCCAACATGGCCACATGATAGTTCCACAGTTCTTTTTTCTGATTCAGCACATAGTAATAGAAACTTTCCAGATGCTCCTGCAGATAAACCCGTTCTCTCGGAATATCCAACATGCCAAGAGCCTGGATAATGGCATCCGGCCATCCCTCCCGCACCTTATCCATGGTAACCATGATGCTGATCTTACGGGAGGCGCCCACTGCGCCAAGCATCTCAAAACACTGCTTAAAAAAGCTGGAGAGCAAGGCCACCCCCAGCTCTGCCTTTTGTTCCACCAGGGGAAACAGATCCTTAGGCGTTGGGATCTGATACTTTCTCTCCCCTGGCTCCCTGCTTACTGTCCTGGGCTCTGTGTGATTCCTGGTGTAAAAACTCATCATGGAATAATCCCTGCAAAGGTCAAATCCCACGAGAATGTCATTGATCTCTTTAATCATCTCTGCCTCCTACACAATGGGGAACAGTTCTTTCGCCAGCGCTTCCTGTTCCAGATATCGCAAAGTCACCTGCTTTGCCTGTTCCATATCCTTACACTCCAGAGCTTTTTCCAGACGGTTGATCAGGTCATATCTGGTGGTTTTTCCTTCACTGTTCCCCTCCCAGATGAGAATTTCCTCCGTTTTTTCTTCCATTTTCCCATCCACTTCTTCCTGGATATGATAGATCAGCATCTCTCCCTGAAACAGGGTCACTTCCCTGACAAAAATCCCCTCATAGAGATTTCTTAAGGGTTCTGCCCCCTCTGCCGTCACCTCTCCAGACTCCTGCTCAATCCGGTAGCGAATGCTCACAGAGGCATCCGGCCTTGTCCTGTATTCTACAAAGCTCTTATCCCAAAAGCCATAAGTTCTCCCCAGATGGGGACCAAACCGATGAAAAAAGGAAAAGCACATACCCTTCTGGCAACATTCTTCGAGAAGCTTTCTTACACAATCCTCCTGTTTTTCTTCCCTCTTTTCCAGGGAAGCGTAATAGCGAAGAAGAGCCAGCTTGCAAACCTCCTCCAACGCTTCTCCTCTTTCATACCATCGCTCCAGCTGGTCAAAAACCTGCTTTTTAACGGATACTTCTTTTACAAAATAATCATAGGATCGGTAAATCAGATATGCTTCCAACCACTTCTTCTTACCCATCTTCCTGCGGTAGGAATCAAAAATTTCCTCTGTGTCCTCGGCCCCTGTCCGCATAAACAGTACCATTAAAAGAATCTTCTCCTCCAGCCGGTAGGCATCCAGCTCGAACTGACGGCTGACTCTCCAAAGCTTTTTCATCTGCTCAATAGGGCCATCGTAATAGTGAAGCAAATACGTCAACACCGTTTCGTCATATTTACCCTGTTCAAAGCAACAGTGACATAGAGCTGTCAGCATCTCATCCTGGGCATCTTCCCGATCCAGTATGGTTCTGCTGCAAATGCGAACCAGTGCAATCGTTCCCACCTGTTCCGGCCCGTAAATTTTCAAAAGCTCAAAGGCTTCCCTGCACATTCCTTCCGCTGCCAGAAGCTCCACCAGTTTCCGTTTATCCGTTTTGATAAACAGTCCATAGTCGATTCTGTGCAAAAACTCATAAAGAGTAGGTTCTGCCTGATTTTTATAATAGTAATCCAGCAGACTCTGTCTAACCTGTTCTTTACAGCTTTCCTTCACATCCTCCAGAGAAAGCAAATTCCAGAAGCTTTCCATATGCTGTGCGTTAATAGGCTGACGCTCCCGGATCTGACCACATTCATGCAGGATCATCCCGGGACTGGAAGGCGACAACTCCCTGCAATATCCAAGTAACTCCTCATCCTCCAAAAGACGCACCAGCTCATAATCCTTGGGTCTGGCGTAGCGGTTTTCCTCTTCGTCAATCAGGAGGATCTGATAATCCCCTGTATAAAGCTGCACATTAGCCTTTCCCTCATTCAGGCTCACGCACTGTTCCTGTTTCAAAGCGCTGTGAAAGACCGCTGCCTGCCGGATCATTGGAACCTTACACTGGATTTCATAGGTAAAGAGCACCTTCACAAGACAGTCCGCCAGCCTGCGGTTGAGCATCCCCTTATTCAGAAAGGTCCGGTAGATTAATGCCAAGTCCTGATTGACTCTGCATGCCTTTAATTGATCCAGCATGAATTTTTCAATGGCCGGCCGATAGGTCTGATATGTCTTGGGATCTTCCACCCGGTTTCGAATCACATTGGCGTAGACACAGGCCTTTTTCTGATAGCTCAGTGTATTCTGATAGGAAAAATACATCCGTATCATCTTGGGAAGAGGGCCTGTATAGCTGCCGTCCATGGACTCCACATAGTATTCGTACAGTCCGGTCACCCGCAGATCTGCCTCCACTCCTTTTTCATACCAGGAAAAATATTCCGATCCGGTTTTATGAGCTTTAATTAAAATGCTGCAAATGGCCTGAAGCAAGGCCCTCGTTGGATACTTCTCATAGCAGCAGTTCAAAATCTCAAACAGCTTATCAGAATATTCCTGGTATCTTCCCGCCAGGTCTGAAATCTGCATGGAGATTTCTTTGCTCATCAGATCCTGCCTGCAGATAAATCCCAGTACCTGTAGTTCAAAGGCCTCCAAACGCTTTAAAAGCATCGGAAATTTTTCCAGTACAAAATAAGCCTCCAAATACATGATACGGCTGCTACAGCCATAGAGATACTGTCTCTGGATCGCTTCCAGCTTTCTGGCCGGGTGCTGTCTGTAGGTGTCTCTGAGATAAAGAAGAAACCATTGCAGCTTCCAATTATCCTGGTGCTGCATCAACAGACCCTCCATCTGTTCCTCCACATAGTCCACATATTTGGGGTCTTTATTATAGAAGGTAGTTAGATACAGATAATATCCATAGGCCTCCGGCGCCTCCAGCTTCTCTTTATGCTGATCCAGCTCATTCAATAAAAGGCACCCCTCATCCGCCCGATCTGCCGCAAAATAAAGCTGAGCCTGGAACAGTTCCATCATGGGATTTGTTCCCCCTGCCTTGTGATACCGATCCAGGGCTTCCTGGGATAAGTTTAGCCATTCATGAATATTCTTTCTCTTCAGCCGAAAGTCAACATAGTACTCCAGAATCCTTCCCACTTCCCTGTGCTGTGCGGGTAACAGCCTAAGCCCCGGCTTACGTTCTTCCTGACATACCGTCACCACATATTCCCAGGTATGAAACGGACTTTTCAGGAATATCCTGCCGTAATTGCGTCCCCTGTGAAGCGCCTCGGTGTCAATCACATAATCCAGGGTATAAGTGCTTCCAATAAATTCATCCGCAGTTACCACCTGACGCTCCACCTTCAGAAACTCTGCATCTGAGGAGATATCCAGACGCAAAAATCCCCAGGTGCTTTTTGTCAGTGCCACGGACTCTCTGGTGGGCTGGGTAAGGTTTAAAAAGGTATCGCAGGTACGCTCCATAGTGATGCTCACCGGCTCTTTCTTTCCAGCGCCGATCAAAAATTCTTCCAAAGTACGATAACTTAAGGAAGACTTCATCAGGCCGTCGTAGAGAGGTAAAAGATCCCGCTCCTTTCTGCTTAACATCTTCCGAAATCCTTGGGATACAAAAGCTACATAAGCCTTCTGAAAGTCTGCCTTAGCCAAAACCGCAAAATCCTCCAGATTCTCCGCCTGTTCTTTCGCCTCCTTCGTCCCTCCTGCCAGAATCGTCACCCGATAGGGAATTTGGTACTCTCCCACATTGGAACAAACGGTAAAGGCTCCCTCTGATACATCCCCTTCCTGAAGCCCCGCGGAATCAAATTCAAAGGTAATTTTCTCCTGAAGGCTGGAAAAACTGGAGGGGCCATAGGCCATCCTGGTACCGGAGGCATACAGAAAACCTTTTACCTTTTTTCTGGTTGTACTCTCTATCTCAAAACTGCCCCGGTAGCGATCCCCTTTTCGCACTTTTAAGTCGATCTGTTTCGTGGAAAGCTTAAGTTCAGGGGCTTCATATTCAAATATTCCATTTAATAATTGTTCGATTCTTCTTTTCAAACTGTTCACCTGCATATCTCTCATTGGTTGTTATTGTTTCAGTATAACACTATCGGTTGATCTCATGCAACCATCCCCCGGAATTTTCTGTCGAAAAAGGGCAAAAGAAAAAGGCCAAGCAAAAGCCTGGCACCTGCTAATTCAGGATTTTTTTCAGTTCATCCATAAACGTGTTGACGTCTTTAAATTCCCGGTATACAGAGGCAAACCGGACATAGGCCACTGCCTCCAGATCCTTAAGCTGATCCATGACCATCTCACCGATCACTTTACTTTCGATCTCCCGATCCTCCCGGTTAAACAGAGCTGTCTCCACACGGTCAATCATCTCATGAATTTTCTGTACCGGAATGGGCCGTTTATAACAAGCCCTTAAAACGCCCGCCTCAATTTTAGAACGATCGTATTGCTCTCTCGTCCTGTCCTTTTTGATCACAATCAAAGGAATGGTCTCCACCTTCTCATAGGTGGTAAATCGCTTTCCGCATTCATCGCACAAGCGCCTGCGCCGAATGGAGCAATTGTCATCCGCAGGTCTGGAATCCACCACTCTAGTATTATCCTGGTTACAAAACGGACACTTCATGATTCATACCTCCTCTACTCTACTTGGAGTATAGCCAATGAAATGCCTGCTGTCAATCGGTGCAGGTTCTTTTTCCCGGTTTTTTACATATAATAGGATAAGAAATCCTGAACCAGGAAGGAAACCTCCATGCGTTTTTTCGATCTTCGTCAAAAAGAAGTCATCAACGTCTGCACCTGCACCGTCCTCGGCTGTGTCAGCGATATGGAATTTGATCCTTGTACCGGTCATATCCTAGCCATCATCATCCCGGGGCCAGGTAAGCTCTGCTCTTTTTTAGGGCGTGATACAGAATATGTGATTCCCTGGAGGTGTATCACTCAGATTGGAACGGATATCGTCCTGGTAGAGATCAAGGAGGAGGAATGCCGCAGGAAATGTGAGTAGAAGCGTTTCCTATTTCTCATCCCGAAACTCCTTGGGGGATTTCTGATAGCAATTCTGAAAATGCGTATAAAAGTAGTTCATATTGGTGTATCCCACCTTCTGGGCAATATAGGAAATCTTTTCATCTGTGTTCTCAATCAGCTCTTTTGCGATCTTCATGCGATACTGCATCAAATACTGTGAAAACTTCATATTGGTCTCCCGCAAAAAAAGCTTTCCCAGATAGCCGCTGCTCACCTCCATATCCTCTGCCAAAACCGTCAGGTTCAGGCTCTTACCGTAATCCTCATGGACCACGGCGATGATCTTTTGTACCAGTCTGCTTAAGTCGTGCAGATTCATCTGCAAGGCCTCATCATAACACTCTCCGTTCTCAGCTTGCTTCAGCTCCCCGTGCAGTCTTTCCACAATCAGCTTTTCGAGTGTCTTTTTCAGCTCTCTCCTGTCAATGGGCTTTAACAGATAGTCTACCACACCCTGGCGCATGGCCTTTCGCACATATTCAAATTCATCATAGCCGCTGATCATAATACTGCAAAGCTCTGGCTGCTGTTCTTTTAATTCCCGGTGTAAATCAAAACCGTATTTGTTACGGATCCGCACATCCAGAATGGCGATATCAGGCTTGTATATAGCTCCAATCTCCAGCGCTTCCTCATAGGAGTTTGCCGTTTTGATCTGGGTAATCTGAAATTCATTCCAGTCTAAAAGGCACTTTAACCCCTCGGTAATCTGCTTTTCATCGTCTACCAGTAACAACTTATACATCTTCTTCACTCCCCTCCTGTATGAAAAGGTCAATGCAAAATCCCCTCGGTACATTTGCGCACACCGTAATATGGATCTTTTCCCGATAAAAATAACGTAGCCTCATACAAACATTTTTCAGACCAATGTGGCTTTTGGGCGCTTCCTGCTGCTGATTCAATTCCCGGTTCAGCTCTTTTAAGGCATCTTCTCCCATTCCTTTCCCGTTATCAAAGATGCGCAGCCGTATCCCCGTCGCCTCCTTTCGGCCCTGTACCATGAAAAGATTCCACTCGCGCGCGCTGTCATACCCGTGTACAAAATAATTCTCCGCCAGAGGCTGAAGCCAGAATTTCACAGTCTCCATCTCCATAAGTCCTTCTTCTACATCCACTTCATAGTAAAAATTGTCCTGATGACCGATTTCCATAATATTCAGATAGTGGGTCAAAAGAGACAACTCCTGCTTTAGTGTAATTACGTTTCCCAGCTTTACCAAAAGCCGGTACATACTTCCCAGATCAAAAAGGGCGTCTGCAACCCCCTCATCCCTCTGCATACTGGCCTGAGCCCGGATAATTTCCAGGGTATTGTACAAGAAATGGGGATTGATCTGATAGAGCAGGGCCTTCATCTCTGTCTCTTGCTGCTTGATTTTCAAAAGATACTCTTCCTTAATATGCAGATCCAAATTGACAATCATCTCGTTGATTTCACTGGCCAGCATAGCGTAGGTATCCTTTCGCTCTCCCAGTTCCACCGGGGAGAATGTTCCTTCCTTCGCCAGACGGATGGTGTGGATAAACCTGTCTAAAAACTCTTCATTACTCCTGTTTATTCTCCGGATCTGACCCTGCATCAACCATGCGATCAGGCCTATAAAACATGTGCCCATCAGAACATAGGGCATACATTTTCTAACGATCGTGCCAACCCGAAAGCCCATCTGTATGTAATTATGATGATCTTTACACTCAAAAAATTCCCGGTAAATCCAGGAACTCATCGTATCTATCTCCTCTTGGGATTCTCCAAAGGTTTCCTGAATGTTGCCTTTTTCCAGGATCATATAATCCCCTGGAGCCTCCTTCAGATTCCCAAGCAGGTATTCATAATCACAGAGAAACACCATTCTGCCCACATTGATTTTTCTGTCCTCAATATCCTGTACATTCACAAAAATGGGATATCCCCCGGTTCCTCTCTGGCATTCCTCCATATATTGGCTGTAGGAGACATTGTAAGAATAGGCTCCGCCTCCTCCGTTGGGCTGCATCTGAAGAGAATAGACCGCATTGGCGGTCACAAAAAAAATCTTTTGGCAGATCTCCTGATATTCTGTAATAAATTTATTCATATATTCCGGAAAGCTGGCTTCTTCTGCCTGTCGGGTTACATCCAGCCTTTTTGCCATATACCCGTCTATACTGTTATTCCAAAAAAGCCAAAAGTCCTGCAAAAGACCGGGCTCATTGTATATTCCTTTCACCTGCTCGCTGCACTGGCTCTCCACCCGAAGCAGCGTTTTATGGAAATTTTCAAATTCCCGTGCCGCCCCATCTTTCATCTGATACATCTGCCATACAAAAATGCCAATGCAAAACAGAATCCAGATTAAGATCAAAGCCACCGCCGTCAGGGTTCCATACCAAAACCTTGGGGAAGTCTGGCGCTTTTCTTGGAAAGCTTCCGCAGCACTTCTATTTTTCTGAATCTCCTTCATGGTCCTTCCACTCTCGAAGCTGCCTTTGCAGCTCTTCCTTGATGATATCAATTCCCGCCTGTTTTAGTTCCTTTTTGTACTCCGGCAGATATTTTTTCACATCCACGCTTCCTGTCATCAGGGCAGGATAATACCTCTCAGATACCTTTCGGACTGCCTCAATCTCATCCTCTATGGAGGATAAATCCGGTTCAAAAAGAAGCACTTGGGAGGGGATGGCGGATTCATTGAATTTTTGGAACTGTTCCCATAAGTCCTTAGGCTGATCCTCCCTGGTGTAGAGCAAAAAGTAATTTCCCTGGGTATAGGCAATTCCTGAGTAGGTGTCCTTTTTCAGTACTACCTGTCCGTCCTCATTCAGCGAATAATGCTCTCCCTCAATGCCATAATTTAACATATTCCGAACGTCCTTATCTGTGTTCACCGCCTCCAGAAACCGGCAGGCCAGTTCCGGATTATCGCTGGAGGAAGACACACACATGTAAGCTCCATTGAGGGAGCCTGTTGTAATTATACTTGGACCAATCATACTGGCCACTACCTCGTATCCTCTCTGCAAAGACCAGTCCAACTGGGCATAGGGCCCGCCGGAAGCCTGCCTCCAAAAGACCTTCTCTCCCTTTTGCAGAGTCTGACTTTCCCGGATCGGCGCGTCCTGATTGATATATCCTGCCAGATAATATCTGCGCAATGTTTCCAGAACCTGCTCACCAAGTTCTGTCTCCAGGATATTCACCAGCTCCACGTTTTCATCTTCCGCATTGACCATCAAAGGAATCTGATAGTCCAGAATGTACTCATAGCCGTCTGCCGCAAAAAAGTTATTGGAATACTGATTCAATTCCATCACCGTATACTCCGGTTCATTTTTCTTAATCAGAGCGAATACCGGCTCCAAATCTTCGATTCGGTTGAGGCTGTCAATGTCAATATCATACTTGTCCACCAACTCTTTCGCATACATCCACTGCTCTGCCGCAGCCAGCTCCTTGCTGGTGGGAACTCCGTAGATGTGCCCGTTTACCTTGGCTCCCTCCCACAAAATTTCCGGGATTGCCTCATAAAGCTCTTTTCCTTCCCCCGCCAAAAAGTCATCCAGCGGATACCAAACGCCCTTCTTGGCATTTTCCTTATAATTTCCCTGTTGTACGCTGGAGGCAAATACCACATCCATCTCTTTATTCAAATTGATGGCATCTGTAATCTGATCACCATAGATATTCCAGTCCACCTTCCGGTAATCCACTTTAAATCCATAGCGCTTGGAAAGCAACTGGTTTAAGCTTTCATTCACTTTCTCAAGGTCTTCGTCTTCCTTTCCGATCGTATAATAGACTAACGTTTCTTCCCCGGTGGTTTTGGCGTCCCTGCGCAGGTAAAAAAAGACGCCGGCGGCGGCAATCGCTGCCACCAAAAGCGTGCCTGAGGCAGCCAAGATCCATTTCTTCATCCAATCCCTCCCATACAATCCAATATTTCTATCTTACCTTATTTGGGAAGTATTGTCCAGCATAGTGGGCTGCCCAAAATTTCACAGACGGGCGAGAATCTCCCCGACTCTCTGCCCGCCTGCGCCGCTTTTTGTTCTTCTATTACTTCATTTTCACGCGAATCTCTTTTGAATACCTGCTGTATACTTTCTTTCCATTCGCTTTTCGATAAGAGCGAATGCGGAAGCGGTAAATCTTTCCTTTCTTCAGGCCCGTGGCTTTCCAGGAACGCTTCTTGCCGGAAAGATTCCGGATGGTTTTATAAGAGCCTTTTCCCGTCTTTCTCTGAATCTGGAATCCCTGAACCTTGCCTTTACACTTCCATTTTAAGATTACGGATGATTTTCCCTTTTTCCTCCGACTTAAGACGGGTCTGGCAGGCTTTTGAACCTTTTGCTCCTCTGCCTGGCTTCCCGGCTCGTCATCCGCCTGTACCGGGGGCTGCGTCTGGGGATTTTGTCCCTGGGGTGAATCTGCCTGGGGTTCCTGAACGGTCTTCTTTGTAAATCTGGCCACATAGACGGCATCCTGACTGACTTTTGTCACGGTCAGGGTCAACATATCCGAGAGCTTTTTCCCGTCCCGGAACCAGCCTGCGAACTCGTATCCCTCATTTACCGTGGCGGTCAGGGTCACCGAACCGCCTTTTTCTACGGTGACAGAGCCATCCACTGTTCCTCCCGGAGTATCGGTCATTGCCAAAATGGTGTATTTTTCCGCAACAGGCGTCCATTCCCGCTCAAATCTGGCGGTCAGGGTATCATCCTTCGCCGCTTCCATGGTATAGGATAGCTGTTCGGATACCTGCGTTCCTTCCTGATTATACCAGCCTGCAAAGCGGTAGCCCGCCGCCGGCATCACCGTCAGGGTCACACCGGTTTTTTCTGGTACGCGGATTTCCCCGTCGGTATCCGTAAGCCCCTCATAGGCAGCCTTCACAGGCGCCAGTGTGGGCAGCTGCGACTGATAACGAATCGTGATCATCCTGGGAGCCGGTACAGACTCTTCAAATCTTGCCTGGTAGAAGCCGTCTTTCCAGACGGAGCGAATCGTAAACACGCTGCTGCCGGATACTTTCTTTCCATCCTGGTCATACCAGCCCACAAAGCGGCATCCTTCTTCTGCCTGGGCGCTTAAGGTTACCAGGCTCCCTTCTTCTGCCCGGATGCTGCCTGTGGTATCTTCCGCGCCATTTAGGCTTCCTTTGACCGTTCCTCCCGCCGTCGCTTCATAACGGATGGTATAAGATTCTGAAGGTGTACTTGTACGCTCGAATCTGGCCTCATAGGATGCATTTTTGTTCAGGGAACGGATGATATACTCCTCCTGAAGAGAAACCTTAGCTCCATTCTCCTGATACCAGCCTGCAAAGCGGTAACCGTCCGCAGCCTGGGCGATCAGCGTAATCTGAGTTCCCTCCTCTGCCTGGAAAGCTCCGGATGTATCCTCCTTATCCTCATAGAGGGCTTTGGTCTCTCCTCCATAGGCGGGAGTTGCCTTGTATCTCACCTGGTATATTTCTTTTTCCTCTTCCAATCCTGTGGTAAACCTGGCATCCGCAAAATCCACGTGGTCGCTGTAATTATAAGTAAGCTGCTTTGCCACCAGCCGCAACGTGGAGGCATCCTTCACAGAGACCTCTGCAAATGCCATGGGCGTTGTTCCCGTCATCACATCACTTTCATAACACAGGTTTTCATCCACATAAATCTGGAATACCACATCCGGCTGAGACTTGTCCGTTATCTCCTGGTCAATGCCCAGGTATGTGGAGAAGGTTTCAAAGCCCAGTTCTTTGATATCATAGACTAAGGATGCCTCCGCATGGGTGCCAACGCCTTTTTCAAACGTCACCAAAGCTCCCTGTTCATCCAGCAGAGTCAATGGATTTCCATCCGTACTCAGGTCTCTGTTTGCCACCACGCCATAGCCGGAAGAGGACTGACTGGCATCATAATTCAGATCAGACAGGTACACGCTCTCCTTTCCGTTCAAATGCAGTCGGTATTCCCTGCTGACCGTCTGATCCGGGGATGTGACGGTAATCAAAATTTCGTTGACGCCCAAGTGGATGGGAAGCTCTGTCTTGACAGAACCCGTCCCCTCACCCAGTTTTCGCTTTCCTGCCGTAACCGCGATCCTGGCCTGTGCTTCTTCCGCCGTAAAAGTGACCGGGATGCGCTTCTTTGTAGCCTCGCCCGTATAATCTGTATGTTCCGGCCGGAATGTTTCCGTAAGGGTTACGCCGGACCCAAGCTCCACACGCTCCAGATTTCCATTGGCATCCGAAGGCACCTTCACCAAAATCTGGTAAAGATTATCCGGGGCAAATACGTCTGGCCTTACCCGGATTTGTATCTGATTGGAACCTGGCTTTAAGGGCACCGTCCCCCGGCTCTCCCAGGAAGCAAAGTCTCCGGCAAAAATAGCGACCCGGGCGCTCTCATGGGCCCCCACAGCCTCCACTTCTATGCTCTCACTTCCCCTTGGAGCAAGGTAGACATAGGTTGTCTGCTCCGCATCAAAGCCTTCCAGCAGTTCTCCATTTAACCGGATTCCCTGCAGGGTCTTTTCGTCATAGCCCTGGCGCATGATCACAAAACGGTAGACCTCCCTGGTCTCTCCGTCTGCGGCAAGCACCTTTGCCTCGATCACATTCCATCCCGGCAGCAATTTCAGGGTAAGGTCTTTCGTCTCTGAAACTTGATCGCTCCATGGGATCTGCACCTTCCCATTTAAAGATACCTCCAGAGTGGCCTGTCTGTCTTTTGCCCCAAAAGATGCCTGAATCTCTTTTTGCTCACTGGATGCTCTGGTCAGATAGCTGTTTACCTGGGGATCAAAGGCTGCAAATCCGTCCACACCGTTAAAGGATGCGGACTGAAGCTTTGTCTGCGTATTGGCCAGAGGCTTTCCAACGTCTCCCGCTTCTTCCACAAAGACGGACTCTCCCACAACCGGCGCGCCGTACATGCCTGCCAGATCTTGTGGAATTACCACTGCCTTTACATAGCGCCCTGCCGTTTCCTGAGGAGCGCTGATATCCGCTCCTTCCACTCCGGACAGCAGGCGATAGGCTCCTTCCTGTTCCTCTGCCGCCATCCAGAGCACCAGGCTCCTTCCCTCGGCATCGTTTTGAGCATCCGAGTATTCGTATCCGGCCAGAATGTGTTTGGTCTCCGGATCATAAGAAGCGGTTACCTGGGCTGCCTTAGGAGCCTGATTGATTTTTGTAAGCGGTACGTCCACCCCATTGATCGTCAATTCTGAAAATTCAAAGGGTGTGCCGGAGTCAGATCCGCTTCCCGCCACCATTCCAATCCGGAAAGAGGATCCCAGGGAGGCGTTGGTGACTTCCCGGATAGGCGTCCACTGGCTGCCATCCTCACTGTAGGAACCGATCACCCTATCCCCCGTTTTCTCCAGCTTCAGCCAGATATCCTCCAGGCTGCTGTCTGTTATGCTGTTTTCACTGGGGTTTTGCTCACTCTCTGTAACCACGCTTAAATAGGGGCTGCCGCCGCCATGCTTTCTCTGGGCAGTTACATAATTGTCGTTGTCCTGATAGAAAATCAGTCCCGCCTCGTCATAGTTTGCCTGGGTTTTCCCGTGCATCCTGACGGTTGCCGTCACATTGGTCAGATCCGTCTGCGGACTGCTCACGATGATGTTGTGCACTGTCTGGGTATCCCACAGTCCCTGGGCATGAGCCTGGATCTGGATTCTCCCCTCTCCGGTGATGCTCCAGTGGTCTGGATTCTCATTTACCACTTCCAGGGAGTCTCCCAGCGTCACCTCCTCTGCCTGGATCACCAGGAGTTTGTAGGCTTCCAGCCCATTTTGGGTGGCGGCGGTAATCCGCACCACTCCATTGGACAGAGCCGTCAGCTGTCCGTTTTCATCAATCTCTGCATGAGCGCTTTCCTCACCGGTCACCGGATCCTGCACACTCCAGCTTATCTGGCTTTCCGCGCTTTCAGGCAATACCTGCGCCTGGTAGGACACCTGCGCTCCCAGTTCGGTTACGGTTTCTGTATCTGACGTTATCGTCACGCTCTCTGGCTGATTTTCCATTTGTCCCGCCGTCACGGTGAACGTCACAGGATCAGAGGTAAAACGCCTGCCTCCCACGGTACTGACAAGAACAATACTAGCGTTTCCCTCTCCCACGGCCCGTACAATACCTGAGGAAGATACGGTAAGTACGCTCTCGTCGCTGCTCTCATAGGTGAGGGTTCCAACCTCTGAAGTTTGATTCTCTCCGCCGTTTATGACCAGCCCTTCTTCCTCTTGCTGGGCCACTTCCCCAGAATCCATATTGGAGATAGAAACGTTTTTCTTCAGTCCTCCATCGTAAAGATTTCCTTCCAGAGATACCTCCTTACAGCCGTTAAAGGAAAACAGGTTGCTGTTTAAGGATGTGGCTTCTGCCTGAGGATTTAAAGAAAGGGCCTCTCCCACCTGAAGCTGCGTCTGCTCCGCTTCCAGGTTCAGACGCACATTCGGATCATAGCGGTAGATGCGGTTTCCGGTAAAGGACAGATTTTTTACGCTTTTGGCGTTTAGCACCTGGTTGTCTTCCATATAGAACGTATTGTTCTGAATCGCTATGTTTTCGTGGACGGTTTGCTCTGTGGATACAGTGGGATTGGTGGGTTCCACAAAGATCACAGGAGCGCCTGTCTGATAACTGCAACGCCTGAATACATTATCTTCAATCACCACATCCCGAACCGGACCAGATTCATACCAGCCCTGGGCATCGTTGGAGATATAGATTGCTGCCATGCCCATACCGTCAAATTCATTGTTTCTGATCTCCACCTTTTTTCTGGTAGTGACCAGAATGCCCCTGGTGGGCGTCTCTTTAAACAGATTGTTTTCGATCACCACGCTGGGGGTATAGGTGATATTTTCCACCACATGGGTGCCCGCCTGGATCTCCTCCGGCATATCCCGGTCCAGAGTAATCACAATATCTGTCAGGCTGCCGGTTCCACTTTCGGACGCGCCGCTTTCTCCCGTGGGGCCGGACACCTCCGTCACCGTGGCCACTGAATTTTCCACCGGGATCATGTTTCCCTGGGTCATAAATTCCACCTGGTCTCCCACAAAGAAATTGGGGAATCCAGCTGTCTCATTGTGCATGTAGCGCACCTTAAACTGATTGGGTGAAATCCGCTCCACCACCTGCAGGAAGGTGCCGTGGATGTTGATGGGATCGTCATGGGGATTGGAAAAGCTGCAGTTTTCCATCCGGATCTCCCCCTTGCAGCCGGACATCTGGATAAAATCCGCATACCCGGCTGTGGTTCTTCCGCTTCCCTCAGGCACTTCAAAGCGCACCCCATTCAGATGCACGTTTTCTGTGCTCTGGCCCACCATACCGAAACCGTGCAAAAAATGGATATTCAGATTCGTAAGCTCCACATTTTGATCCTGCCAGAAGAAGGTACCCGCATGATCCCGAACCGTGGGACGCATCTGATAGCACAGGCCCGGCTGGATGGCGCTGCTGATGCTGCCATACTGAAATCTTACCCGGTGATTCCCCAGATCCTCTATGGAGGATACTCCGGAAAACAGCGGATTGCTTCCTCTTAAAGTCAGCCCGGTCTTCAGATCGTAGATCTGAGTATAATTAAAACCATTTCTGCCGGTCCAGTAGGTCTGTCCCGTATAGGGGCTTACATCACTCTTCCAGACGATGCTGGTACCGTCGATCTCATAATTGTAGCATTCAGGAATGTACACCGTTGCGCTGTTTCCCTCCACAGCTTCTACCGTGATGTCCACCACCGTAGGCACCTGGAAATCCACGCTGAAATTTTGAAACTTTACATTTTTGCAGCGGATTGCCGCAAAGGTTGTCATCTTCCCGTGGAAAAGAAACAAAGAGCCGTTTCCCTCCACAGTGACGTTTTCCATATCTTCCAGCAAAATCCCGATCTTTTTCATCTTATAGGCCTGGTCTGCCCCCACCGTATTGGAAATGTAAAGCTCCCGCTCTTGGGCTTTATCGGGATATATCTGATACTCTCCCTCCGGGAAATTGATCACGGTGGGTCCTTCTGCCTCTTTCGCCTTTTCCACCGCCCGGATGATTGCCTGAGCACTGTCTTGGATTCCCGTTGGGTCTGCTCCAAAATCAGTTACGTCAATAACTGTCTCACCGGCCTGAACCTGCGTCTGCTGCCCTGTATGCCGCGCTTCTGCCGTCATACCTGGCATCAGCCCGGTAAACAGCATACATAGGGTCAGGAGTATGGACAAAAATCTTCTTCCTCTCATAGTTCCTCCTTCCACTGTTCCTATCTCGCCTTCACAGTAATCTTATTTCCCTTGATGGAAAACAGCTTCTTATATCCCTTGACCTTTCCTTTGGGCACCCGGATGACCGCCTTGGGGGAGATCCCCTTCATGCTTCCCGGATAAGCCTTTTTCAGCTTCTTAGATTTAATCACCACATGCTTCAGATTTCTGTCTCCATAGAAAGCTTTCTTTCCGATCTTCTCCACATGGGAACCAATGGTAACCTTTCGGAGCTTTTTATTGTCTTTGAATGCTTTTTTTGAAATTTCCGTTACCTTGCAGGTGATACCGTTTATTTTCACGGTTGCCGGAATCGTAACAGATGTATCAGTCTTTTTTGCCGGTTTCAGCACAGAAACCTTCCCGTCAGAGAGCACCTTGTAGTATAGCTTTCCGACCTTATACACCTCTCCCTTTTTCAGCTTTGCTCCGGAAGTCTGCTGGCCGTCCTGGTTTTCCGTATCCGGACTCTGGCCCTGAGGTGTTGTCCCTTCTGTCTGATTCTGATTGTTATCCTTGGCCTCTTCTTCCGGAACTGCCTCTGACGCAGGCAGCAGCTGCAAGTGATCTATGGCCTTTCTCAGACTTTCGTTCATCCGGTCTACCAGGGATTGCAGTTCCCTTGTGGGATTAGAAAGAATCAGTTCCCTGGCAGCTGCCAGTACATAGTCCAGCGTCTGCACAGAAGCTGCCGTATACTTCCCGTCATCCACCTGCTCTGCCAGCCCGATGGCTTCCTGCAGCGCCGTTAGATCGGCTGATTCTCTCTGAGGCATCTGAGGCTCTTTCACCTTTAGCTGACAGATAGCCTCCAGCAGCCTCTCCACTGCCTGGTCAATCTCTTCCTGATTCTCCAGGTTGGCCTCCTTTGCAGCCTCCAGGGCATCCTTCAGCTGTGCAAAGGATTCTTCCGTGTACGTTTCCTCGTCCAGCTTCTGAGCCGCTTCGATGGCCGCCTGCAAAATCGTGGTGTCGATCTCTTCGTGGATCAGAAGCTGATAGTGAAGCTCTGCATTGATCAGGAACTGCAGGTTATCCACCATCTCCTTCTGGGTCTCTGTCAAAGCTTCATAGGCTGCTCTGGCCTGCTGTATCTGTTCTCCCTTCTCCAGGGTCACTGTGCCAATGGCGTCAATCTGATTTTGGACTGCATCCGCCGCCTTTTTGTCCTGCTGATAGGCATTTTCTTCCTCCAGAAGCTTTTCATAGACTGCTTCCGCATTTTCCAGATCTGCCAGATTTTCCACCAACTGCTTCTGAGTCTCTGTCAAAGCCTCATAGGCTGCTCTGGCCTGCCAGATGCTTT